>NZ_JAAORD010000001.1:0-353801 GCF_017696205.1 Prochlorococcus marinus XMU1402 | reverse complement strand
GGAATATTCTTTAACTTTGAAATTTAAATTCCCTTCATTCCATTCATAATCAGTTTCATCTGGATCATCACTAGAACCTTTAATTAATTCAAAATGAGCAAGCAGATCGGGAAATAATATTGGGAATTTTTTAGACATGTATTTTAATTATTTTACCCAGGAATTAGTTGAACGAAATTTTTCTGCAACTGTAGGTGAAACCATTTCGACGTATGAGATATATCCACGCGCTACAGATAATGCATCTTTACCAATTTTCTCACTCATGAAATCTAAACCTTTAGAGGAACATTGATGAAAAAATGCACGCATTCGTTTTAAATCTCTTCTACTTAGAGTAACTTCATTATTAACAACTAAACCAGTAACAGTTTGTCGATTAGGTGCGCGCATCAATCTTGTTTTTGATTGATTTACCTTAAATCCTTCTTCTGAAATTATCGATGAAATTGATTTTATTAATCTATGAGGATAACTATCTTCAGAGGTAGTAGAAAAAATTAAATCATCTGCATATCTAGAATATTTCCATCCAGATTTTGAAGAATATCCATTAAGACGTGAGTCAATTTTTCTGCAAATAAGATTAGCCAATGATGGTGAAGTGCACGCACCTTGAGGTAGTGACCTCTCACTAATAACTATAAATTGAGGATAATCTTTATTGTTTTTCTCACCATCTATAGCTTCCTGCTTAAGAATAACTTTAGGACTATCTGTACAAATCAAGGCAAACACAGTTGCAACCCCTGGGTTATAACCTAAAGATTCGAAAAAACCTCTTACACGGGGAAAAGTGATAGTGGGGAAAAAGTCTTTTATATCTATACGAACTACAATTTTTGATTTGACATGTAAGGATGCATTATCAATAATTGATAAACCTTTTTGAAAAGCCATAGCTGCTTTATCAACATCAAGGTGAATTAAAATATTTTCCAAGATCCATTTCTGAGCTTTTTTCATATCTTTCTTTGGACTGGAAATTAATCTTTTACCTCCTGATTTTTTTGGTATCTCATATCTTAAATAATGATCAATATTGCTTGCAACTCTTTCATAAATAAGCCATTGCAATTTGGATGGAGTTACTTCTAAAGCATTGGCCACATCAAGAAAAGAAGTAAGTTCTGGAATTTTATTGGATTTAAAATCTACCTTTTTATCTGTTATAAAAGTAAGTCTATTTGAGACTCCTCTCCCCAAAAATGTTGGGGAATTAATTTTCCTTTTTTTAATTTCTTTCGACCGTTTAATCTTTTCTTCTTGCTTCTTAATTTTCTTTTCTTTGGCAACCTCCTTTACTCTTTTTATTCTTCTAGATCTTATTTCTGCGAGAAGTTCCTCTATCTGATTAATGGAATCTATCTCTTTATCAACTTCTAATAATTCTGAATTAATTTTGGCTAACTCTTCAAAAACTTCTTTAGATTCCTCAATCGTCATTTTTTTATCAACACCTTTAATATCATCCAGATCAATGAAACCTAAGCGGATCATTTCTTCAAATTCAAATGCTCCCTGTCCTAGCTCTTTTAATCTTTTTTTCCATTGATTATTCAAAGAATTACTTTGATTCGCAACTTGTTCTGACATCTTACCCGCCTCCCTCCAAGCTTAATGAAACAATATGCCTACATGGTCCTTGTCTTAATTTATGAAAACGAAAATGAGAACAGTCACATTGAGCATTAATTACTCGACCATCCAAATCTTTGATAATGGAGGGTTTATTTATTTTCTCATCTAACTTTACGAGACCTTTAAGTTCACGCCCTTTGGTTGTTATCTGGTCTGAAATAACTTGGATATTTTTTGTCTTGAATATTTCTAAACCTTTTCTTTCTTCAAGTCCTGCTTCTGATTGACTTTCAAGATTTAGAGATGGGAAAAGAGCCCGCCAACGATATTTTCCATTTTCAGGATCGAACATTGCTAATCCCTTAATACATAAACTCTGAAGAATTCGACGACAATCTCCAGGGCTCTGATTAATTTTATTCGCTAATTCTTCGACAGATAATGCATTCTTTTCCTTAAGAAGAGTCGATGCATTCTCAATGATATTTGGAGATAAATCAGAGCCAGGAGTAATAGCTGAAAACCTTGCTCTACCTGCCCAATCTTGTGAAGTCCATCCAGATATACCAATTGTTAGGACTACACCTTCTATCTCAATACTCCAGAAAGATGGCATTCCCGAATCTATTAATCTGACCTTCAATTCTGGAACAATAGATAATAAATTACTCAAAACACGAAGTCTGCGTCTTCCCCAGACTTTAATTTTTCGATTATCTTCACCAGTATAAATTTTGTCAGAAACTTTATAAATTTCACCCCAAGGTTGTATTTCTATTTCAGGCTTTTCTCCAGGTGTCAGATTAAATACTAATGCTCGTGGACCTTCCCTTTCTCTTTCAGATTCTAATCTTGCAAGAATATCAGCAAGATAAGAAGAAGATAAAGTCAGCTCAACTGGTGCTAAAGATAAAGCAGCCTGTACCTCAACCAACCCTCTTACCCATGATTCTGGGAGATCTATTTTCTTCTCGACAGTAGAAGAAACTCCTGTTTCGACTCCAACTGAATCTGATCCCACAGTCAGATGTAAAGGTCTATAGTTTCTAGTCCTTGCAAGTTCCCTTTCAAGCGAGACACTGAAATCTATATTCGTAGTTCCACATGATGGTTCTCTATTAGATTTTGTTGCCGAATGGGGAAGCGATACCCGCGCATATGTAGATTCATCCAATGAAAATGCTTCAAAAAATGTTGCATCAGGCTGGACGCTTACGATAGGGTCAAGAACAATCCATGCTGCACGATTATGGGTATAAAGCCATTGCCAAAATTTATTTCTTTCCTTAATAAAATTCTTTGAATCGTACTTTTCACCCTTTTCTTTAATCGATTTTAATAGCTTTGTAATTTTATTTTTCTTTTCTAGTAAAGCTGGTAATTTAGCTTTTTTCTCTTTAATTTCGTCATTTAATTCTTTTAAATATTCTCCCCTCACCCATGCTTGATAAGCAGAATGATCCTTTTCAATTCCTGCATCTTGCATTCTTACTACGTTTCCTAAAACAAGCATTAATCGAGCAAATGCATAACTTGGAATAACATCAACATTTAGATAAACAGGTGATTGATCTACATCAACCCCAAAGGTTACAGAACTGTCTTCAGTAGAAGATCCTGAAATTGATCTTGTAAAATTTCCATTAAATGTAGTCATTTATTTCTCCTTGTATTAGTCTTTTCTATTTTAATTCCATCAAATCTGACCCCTTTCATACTGAGAGAAGCTATTCGATTCAGAGCCCATTCTCGATCTCTAATATTTTTACCTTTGGCTAAATTCAATAATGCCTCCATTCTTTTTGGAGCAAGTATTCCTTTATTTTGTATCCTTGAATCAGAATTAAGTCGATCCTTAATTTTTTCCTTTGCCTTACGATTTCTTCTTCTTGTTATTAGTACTCTATTATCAAAATCTTCAAAAACTTTATTATCACTTCCTCTTATGAGCAGCTCTTCAGCTACCCTTGCCTGAACTTTCTGATCATCAGAGGTTGATAATGAAGCAAGTAATTTTTCATTATTAATTTTTTCTGAATTTTTATCCAATAATTCCAATCCCATATCTCTTACTGTAAAAACTGAACTATCAATAGAAGCAAGAATACAAGTACTCAATTCTTCTGTATCAGATAAAGATTCTATAAATTTACGGGCTGCGAGAATTGGTTTAGGTAATCCAATCTCGGCAAGTAAAAGCCATTTAGATTGCAAGGCATTTATTTTTACGAGTTGAGCGATTGCAATATCCTGCAATTCTGGATTAGGAACTGCTGCTAGAGCTAAACCAAAAGAAATATCATTTTTTATTCTTGATGGGTTGTTTTCAATATATTTTTTTAAAACTTCATTTTGGATATTTCCACTTTTTGAAAGATCATCAATATCAATTGAATCACCAACCACTTTAAGAAAAGATTTATCTATCAGAACAAGATCTTTAATTTCATTAGAATTATCATTTGCCAGTGCATTCCAAACTATTCGAGATTTCATTGGGCTTGCATTTTGCATGAGAAAATATAACTTTCCTGATGATGTAAGAGACCATCCATTATCAGTCAGAATATCTACAATTTTTTCGTCGCTTAAATAAGGATATTTTTCAAGAAGAATACCTATTAGATCAATTCTGCGAATCTCCCATTTTTCTCCCAAAAAATATGAAGATGGATGTGTGTTCTTCAACCATTGAATAATAGGCTCTATTTGAATTTTTATTGGATCTAAATGTGTATCTTTCAACCACTGGAAAATTCTTTCTATTTGAATTTTTCTTTGATCTAAATCTGAAGAATCTTGATATTTGTTTAATAATAACCAACCAAACTCCTCAACTTTTTTCTCGCCAGCAATAAGACATTTTAATATGCTCTCTATAAAAATATCGTGGTAACCATAGCCATAGCCATAGCCATAGCCATAGCCATAAAGATAACTTTGATTTGATTTACATTTACCAAGAATTACTTCCTCTATTATTTCCAAATTACCTTCAACAAAATTCTTATTTTGAATTATTTCAAAATAAAATTCCAACAAATCCTTGAAGGGAATGTTATCTAATAAAATTCTCCATAGATCTGAAGATTTACTAAAAGAATAAAAGGAAGTGACAAGTTCTAATACTTTTCTGAATTTTTGGGCACTATATACATATCTAGGAAGAAATCTTAAATACATTCCAGCAAGAGGAGCTGCTCGCTCAATATTATCTTTGAAATATGTAGAAAAATATTTTTCTAGAGCATTAAAAAGATAGATGTTTCCCATTCCAGTCCCAACACAACGCACCTCATCAATAAAAATCCCAAATGATTTCATATCACTTTTTTCAAAGAACATCAGCCAATTATCTTCAGATATTTGATTGAATACATCCTTGAAAAACTTTGGAATTGTTTTAAGGGCAATTAATACAAGTTCATCAAAATTAGAAGATAAGGCCAATAAAACATTATTCTTCGTGAGATCTGGAATTATTTGATTATTATCTTTCAATATTTGATAACTAAAATTAAATATCTCGGAAGAATTTCTAACGTTATTAAAAATATCTATAACTTTAGAGATATTTTTATTCCATGCCTCTGGATGAGGGTCAGAACGCCTTTGCTGAAAAAGAGGTAAATAAACGACTCTACTTTTTCTATAACCATCAAGCTCAAGATATTTTCCTGACAATACATAAGCAGGAATAAAAGATTTATTTGTAATTTTTGAATCCCATGAGTCAAATTCAATGAGCATTGTGGATACAACTGAAGTATATAATTCTGGTTTAGTTTCTCCTATTTTTTTTAATTCTCTTCGCATACGTCTCGACACATAATCAATGGTTCTTTTATTTGGGAGAGGGATAAATTCTTTTAGCCAGATCAAATTCTCAAAATTAAAGTTGGGGTAATGATATGAATCATGCGATTTAGCTCCTGGATGAACAGATAATCGTGCTAAAGCTTTTCCAAATTCAATTGGCAAACGTTCAGGATCGAATTTCTTCATCAGTGCTTTAAAAGCACCCCAATATCCAAAAGTAAGTGGGGTTTTAGTTAATAATATTTTTACAAGTTCAATATCATTTTTATCTAGCACTTTTGAATCTTTGATCTTGTCACTTAATTTTTGAGCAGATATTAGATTAAATTCATTATTTTCATCTTTATCATTTATTGAATCTAATCCCTTAGTAAACCTGACAATAGATGATGTCTTTGATAATGAATCAATCCTTGCAAGAAATGGAACCGAATCTCTTGTATCGTCTTTTTCTTTATCTAAATAAACACCTTTTTCATTGGAGTTAATAACATCTTTAATAGCGTTTAAAAGTAAAGGCACATTTTGAAGACTCTTAAAATCATTACTTATGAGAGAAAAAGAATCAGACACTTTCTTATTATTTGATTTAGCAGGACCTGAATAAAGATAAATTAGTTTTTTTTCAGCATAATAATCTTTGTGATAAACGCTAAAAAACAAATCATCTGATCTTTCCAAACTATTCTCTTTCTCAACAATATCGTTAACTACTAATATATTTATGGTTGTATCAAGATGATAGTGGTAACCGCCTGCGCTTTGATCATTAGTAGAGATAAGAGAAGCAGCAAATATTATCTTTGAATTATTAAAGTTCTTCATTTTTTTGGGAAATAGGTTGTACCTGATTTCTACTATCCTTCAGAGATTGGTGCCGATCACTGTAGGCGAAGAATAGGCCAAAGGCCCTTTATCGTGGCATGACTACCTGTAGTCGTCCCAGTGCCTAAGAAAAAGGGCCTTTGGCCTATTCTTTGCTGAGAGACATTGGTATCCGATGCCGTTTGAGTGACTTTACTGCTACCCAGGCGAAACACCAGGGTTTAATTGCTAGAAACCAAGTACTGCTAAAAAATTAGCAAAAAGATTCAAACTTGAAATCCTAATTATTACTTTCTGTAAAACAAGCCGGCAAAACCTGACAATTTATCAGTAACAATCCGCAATGTATAAACCATAACCATTGCTATAAAAGGGTTTATATTCAAATTAATATCTCAAGTTTTCCATTTTTGAAGACTTCTAATGGAGCAATAGCACAACCGTTAGTAGTCATTTCTTTAAACATCCAACTTGCTGCTTCTTTATGTAAACATGGTTGAGGTAGTTCAGATTTTACAGAACAACAGTACCAAGGATTTAATTCCCAGAGATTATCTCTACTCCACATTATTGAGAAGAGAGAATATGAATAATGTGGATGTGGTTCCGGGAATGAGCAAACATAAAAATTTATTTTTTTTGTGGAGTATTCTTTGTACACAAAAGTTGCAACTTTAATGGTATTTGGAGGTAAGGAACTCTCTAGATTATTAAAGTCAGTTGACTCACAGAAATCTTCTTTTGGTGTTTCTCTCTCGCCTAAAATGCCGAACGCCGTACCAAAAGCGGTTACCTCATCATGCCAATATTCTTCTATTCGATAAGTTTCTTTCCCCATTAATTAAAAATTAAACTAAAAAAAGAATGTTTCATGACTCTTATTTTAGTTCTGATATCAAATAAAAAAAAATACTTAAAAGAAAAGTAGAAGTAGGTGAGAAATATTCAAATTATTATTTCTAATTTGCCTTCTATAAAATAATCTACCTCTGCGAAACCAGAGCCTTTGGTGGTCATTCTATTCAGCATCCAATTTGCCGCTTCTTTATGTAAAGGTGGTTGAGGTTTTTCAGATATTACGGAACAACAGTACTCAGGTATTTTTTCCCAGTGACTCCATTCTTTATTCCACCAGATAGAAAAGAGTGAATAAACTTCCATATGAGATTCTTTCCATTGTGTTTCTGTAAAAGATGCGACATGAAAATATGCTTTTTTTGGGGAGTACTTTTCATGAAAAAAAGTTGCCACTGGAATTGTATCTCCAGGGTTCCAACTCTCTAACTTATATCGGTCAGATGAATACATCTCATCTGAATTGTGAGCCAGGCTACCTTTGGGATGCATCGCTCCAGCAAAAGCTACTGCCTCATCATGAAAGTAATCTTTTATTTGATAAGCTTCTTCTCCCATCAAAAAAACATAAAAAAAGAGGGTTTTATCCCTCTATGTTAGATGGACTGTCAATCAATGAAATTATCCCATTACAGTAAAGGCAATAAAAAATTACGCTAAATATAATTCTACATCCAAATATCTGTATTATTACCTTTATCAAACTTAAAGCATTTTAACCATATTCAAGTTCAATTGTTGATCCTTTATCCGTATAAGGAAGTTCCTCAAACCGTACATATTTATTAGTCGGATGGCCTCCCTAACTAGTTAGAACATTAAGGTAGTCGTCATGAGTAAATGTCTACCAAACACACACTAAAAGAAGATTATAAATCTGAGATTGAAGAAAGATCAGAAGCAGAACTTCTAGAGGAAGAAATCAAGAATCAGCAAACATTGGATTGTTTTATTGAATCTGATAAGAACTGGAGTTGATTAAAACTTATTTATTAGGAGAAAGTTATGAACTTAAAAAGATCACCATTTTCAATCTTAAATAAAGAGAGAAGAGAAATTGACTATATCAAAGGAGTTTATAAGAGAAAAATTCAAGCTGAAATTGAATCCTATAAAGATCTTGAAGATGAGGATAAGAGAGATACGATACAAGCACAAGATGTATTGATGCTTGATAGGATTACAACTTAGTTAATCTTTCTTTTTTTTCTTCTTCTTATCTTTTTTTTTCTTCTTTACTTTTTCATAAACCTCACCAGCCTTCTGTTCAATACTATCCAGTTTTTTTGAGAGTTCTTTTATAGCTTCTCCTTTTCCTCCTTTAACTACAGTATCTTTTACCTCAATAATTTTTACTGCCTCTTCTATAACTACAGTTTCTTTTACCTCTTCAGTTTTAATTCCAAACTTACCTTTAATAAAATTGGCTATAAAAATAAGAACAGGTACATGGGTTAGACCACCTATTACTATTCTTGTTTCTGAATAAGCCATTTAATAGTTAAAATAACTGAGATATTAAAGCATAAATTGAATTTTTAAATTCGTTTTATTAAGCCAATAAACATTAATAATCATTTTTGACTCTTAAATCAATAATCTTGCTATTAATTAAGTAGAGTCTTTTTTATTAAATGCCATTAGACGTTTTTCTAATTAACATGTGTGTTGTAGTTATAGCTCTGCTTATAAGAAGAGAATTCAAACTTAAGAAGGCAGATAAATTTTGAAAACACAAATTTTAAAAGAGCATTACATTCCAAATATCCATGCTATTACTCTTTTACTAATGCTTCTTCTATGCCTTTGGTTACCGCTTGCACTCAGATTCTTATTAATAATTTAGTCGAACTAATTAGTTAATACTATTATCCTTAAACTCTGATATGTCCTAATTTTGTTTTAAAGATCTTATGTGGAACTAATGTTCTGTTTATGCCTTTAATAACTTTATTTCCTACAGTTTCGTAAATTTCAGCAGAAAAGATTTTTGGAGCAAAGACCTAACTCTCTTTTTTGGGCCAAACCTCCTCAGTTTTCCTCCAACCTTGAGAGATTAACCTTCCATAAATTTCTCTAGCTAAATCTATATCTACCGAAACTGTTGTTGTCATTACAGGAGGTTCTTTTCCTAACACACCAACTATTTTTCCAGTATCTACAAACATATACTCAAAAACACCATCTATGCTCTTATCGTTTTTTATAAACCTTTTTACTTCTGTTCTTTTTGGATTAATCAACCAATGAGATTTAGCCATTAATTAAAAAAAACTAGAAAGCATTTGATTAACAATATAGAGCTACTGTTTGATCTAAATCTGCACATGGTTCAATGGTAAACTCCAATAATTCTCTCCAAGGTTGCCACTGTCGCCAAATAGTTTCTAAAGAATCAGCATCTACAACAGAGTAACCATTACCATGTTGAGGTAAGAAAATCCAAGATTTAACGTCATAACCCTCTGGTCTATTTTGTGGCCCTCCTTTGTCATACCATTCTTTTAACATTTTGGATCCCTTTTCTTGGGCGTTTGAATCATTAAATTTATAAGAAATAAGAAACAGCATAAATAAAAATAAGTATAGATTATTTTAGAAAAATAATTTAAAAGTAACTACTAATAACGGTTGAATCATAAATATGACCTGCACTCTCAATTAATGGTTTCACTGCTGGATCTTCAAACATAGCTATTGATTTACCTTCTTCACCCTGTTCAATAAGAATTACACTGGTTGGATCATCTTTCTTTACACCTTTATATAAGCAAACAATTCCACGTTCTTTATTCATTTGTATATTTTCTTGGCTATCGTAAACAGCTGCCCATTTCTCAAAAGGTACGCTTATTTTAAATGTAAAAACAGTAGTTTCAAGAGACATAAAAAAAGGAGCTAGTTGCTCCTTATTCTAGATCGACTGTCAATCACTTGAATTATCCCATTGCTGCAACAGCTTCAGCAACTTGTTTGTTTCTTTGAATAACCTCATCATCATTTAAAACAGCAGTGATATTCCAATCAAGGCCAAATTTAGCTCTCCACACTCCAAAATGTTGAGATATTGCTAAGTGATTATCAGCCTTGAAAGTTACAAAAACCTCTCCTGTTTCTGGCGCATGGAATCTACTTACCAATTCAAATCCATCAAAATTATCCATTGGTGCACCGGAAGCAATATACTGCTCAAACATCTTGTAACCCTCGGACTGAGAAATTCCGTCTGGAATAAGTCCATGAACATGATAGTAAGCCATAAATAAAAATCATTAATGTAATTTCAATTTAAAAACCATATTTTAAAAAGCATTTAAATTATCTTTGAATTTAGATTTTTAAGCCTTTTTCAATATGAATTAGCGAAAAAAGAATCTTTATTTGGTATCGCATGTACCGTTTATAAATTATTTGCTAGCTATTAATTGGTTATGAGTTATTTTGCTGAAGCTAACCATATTGAATATGATGCATGGTTCGATGAAAATGTCGACCCACTGGATCTTGTGAATTACTCAGATGAAAAGGAGTTTAGTGATTCGGTACACTTTAAATTCCATAATATGTCCACTAGAAATTTAACGATTGGTTCTTCTGATAATTTTCACTGGTAAGTAAAAGATTTTTCACTCGATAGATATTTATAAATCTTACGCGGAATATGTTCCATCACTTTCTCTTCTTCCCTTTGCCAATACAATTTCATCTACAACTTTTTCAATCATGTAAGCACTTTTTTTACCAAAGCATTTTTCTTTTTTAATACTCTCAAAATCATTTGGGATTAAATCATTATATTCACAACAATCACATTTAATATCAATTTTCTTACCTCTGAAAACCTCCAAAGCTCTAGAAAAAATCCATTGCTGAACTGAAATACTTTCCCAACTATCAAAATTAGACCAATCATCAAAATCAGTACTTAGGATTCCTTTTAGTCCATCTGCCTTGTCAACAAATGATAAATGTGCATCTTTTCTTGATTCATCTTTAATTCCAATTACTTTGACAGAATTTTGTTTCATTCGTAATAAATCAATAAAGATACTATATATTTCTAAAGCAAAATTTGATTAGCCATTAACGAAAAAAATCTTTTGAATCCGCATTAAAAATATTAGCAATTTAAAAACAAGTCAAAATAAACTCAAGTTTTCAAAACTTAAGCGCAAATAACTGACAAGTCTACAAAATTCTTATTTTCATCTGCTAGTTCAGTAATGATTCTATTGAGCCATTCAGAGGTCGTTTCACAATAGCCTACATTTAAAATAGTTTTTTGCTTTGCTGTTTCTTCTTTATACATAGTTAGAGTATTTTCATATAATTTAGTCTTTGACTAAATCTATGTGAATAAGTCTTAATTACTATCTATTTCAAAAAGTTGTATTTAATACATATTTAAGAACTGCTAGTAAACAAATAAAATTAAATCGTTGACAAGAAATTCTATACAAGTAACAGTAGAAAAAAATTATTATTTAACCTATGAATAACATCAAGATTGAGGAATTGATGAAAGTAAGGTTCGATGGTATTGCAAATAGAATTGGGCAATTAAACAAAAGGGAGAGTGAGTCTTTATTGCTTGAGCATCTTGAGTGGTTGGAGGGAGGATGGGAATCTGAAGAAATCTTATTTTTAAAAAAACCCTACAGAAAATGGTGGTTCTAACTCCATTTCTATAAATAATTAATAATGGCCCAATGGACCTGGGCCGGATCCTATTTTGTAAGAATTTTCTAAAGATTTCTCAACAAATAATTTTGCTTTGTGTATCGAATCAACTAGCTCAAAACCTAAAGCTTTGTAACCACAAATAGCAGCACTCAAAGTACAACCGCTACCGTGGGTATTTTTTGTATTTATGAAATTATTAAAGAGCCAATCTTTTCTACCATTTGAGTCAAGAAAAAAATCCTTGCCTTTCATATCTGCTAAACCTCCACCTTTTATAAGTACCGCTTTAGCTCCAAGACCAATAATATTTCTTGCTGAATTTTCGATATCTTCTTTACTCCTTATTTCTAAACCAGAAAGTAGATTTGCTTCATAAATATTTGGAGTTACCAAATCCGCAATTGGTAATAAGAGTTTTTTATAAGCATTAATCGCAGAATCTTCAAGTAATTTAGAACCCGTTCTTGCAACCATTACTGGGTCAATAATTTTGGTTATCTTATACGTATTTAATTTTGAAGCAGTATCAACAATTATCCTTTCATTTAATAACATTCCAGTTTTTAAAGCATCAATACAAAAATCAGCAAATAAAGTATCTAACTGACTTAGTAAAGTATTATTCTCTACTGGTTCAACGCATGCAACCTCAACACTATTTTGTGCAGTTATACATGTAATAACAGAACATCCATGTACTTTAAGGGCCATAAAAGTTCTCAAGTCAGCCTGAATTCCTGCTCCACCACCAGAGTCACTACCGCCTATTGAAAGTGCAATTTTAGAATACATGGTTTAAGAAACAAGGATTTATAAATATAATAAAAATATTTTAAATTTAAATTAGAAATCTGAATATGCATTAAAAAAATCTAACTCCAATTCCATAGCTCTCCTGTATAAAAATTTTGCCTGATTAATATCATATGTTTCTTTATTGGTCTCAATAAGATTTTCAAGTGAATCTGCTAGCTTTTCAAAGCTCTCATCAGAATAAGTAATTATCCATTCTTTATATTTAATGTCAAATTCCTCTTTATACAAACTTTTACCTATCCAAGAATAAAGTCGCATACATGGAGTCATTGCAAACATTATTTCAAGAGAGCTAAGTCTTTTTGAAGTATCATCAAGAAAATCTGTATAATTTTTTGTAGCTTTTTTTATATAGTTATTAGATAAATCAATATCCCATTCTTTTGCATAAGTTTCATGAAGTATTAACTCCTCTGAAACTCCCATTAAAAGTTCACTCAACTTCCTTATTGAATATTTATCTTTTGATTTAGAAACTGCAAGACCATATGCCTTAGCAAAAGTCTCTAAAAAGAAATAATCTTGAGCTAAATATTCTTGAAATATATTTTTAGGGAGACTTCCATTCTTTAAACCTTGAACAAATTTTGTATTTAAACTTAGTAAAGCGATCTCATAATTATCCTCCCAAAGTTTTTTTGTTATTTTCATTTTTTTGATTTTTAGTTATTCTAAAATTTTTTATATTTTTCACCTACAAACTTAATCTTATTTTTCTAAGATTAAAAGAAAAAATTATGAAAGAAATAAATATCTTATGGTTTAAGAAAGATTTAAGAATTTATGATAACGAAGCTCTTTGTGAGGCTATAAGAGATTGTGATATTTTACCTATTTACATTATTGAGGTAGATATTTGGAGCCAAAATACCCATTCACATAGACAATGGCAATTTTGCAAGGAAAGTTTAATAGATTTAAGGAATGCACTTGCTGAGATCGGACAACCATTAATTATTAGAACTGGAAATGTTATTAATATTTTTGATGAAATTAGTTCAAAATTTAAAATCAAAGGTATATTTAGCCATCAAGAAACCGGAGATTGGCTTACTTATAAAAGAGATCAAAAAGTAAGAGAATGGGCTTTAAGCAAAAATATTATTTGGAAGGAATTTCTACAATTTTCAGTTTTTAGAGGAAATTTAGATAGGAATAATTGGTCTAAAAAGTGGCAAAAAAATTCCGAAAAAAACTTACTTAAAGCTCCATTAAGAATTAATTCTATTAACTTTAATATTGGAGAAATGCCCTCAGATGAAATTTTTACCTTTAAAAAAGAAACTTGTCCAGGAAGAATGCAAGGTGGAAGAAAGAAAGGTTTAGAGAGAATGCAATACTTCTTTAGTAAAAAATTAGATTCTTATTCAAAAGATATATCTAGCCCAGAAAAATCATTTGATAGTTGTACAAGATTATCCCCATATATTTGTTGGGGATGCATTTCATTAAAAGAAATTTTTAAAAAAGCAAATATATCAAAAAACAATAATTCCCGGATGTTAAAAAGCAGATTAACATGGCATTGTCATTTTATTCAGAAACTTGAAAGTGAACCAGAACTAGAGTTTAGGGAATACCATCCTTTTTTTAAAAATATTAGAGAAAAAAATAATGAATTACTTAATTCATGGAGTTCAGGTAATACAGGCTTTCCTTTTATAGATGCATGTATGCGTTCATTAAATTTCAATGGATGGATTAACTTCAGGATGCGAGCGATGTTAATGTCTTTTGCTAGCTATAATTTATGGCTGCCATGGCAAGATTCAGGTTCTGAATTAGCAAATAAATTTGTGGATTATGAGCCTGGAATACATTGGAACCAATGCCAAATGCAATCTGGAACTACGTCTATAAATACCAATAGAATTTATAATCCTATCAAGCAGGGAAAGGATCATGATCCTCAAGGGAAATTTATAAAAAAATGGATACCAGAATTAAAAGATATTTCACTTAATTTCATTCATGAACCATGGCTATTATATAGATTTAATCAAGAAGAATATGAAAAAATTAATTACATTAGACCAATAATTGACATCCCAATTAGCACTAAAAATGCAAAGAAGAAACTTCAGGAAATCACTAAAAAGGTTGGATATTGGGATATCTCAAAAGAAATTTATTTGAAGCATGGCTCTAGAAAAAGGCTTAGAAAAAATATAAATAATAAAAAAATTGTTTCTAAGGTAAAGGAAAAACAATACGAACTGAAATTAGATTTCTAAATTTTATTGTCAGAAATTTCCAGATTCCTTTTAGCGCATATGAAAATTTTTTAAATTTTGAAATTACATATATAAATCCACGATGAAGTAATGGAAGCTTTAATGTATTTATTAAGTTTTAATAATTATGTCTGAAAGATTTGAATGGGACGATACCAATAGTTCAGGGATATGGTGGAGTACTAATGTAAGTATTAGAGACGAGTGCATTTTGCTCAAAGATGATACTCAATGCGAAGATTCTGATATCGTCGAACTTCTTAGGAGTATTGCACAAAATATTGAAGATAATGGCCTTTAATTTTTAAAAACATATTCTGTTTATTGGAGATTTTCAATTCCTTTTACAGCTTTTATTAATTCGATACTTATACCTTTTTCACTCATTGAATGACCAGCATCATTAACAATAATTAATTCAGAATTCTTTAATTTCTTATTTAGATCCCAAGCACTCCTAACAGGACATACAACGTCATACCTCCCTTGAATAATTTTTGTTGGAATCGATTCTATTGTTTTTATATTTTTCAAAATAAAATCATCTTCTAAGAAAATATTATTAATAAAATAATGACATTCTATCCTTGCAAAGGCATCTGAAAAAGAATTAACTTCAGACTTATCAAAATCAAATTTTTTATTTATTAAATGACTTGTTGAGAGTTCCCATTTTGTCCAAGCTGCTGCTGCTTTTGATCTCAGATTCGCATCTGAAGATGTTAGATATTTATAAAAAGAACTTATTAAATCATTTCTCTCTTCTTTTGGTATTACAGAAATATATTCTTCAAATTCATCGGGGAATATCTCACTTGCACCATATTGATAGAACCATAACAATTCAAACTTTCTACATAAAAATATCCCTCGCAAAGTTAAGCTGATAACTCTTGAGGGATTTTTAATCGCATATATAAGTGAAAGTGTTGAGCCCCAAGATCCACCAAACAAATGCCAAGTGTCTATTTTTAAAAGAATCCTTAGTTTCTCAATATCATCAACTAAATGATTGGTCGTATTTTCTTTTAATTCCGAGAAGGGAGTTGAAGAACCGCAACCTCTTTGGTCAAATTGAATAATATCGAATTTATCTGGGTCAAAGTATCTTCTATATCTTGGTTGACTTCCTCCTCCTGGACCTCCATGAATAACAAGAATTTTTTTACCATTTGGATTACCAGATCTTTCCCAATAAATAATATGAATATCACTTACTTGTAAAAAACCCTTTTCACGCACTTCAATTTTAGGAAACAAGACTTGATCTTTCATTTTGAAATATTTTTAATCAATTTATTAATCTATATTATCCAAGAAGAAGTCCAGTTTAGAGGAAATTTGTTAAATAAAAAAAGGACTGTTGGTACAGTCCTTTTTAATATTTGATTTCCTTCTTACAGGATATAAAATTACATATTTTAAAGTCTATTTACTCATAAACCTAGAATACGTGAATTCGGGGATTTCTATCGATAATTTCAGTCCCTATTGTCGCTAGTAATTATAAAGCGAAGTCTTATCAGACTAATTGATTGAACTTTAATTTTCGAATAATCCCATTCTCAGGAATACGCTTCCTATATTTTGGAATTTACTAAATTTCAGGCGGACTATCAATCATTTAGATTGCCTCCGAACTCAACATTTATAAATTACTCCTTTTTATATTTTCAGTAAATCCGTAAATATGCTGATTTACTTTTTTCTTAATTTGTAAGAGGATTTTAATGATCCTTTGTTCTTTATAGATAAATATAAAAATTAAAGTCTATAATCCCTTATTTATTCAGATTCATAGAGCAAAATAGATTCAATTATTCTTTTATCATTATATGAATTATGGATTTCATCAAAAAGAACAAGATATTAACACTAATGGCGCTAATTGCAGTTTTATCATTTGCATTAGAAAAAGTAGGCATAATACACCCTTAAATTAATTAAGTTTATTTGTAAATAATTCCTAATGAAATAAGTAAACCGATACTACTACTGCAAAAATAAGAAATGGAGATAATAATGTAAAAACTAAAGTTGAAAGATTAATCAGCATAAATTTTAAATAAATACACAAATTTAATAAACATCACTTTTAAGCATTTGCAATAAGTAAAATTTAAATTATTACGATATAAAAAAATTTGAATAAAGAAAGATATAAAGAAGAATATGAAGAGGGCTCAGACTTACTATGGCCTAGTGATAAAGAAGATAAAATAACCCGTCAATTTTATAAAGATTTATCTAATCTTTCAAAAAACATAAATTATAGTAAAAAGAAAAAGCTAAAACTTTTTGAACAAGCAGTTAGAATAATAAAAGGCAAAGGATGGGGTTAATTAATATTTAAACTAAAATGAAAAATGTAATGATACTAATTAGAAGTTTTTTTCTTTTAAGACCAAGATTTTTATCCACTATATTTTTTATTCCTATTCTTTATTGCATTGGCTGGACTTTATCTCAGCCACTTTTATTGTTTAATTTTGAAAAAGAAAATTTATCCTTAATTGGTACTATTATTACTTTCTTACTTTTTATCTTTTTAATCCCATATTGGTTTTATATCAAACGAAATAAATCGAATGCTTGGATAATTCTTGGTATAACAAAAGACAAATTCTTGAAAAACTTTTTCAATTTTTCTCAAGGTATTTTATTTGCTTTAGTTTTAATAATTCTAATTCTGGTACCACTATTGCAAAAAAATTATATTTCTTGGGTAGGTGAATTCTCGCCAATAATATTGTTAAATTCTATTTTACTGGGATTAGGTGTTGGATTCGCAGAGGAAATAATTTTTAGAGGCTGGTTACTAGAAGAATTAAAATTTGAATATGGCACAAAAATATCAATAGCTTTACAAGCTATAATTTTTAGCCTGGTTCATAATTTATCAAATGAGATCTTTTGGAACATAGTAGGATTACGTTTGGGATTTATTTTACTTGGAATATTTCTATCATTAGTAAAAATTAGAGGTAAAGGTTCTTTATGGAATTGCATAGGAATTCATGGAGGACTTGTGGGTATTTGGTTTTTATTAAATAACGGATTAATAGAATTCAAAGAAAATACACCTTCATTTTTAGCAGGGCCTTTTACACAAAATATTCCAAACCCAATCGGAAGCTTTAGTTCAATTTTAATATTACTTTTGTTATGTATTTTTTATACTGTAAAATCAAAAAAGATTTTTACTAAACGTTTTAATTAGATATAAATACCGATTGATTTTTGATTAGTAATTGTCAGATTAAAATAAAGCTTAATATTCATATGAACTTTGATGCAGGAATAAGATTCATTGTGTTTTTAATAATTTTTGGATTTACAAACTATCTAATGATGTTGAAAAGATATGAAAAAGACATCAAAAAAAAGAAATATTTGCAACAGGAAAAAATTTCCAGGCTATACCCTAAAGGTTCATATATTTTCTGAAATTAAAAAAAGTTTTTGTAGAATTTCCTCACCATTTTTTATTAGTTTTTTGCCAACCCTCATTTAACAATTTTTGCCATAATAGTCTCGCTTCTTCAATAACAATTTTTTTTCTAGTTTTCATTAATGGAGGATTTTCTCCATGAATTCCCATAATAATTCCTTCTTCAATAAACATGTAATCAATAGATTTATCAGAATAATCTCTATCTTTATAGAAACGCATCACCCCTACAAAATTAGAGTCAATTAACCAGAAATCATTAGTTGAATTCAATAAACCAAAATAAAATTAAATTTATCACATGCTTTGATTGCAATCTGCGAGGAAAATATTTATTTAGTTTATTCATATTGGATATGTTTTTTCTTTTTGTCTACTTTTTTTCAATTCGCCACGTTTTTTCTTAACCTCAACTCTTTTTTTTTGTGATGCTTTAGTAGGTTGTGTAGATTTTCTTAATTTAAATGGTTTATTTAAAGCATTTTTTATGATTGAACTAAATTTCTTTAAAGCTAGCTGCCTATTTAATAATTGATTTCTGTGTTCTTGAACCGCTAAACGCAAGCTATTATTTACTAATTTGTTTTTCAAGTTTCTTTTAAGAATTTCTTTCTGATTATCATTTAATACTTTGGAATCTTCTAAATCAAAAATAAGCTCTACTCTACTTTCAATTTTATTTAAATTTTGCCCTCCAGGGCCCGAGGATCTGGAAAATCGCCACTTAATTTCGTTGAATGGGATTACTAATGTTTTAGTAATTTTTAAATCCATTTTTAGTTCTTTTTAATTAAAATTTTTAGAATCATCTCCTTAACACTTTAAAACATACCTTAAATTCGATCGGTAAATACTGGGCGGTTATGTTAGGTAAACCGAAATTCGGTGTATTTGCCGTATCAATATCTTCGGTATTTATCCTTTCATATTCCAAAGAATTATCAGATATTGAATTTGTACTAATTCAAAGGTCACTTATGTATTCAATGTTTGATCTTCTTTTTGAAACACCTTCATTTCGTCCTGTATATGTTATTTCTGATAGTGAAATGAAGGAGTTAAAGAAAAACCAACATCAAGAAGAGCTTGATGAAATTAAAACACAAAAAGTAAGACTTGAAGATGCTTTTAAAGCTCAACTAAAACATCTTGAAGATAGAGAAAAAGAAGTAAAAAAAGAACTTAAAGTACTCTCAGCCTCAAAAGATAAATAATTTATTTTTAGAGAAATTACTTTTTTCAAAGACGGTTAAAAACCGTCTTTTTTAATTCTTCTAGTTTTAAGGTATCTATTAAATCCACAGATTTTAAAAATATTTTACATAATTAGAAAATGAATAACAATAAAGAAAAAATAAGAATGTTTTTACCCTTTAGTTGGGTAATTTGCGCAGCAATATCTTTTGCTTATATAAATTCACATTTAATAAATACTTAATATAGATGTCTTATCCCTCAAGAGACGAAATACTTGCATCTTCAAAAGGGTGGGTAGCATCTTTTTTAAATTTTCTTCCTGGTTTAGGATCGGGTTACTTATATCAGAGAAGATGGAAACCCTATTTTTTTACCATCATTGCTAGTACTGCATGGTTCGCTTTAGGTTTTTTTTTACAAGGAGATTCAGAACCCTCTCAAAGTGAACAAATAATTGGAATTTCTGGTCTTTTTTTTATATCAATAGTTACAGTTATAGAAGCAAACTTAGCTTTCAAAAAAGCAAGTAATAAAACAAAAGCTGAAAAAGAGAAAATAATTTCCTCTGAAAAAAAAAGATGGTTTAAATAATTCAATAAATTACATATAAAAAATATCTAATTAGTTCTCAGTTTCTTAATTTAAATAAATAATTACCATAAATTATTTTTAAGATAATTAAAAATTTTTTTTAGTTATAAAAAAATAAAATTTCCTTTTCTTTAAGACCTTCCCATCCCGAGTCTATTAATAATTGATTCAATGTTTCTTTATCAAAATGCTTAGAACCCGTTTTGACGCATCTATTTCTCATTGATTTTTTAACACCACTCCTTTGTCTTTTATTCTCCTCATCCATAATTTTGTTATATAGATCTAGCATTTTTTGAGGTATTGGAGTACCGTCAAGATCCACTCCATTTTGAATAGCAAGATCAACAGCTTGCATTCCCATTTTCTTCATATATTAAAAAAAAGCTGAAACCATAATAAAACAAAAGTTATTAATCTAAAATTCTTTAATAATAATTTATTGATTTTGAATTTCCTTAAGTACTCTAATAGCCTCTTTAATGTGTTCAGGACCATTCAATAAATCTCTAAAAATATGCCTAACTGTCCCTTTGCGATCGATAACGTAAGTTACCCTACCATCCATAAAACCTAATACTTTAGGAACTTTAAAAGTTTTCCTAAGAGCGTCATTCGTATCACAAAGTAATGGGTATTGTAATTTATTTTTATTTGCAAATGCTAAATGACTTGAGGTACTTCCATTACTTACTCCCCAAACTTGTGCACCTAATACTTTAAATAAGTCATATTTATCTCTAAATCCGCAAACTTCTATGGTGCAACCCGGCGTATCATCTTTTGGATAAAAGAACAAAACAAGGGGATTTTTTAATCCCTTATTTGATCTTTTAACTCCATTTTGATCCAGTAAAGAAAATTCTGGAATTTTATCTCCAATCTTCACAATGATTCTTATAAAGTTCCATATTAGAGGTTAATATGTTTTTTTTGTGGCCTTAAAATAAATAACTGATATTTAAGTCAGTTTTTTTGTTTTAAAAGATACTAAAAAATTATTGAAATAAACTAGGGTGAAATTATTAATTCAATAATATGGAATTAATAATTTATATTTTTTTATTTCTTATTCTTTTTTTGGGAGTTATTTTTAACTTAAAAATAACTAATTTTAAAAAAGTTAAAGAAATAAGAAACAAAGCTAAAGATTATTCAAAAAAGAATAATTAAATATGCATTGCTAAGATTAAAATTCAATTTTTTCATTTGGAGTAAATACTGAGCAATATTTTTTTACTAGATCCTTTGGCTGATTAGAGGAAGAATTCGTTAATTTTAATTTTAGTTTTTCTATAGCCTCATTAGCATTAATCTCACCGAGTCGATATCTTGCACACGTATCCAATACTTTAAACATTTTAGTGGTAACAGCATCAGCTGGATAAATTAGAAAAAAAAGGTAAAAAACAACAAATAAGTATTTCATTTTTTTTAAATAGTTAATATTTAGCGAATAGTTTCAATAATTTAGAAAAAAATTAAATTAGAACAAGATTTAAATTTAATAGAATAATTTAATTTCAGTAGAATTTAGGATTTCTATAAAATAATATAAAATAAATTAAGATAAAATAAGTGATATTAATAAATAATCTCGGTGAAAATGAGAAAATTAATAGATAAACATAAAACTTTTATAAATTGGTACCAAAAAAAATCCAAATTGAGTGATTATCAACTACTTTGGTTAGTTTTCTTTAAAGGAGTATTAATAACAATAATATTTTTAAAAATTTTTTAATATTAAAAAAGCTGTTCTGAGAATGAAATTTTCACATGATTTGACTATATTTAATAGTAGATTTCCTAATTAGTTAAATAGTTATCAGTTATGAATATTTTTGGTGTAGGTTTGCCTGAAGTTACCGTAATACTTATCTTAGCTCTTTTAATTTTTGGTCCAAAAAAGCTTCCAGAATTAGGAAAACAGCTTGGTAAAACTTTGAAAAGTCTTAAAAAAGCGTCGAATGAATTTCAAAATGAAATCGACCAAGTTATGAACGAAGAAGATAAAGATGAATCTCCTAAATCTATAGAAAGCAATCAAACCAATGAAATTAATCAAGAAAAAATAGATTCAGAAAACAGCAAAAAATAATATCTTGGATAGGCCCATAACCCCCATAGACGAATTTGAAAGAGCATTAGATAAAGCAGCTCTTACTAAAGAAGAATATGAATTGATAGACTACATCCGCTATAAAAGTGTTTTTACACAACCTAGTCTTATTAAAGATTTAAAAAGGCCATCAAAACCTCCTCTTTTGTCAGTTCTATGTCAAATTTGCAGAAAAATTGGTTCAGAAATGCCAGATCATTTCAAAAAAGTAATTGAGTGGTCAATTGAAATAAGTGATCACAATACAAAATGGGATGCTCATTTAATTTGCGCAGAAGCATTGAATATAGACAAAATCCCATTAAGTCCTATTCATGGAACAACTTTATTTGATGTTCTTGTTGTACACAAAGAATTATTTCTTGGATTTGATTAAATTAATCATCTAAAGGCACAGAATCAGTATCTATAACTTCCGAATCATCATACTTATTTATTTTATTTTCAATCAAGTTATTTATATAACTAACTAAAGGCAATGAACCTCTAAAAATAAAAATAGAGGTAGGCAAAGCGCTTAATAAACCGACTATAGGACTTTTAAAAAGTAATCTTCCGGCTTTTATGTTAAATAAAATAATAAGCGCTGAGGGGACTATAACTTTAACTACTGTTTTAAGCGCCTCAAGCCAACCTACACGATATGTCCACCATATTAAAACTATGCCAACTATGTAGAGGAATAAGTAAGTCATAAAAATAGTATAATGATTATCTATTTATCTTGTTCTTGCTAAGAAAAAGATTTTATAAATTTCTTGAACATCAATCAATCAAATTCTAGTAATGAGTTTTTCTGAAATAAGAAAATTTTTAATTAAGATGCAATCTAATGAAGAATTGAAAAAGCAGGTTACGACATCCTCTACAGCAGATGATGTAGCCCTAATAGGTCAACGCTTAGGTTATGACTTTTCAGGAGATGATCTCTTAAGATTTAATGGACAAAAAGTAGATAAAGTTACCGTAAGAAAGGTAGATCATCCAGGAGAATACCACTAAATTAAGACTTAACCCATATTGCAAGCCCGCCGCCCCTGCCTCGAGCACATAACCAATTATCTTTAATGCTTATTCCTACAAGTGAGAAAAAAGGCATATTTTTATCTTCTGGTTTTTTTAATTCCTTATTAAATATAGGAAAACTACTAATACTAATTTTCAATTCTTCAAAATAGAAAGCCAACAAAGGTCTAATCCCTTTTAATTCTGCACTGCCTATAAAAGTAATATTTAATAATCCGATATTAATTGAATTTTTTATTTCATAATTTATTTGATCCTCTTTATTTTTACTTTTCAATTCGAGTCTTGCCGACAATACTTGAAGAATCGAACTGGGTATATTTTTGATTTCATCTGACTCCTTTCCCCATACATACTTAAACTTCCATATTCCTAACAATTCTTGATATTCAATTCCGCTACCATTTTTTTGGGAATTTTTTTCTAATAGTCTTAACTCATTAATATCAGGAAAGTGTTTCATAAGAGATTTAAATCTAAGAATCAAATACTAAGATAACTTCATAAAAAATGTTCTTAGTAAAAAAATCTCTCCAAAAAGATTTCTTTGTTTCAATATATTTCCAAAAAAATAATTTTTTGGCACACATAAGGAACAAGATCTCGTTAATATATTTACATAAAGTAACTAAATCAATGGATTTCATTTCTAAAAGCCAAGGATACATACCTCTTAAGGCTGTTCCCTACATTTTTTTCCTTGCTGTTGTTCTAAGTATTACAACTTCAACTAATACATTTGTTTAAAACACATTAGTTTTACGATAAGAGTAAAAAATATTTAATGATCGAATACGATGTTGTAATAATAGGTAGTGGAATAGGTGGATTATGCTGTGGTTCAATTCTAGCTTTATCAGGCAAAAAAGTACTTATATGTGAAGCACATACCCAGCCGGGAGGAGTCGCTCACAGTTTTAAAAGAAAAGGTTACACTTTCGAATCAGGACCTTCATTGTGGAGTGGAATAGGTAAATGGCCGACAACTAATCCCCTAGGGCAAATTCTTAAATTACTTGATGAAGAAGTTGAACTATTTCAATACAAAGGTTGGCAAGTAATTGTCCCAGAAGGCAATTTTAATCTTGATGTAGGGGAAGAACCTTTTAAACAAACAATTAAAACTTTAAGAGGTGAGAAATCTGTTAAAGAATGGGAATCATTTATTTCCGAAATAAAACCTCTAAGCCAAGTAATAAATCAAATACCTTTACTCTCATTTTCTCCCGAATCAATAAATTTCTTAGATCTATTAAATTTAACCTCAAAATTTTTACCTAATATCAATCAAATACCAAAAATTAATAAAGGCTTTGGGAATTTAGTTAATAATCATCTAGAGGATCCTTTTCTCAGAAATTGGGTTGATTTATTGAGCTTTTTGATAAGTGGTATGTCAATGCATGATACAAATACAGCTGCGATGGCTACTTTATTTAACGAATGGTTTGAACCAAATTCATACCTTGAATACCCCAAAGGAGGTAGTGAATCTATCGTAAAAGCATTAATTAATGGATTTAAAAAAAATGGAGGAGAATTAATTCTTTCTTCGAGAGTAAAGACAATTAACTTCAATAAAAATTTTGCCACAGGTATAACTCTTAATAATGGTTCTAGTTATAGTTGTGAATCTGTTGTCACGAATACTGATGTTTGGAATTTAAAAAAGTTGATTCCAAATGAAATTTCAAAAAAATGGAATACAAAAGTTTTGAACCCTAATAAATGTGATTCTTTCCTTCATATACATCTAGGTTTTGATGCTGATGGTCTTGAAAATTTACCAATACATGCGATACATGTTGATGAGTGGGAAAAAGGTATAACCGCAGAAAGAAATATAGCTGTATTTTCGATCCCATCTGTTTTAGATAAAAATATGGCCCCTGAAGGAAAACATATTCTTCATGGATATACCCCCGCAAATGAACCTTGGGAAATTTGGGAAAACCTAAATCCAAAGGGACTAGAATATAGAAATTTGAAAGAAGAAAGATGTTCAATATTCCTTAATGCAGTGCGAAAATTCATCCCTGATATAGACGAAAGGATTGATTTAAAGATGCTAGGGACCCCAATCACTCATAAAAAATTCACCAATACCTATTGCGGTAGTTACGGCCCAGCATTATCTGCAGCAAAAGGTCTTTTCCCAGGCTGCAAAACTCCAGTGAAAAATTTATTTACTTGCGGTGCAAGTACATTTCCAGGTATTGGAATTCCTGCTGTTTCAGCAAGTGGGGCTTACGCAGCTGAAAAAATTATTGGTAAAAAAGAATTTAAAACTCTTCTTAAGAAAATAAATTTATGAATTAAGTTCTTTTTATAACTCTAAAAATACTTAGTTAAGAAATAAGAATAAACAAAGCAAAAACGTTCAATAATGATAATGTTTAGCTGAACATAAACTTAACTTATAGCTCTTATATGTTTTTCTTATCAATTCCTCAAGCCTGGCATTTAGTTGGCACTTGGTCAGAACAATTTCCAAGCGAGTCAAATCTTATAGGAATGGGCCAAACAGAATTAATGATGACTTTACATTCAATATTCGTTCCGCTCTTACTTGTAATTTCATATTACCTATTCAAAAGACTTAATAAAAACAAATCAAAGAAAATTAAAGGATGATCATTGAAGGTTTATTTAGCTGAACTTCTTCTAACTACTTTTCTGCCTGAAGAAGTATCAACTCCGCTTGAATCTTTAGTTTGTGAATTAGTTTCAACATTATCAACATCACTTTTGTCCATTTCTGCGCAAACACCTACTACCATGGCAGCTTGCATTTGATCCGGTAAATCTCCAATTGTTAATAAGGCCTTTAAAACTAATTGAAGTCGCGTTTGCCGATCTATTTCAGGTCTTAGTTTTTTTACGGTATTCCAAAGTTCTTGGGTAACTTCTTTTAAAAGTTCTCGATCAACAGCCAAATTAAATCCTTCTCGTATTTCTACTAATCTAACAAAAAATTGGATCTCGTAAAATAATATTCAATAAAAAAATTGTTAGTTAATATTTTACTATCCAAATACAAGTTGCATTTGTTGGTGCAATTGAATCTTCTCTTCAAGAAGTTTATCTTTTTCAATCCTTTGTAGAGTAGAAGTTCTATAAAATTTTTTTTGAATCTTTATTGGAGTATTTTCAAACTTTACATTTTTGCTTATTAGAAAATTCCACTCTTTTAAATTAAAAGGGGCATAAGGAGAAGATGAAATCACTTTCATGTCTAAATAGTAAATCTGTACTAATAATAGTACAGATTTACTATCATGCAACATTTGAATCGACTTTTTCTTAATTTTAAAGTGTCTTTGAGGATTGATTGATTTTTTTTATCTATTTTGTAGGATTTATAAGTTTGATAAATGAATAAAAGTATCATACGTAACTTATTGATCCCTTTTTTTAGTGTCTTAAGACTTTTCTTGCTTAAAAACCTCTTAAAATAGTCAATTTGTTGAAATTAACATTGACAAGATATATTTAGTAATCCTTCCTATAAGAAGAATAATGATTTGATCAAAAATGCTTCTTAGTAATGCAAAAAGACTAAAAATCCAAGGAATAATAAAAAGAATTGCTCAAGATAAATCAATTACATTAGAAGAAAGGATATTTGTTCAGAAATTTGCACACCATAATTCGACAATTTCTCTTTGGCTGAAAAAAGCTAACAGCTTTAGAAGAAATGGCACAAAAAATGATGGGGGAATTGATAACCTCTTACAATCATTTGGGATAGATGGACTAGATAAAGAAAATCATTTCAACCCTAATGAAGATGATATATCGGATTGGTTTGGCGGTGCTCCTGGTTGGCTAAGGAGAAGCTAGATCCATTAATTATTCAATTTATCCAGGCTATCTTACACAAATATATACTCATAAAAGATATAAATACCCAAAAAAGCCATGGTATAAATTTAATCGGCACTAAATATTTTTTTGAAAAGGTTTTCATATTTATTTTTCTTTTAGATTATTTCTTCCTTACCGTTTTTGAAAATAGGTTTAATTGCTCTATTTATAAATTAAACAATATTAGAAACCTCAAGATATTAAATCACTTTAAGTAGATAAACTTAAGTAGCTTTAACCATAACAAACTAAGCAACTTTATTTTCAATCTTCCTTGAAAAATTTACTATTTTTGCCTCATCATGCTCTGAATCATTCCAAAATTTTATAAGTCTTTCTAATTCATCAATCCTCTTTTTGGCATTTGCAATTTTTTCAGTAGTTGTCATATAAAATTTTTATCTATCCAATTAATGCATGAAAAAAAAATATTTCAATGGAAGTAACAATTTTTAAACTATAAATATTAATTTTTGGTTAATTAGTTCAATACATTATAGTCCTCGAGCGGCTGGGTAATTATACTTAAAGAAAAATTAAATTTATGAAGAAATTAAATTCTTTGATTTTGAATAGTACAGTTAACTTCTTAGACTTCATATACTCTGGTAGATCTTTACAAAGATTTTGGGTTTTAGAAGTTATAGCTAGATCACCTTATTTTGCATTTCTTTCGGTTCTTCATTTTAAAGAATCCCTAGGAATTAAAAATGAGAAAACAATGATTTTAATGAAAGAACATTTTTATCAAGCTATTAACGAAACTGAGCATCTTAAAGAAATGGAGAAAAGAGGAGGAGATAGGTTCTGGATTGATAGATTTTTCGCGAGACACCTTGTGCTTGTCTATTACTGGATCATGGTTTTTTATTATTTCCTCTCTCCAGCTAATGCTTATGATGTCAACATAAAAATCGAAGAACATGCATTTGAAACTTATTCCAAATATTTAATAGATAATCCAAATGATCAAAAAATAAAAGAAATTGCTCAAGATGAATTAAATCATGTCCGAGAACTTAACGAAGCTTTGTCAATGCTTACAACAGTTTAGATTAATGCTGAGAAATCTATTAGCAATATTGAGATTAGCACCGAAGAAGAAATTAATCCTAGGCTAATCATTAATAAGACATAACCTTTTTTTCTAGGCAATTTATAAAAAGATATTCCAATAATTAATATCATTATCAATGAGAAAAAAATTATAATTTTTTCATTTACTAAATTGAGATTTAAAACTAAATTTTTTTCTTCAAAAATCTTGAGAAATTCAGATAAAACTAATTCCTCTTCTATTTTCTTAAAATAGTCAAATGAGCTTATAAAAGCAGAACTTAATAAAGATAATGCAACCAGTGCAGTAACTGGTTTTGTTAGCCTGTTAAGTGTTCTGTTGAAACTTGCTAATAAAATAAGAATAAATAAAGAGGTTAAAAAAGGTATTAAAGGTATAAGAGTTGTTGAATTTATAAAATTTCCCACGAAAATAATATGTATCTAACTTAAAATTTTATATTATTTCGACGCGTTATTTTATTAGATAAGATTTTTTAAAATCTAAAATGTAATTAGTACCTATTGCATTCTGTGTAAATTGATACCAAAATTAAATTAGTATTGAAAAATAAAATGTTAGCCATTTCTGAAATTATTATTGCAAGTGCTATCTTCCTAGGAATTGTATATTGGGAAGTTAAATTCCTATATACCAAGACTACTGTAGCGAAATGAATTCACTCAAAGCAGGAAAATAAAAACGTAGAAAATTTAAATAAAATTTAAGAATTAAAGTTGACAAAAAAAGCTCTAAATATGAGAGAATAAACACAAATATTAAATCCCTCTAATGAGCGAAGTCCAAAATTCTAATACTAACTCAACTCAACAGCAACAACAGCAACAGCAACAATCCTATTCAGACAGTAAAATTAATTCTGCTGAGAGCGAGAGACTTTATTTTGAGATGAAAGAAGCTTGGCTTTAAATTTAATTCGTGTTTGAAATAATATTTCTTTAAATTTCTTTTAATTTTGAAGTAATTAATACTTTTTTATTTTCTATACCATTTAAATTTTGTATAACCGCAATAGTAATTTTTGAGAAATCTAAAGCAATTAGAAAAAATTAACGGAAGGTTAGCAATGGGAGGGTTGATATATTTAGTTTTTACAAAGTTAGTTTCCAACCGTGCCGACATATTAGACCAGCTTAAATCTTACTTAATTTAAGAAATGAATTGGAAATATTATCCAGGAATATTTCTTTCTATATAAGCATCAGTTAAAGCTAAAATTAACCCCAATAATGTTGAAAATATAGCAATTTCAGTTGATTCCATTTTATTTTTGAATTACCCCTAGTTTGCTAAATAATTCAAAGTTGAGCAACAAAACTAATAACTTACTATAGTACGTATATACTATAAATTATTTATTGTGAGCTCAGCAACTCCTGAGTTTCTTTTCGTTAGGCCTGGTGATTATGTCGCAATTAAAAAAGAAAATTGCGAAGATACTAAAGAAAAGGATGAAAATTATTGGGTCGGTCAAGTTATCGACTGTATTGGAGGAGCTAGAAATCCAAATTCATGGACCTTGTTTCAAGTTGCCAATATTGACAATGGAGAGATCACTATAATCAACGCCGATATTGTAGAAAAAATTTTGAAACCTTCTGGAAGTTAATCTTAATCAAACAAACTTCTTTCAGTATTAAAGAAACAAAAGGGGAAATGAACGCTTTAAAAGAAATCACCCTAGTTCCAAGCAGGCAAGTCCGTATACTTGATTCATAGGGCAGGGAGGTTGAATGCCTTTATACATTCTGTAGGTTTTTGATATTTCCTCAAATCCCAAACTTGATAAAAGATAATTTGCATAAGGGTTCAGATTAGAGCAATCCAATAAGATTTGAGCATCTAAATCACCAACTAACTCCCTTATTAATAATTCAGCAAGTGGTGGAGTATCTGCTAAAAGAGGGCCAATTCTCCAGCCTTGCTCATTATCCTCCAATACACAAGGTCTTATCCTGCCAAATCCATGGCACATCCCATTATTATCGACAATTGCACTGACATTACCATGAGAATTTTTCAACCAGTCATTTAGAAAATGTGGTCTGGGACTAGGTTCTCTTTGATCATCATAAATTAAAACTGCTTCAGAAGAAATTTTATTACCCGGGACAACTTTAAAAGAATGAAATTGATCTTTATAGAAATTTCTCAATGGCAAATCTTGAGAACCATTTAATTTCCATCGATTTGTAATGGAAGATTTTCTAAACCCCCACTTTGCGTAATCATTTAATCTATCTGGGGCAGCCTCAAGACCAATACAATCAACATTTTTCAAATATTCGAGGGCATGTTTCCATAATCTCACTCCATATCCATTATTTCGGAATCCTTTTTTAACGATAAATAAACCTATAAAACTATACGAGGAATTATATTTTATACACGCGATAGAGCCTATAGGATTATTGTCTAGACAAGCTACCCATACCCCTTGTTTATCTGTATTTCTATAAATTGATAAATCATCCATTCCAGGAGAAAATCCTTCCAACCTTGCCCAGTTTGTGACTTCTGGTATTTCATTTATAGATATCAATCTAATTGAAAAATTTTCCCTCATAGAAATATACTAACCAAGAAAAATTTGAATTTTTAAAAGCAATATTAATAAATTTGATTATTGCTCATAAATCATTTGCTTTGATTTAACTGCCTTAAAATCCTTAGTAATTTACAATTTATCCTCTGATATATTTAATACTATTCAAAGGTAAAAAATGAAAATTTCTGATAAATTTCATTTAGAAGACATCTATAAATTAAAAAATACAGTTCTCACTGGTAAAACTGAAGATATAAAATGGCGGATCCATCATATCAATATAGTATCTAAACTTTTGGATGAAAATAAAAAAAAGATAATTAAATCACTTTTTGTTGATCTAGGCAAATCTGAAATTGAAGGGCTTTCAGAAATCCTTTTAGTGAAAGAAGAAATTTCACTTATAAAAAAGAAACTCAATTCTTGGATGCGACCAAAAAAGATTGATACCCCTTTTTATCTATTTCCATCATCCTCAAAAGTTATTTATGAACCTCTTGGGTGTGTCTTAATTCTTGGTCCTTATAATTATCCATTACTTTATATTTTAAAGCCATTGGTAAATATTTTCTCAGCAGGAAATACTGCAGTTATAAAACCATCAGAGAAATGTCCTGCGACCTCAAAACTTATTAAAAAGCTTACTTCCAAATATTTCCGTAAAGATGTCTTAATGACAGTAGAGGGTGATAGTAAACAATCCATAAAATTAATTGAACAAAATTTTGACCACATTTTTTTTACAGGAAGTACTGTAACTGGAAAATCTATAATGAAATTAGCTTCAAAAAACTTAACTCCTTTAACTCTTGAGTTAAGCGGAACAAATCCTGTAATTGTTTTCAAGAATGCAAATTTAGAAGTGGCTGCAAAAAGAATTGTTTGGGGTAAATTTTTTAATTCGGGTCAATCCTGCATGGCTCCGAATCATATCTTTGTAGATAAAGAAATTGAAAAAATTTTTATAGAAAAATTAAAGAAATACATAGTAAGTTTTTACGGAGATAATCCAATTATTTCCGAAAACCTATCAAAATTGGAGAAAAAACAATTTACATCAACTGTAGAAATTCTCAAACAATATGAAAAAGAAAAAAGAATTTTATTTGGGGGGACTTTTAGTAAAAAAAAGTTGAAAATATCTCCCACAATTTTGAGAACTAAATTTAATGAAACAGATATTTTGCAGAAAGAATTATTCAGTTCACTACTTCCAGTAATTGGAATAGACAATAAGGAATCAGCTTTAAAACAGATAAGTCAAACATCAAAACCATTAGCAATCTACTTATTTGGAGGCAATAAAAAAATCCATAATCACATTTCAAAAGTAACCAGCTCTGGAACAATTTGTATAAATGATGTGATGTTACCAGTCCTTATTCCAAATTTACCGTTTGGAGGCGTTGGGCAAAGTGGTATTGGTAAATTTCATGGAGAAGAAGGTTTTCGAAATTTTTCAAATCAAAAATCTATTACTTTTAAAGGTTTTTTATTTGATTCAAATCTGCGGTATCCCCCCTATGAAAGGGTAAAGAAATTTCTAAAGTTTATTTTTCAGATTTAAATTACTTAATTTTTTTTTCAAAACCCTAGCGAATTTAAATTAAAAGATTATCTTTAAAGAAATAGTAAAATTAATGAAATTTGTATTTTTAACAATTGCAATATTTTTTAATTTTTTTAATCACTCATTGATAAGGTCAGAAGTAAAGATAGATTCAGCAAAAAATAAAATTGATAATATTGCCAGAAAAGAATCAATTAATGCAGAAAAAGTTGAAATAAAAAAAATTCATATCGTAAAAAGTGGAGATACAATTTCAAGTATTTCAAATTTATATTCAATAAATAAAGATTTAATCATTAAATTGAATAACTTAAAAGATGAAAATTATATCTATGTTGGTCAAAATCTTTTTATCTCAGAATCTTTTCAAAGTTCTACAAGACAATCAGAATTAAAAAATAATTATCATGTTGTTCAAACAGGTGAAAACCTTACTGAGATATCAAGCAAATACAAGTTAAATCTAGAATATTTGATTGAAATTAATAATCTCGAGAACCCAGATTCAATTAAGGTTGGGCAAAAGCTCCTCTTAAGCAAAAAAAAGCCAACTAGTACAGAAAACAATCAAATAATTAAAAATAATAAAACTAATGAATTACTTAAGTTAGATAGACAAATTTATGGTCCAATAATTATTCAAAGCAAATCTTATGAAAAAATTAAAAATAGAAAAGTTTTAAATGTACTAAATCAGGAAAATAAAAAACTTATTCTTTCAATTAACTGCAATATGAATGAATTAGATGTAAGAATTCCAGGGAGAAAATGGAAGGGTAGTGAGGCTCCTAGAGAAGAATTTGAAAAAAATTTAATAAATGATTTTTGTTAGAAATTTAAATTAATATGTGTGAATAATTTGTCAAAGACTATTAATGATGGGTTATTCTTTAAAAAGTTAAATTCATTGTAATGGCCATTTCAAGAGGAGATCTCGTAAGAGTAAAAAGACCAGAATCATATTGGTACAACGAAATAGGTAAAGTTGCTTCAGTTGATACATCAGGTATTAAATATAACTGTGTAGTTAGATTCGACAAAGTAAATTACTCTGGTATAAGCGGAACCGATGGTGGAGCAAATACAAATAATTTTGCTGAAAGTGAATTAGAGAAAGCTTAAATAATTGCCAGAGTTACCTGAAGTAGAAACTGTTAGAAGAGGTTTAGAGAAAAAACTTAATAACTTTATTGTTAAAAAAGTAGAAGTCTGTAGGGATTCAACCATTGCTTTTCCTCCTAACAAGGAAGAATTTATTAGCGGAGTTCAAAATTCTCTTTTATATAAATGGAATAGGAGAGGAAAATATTTAATAGCTGAACTAAAAAAATTAAATCATGAGAATATTCCTATAAATGAAAAAATAACATTTAAACATAATGGATTTCTTGTGGTTCATCTAAGAATGACTGGATATTTCAAATTTATTAATAACTCTGAGCCACCGTGTAAACATACAAGAATAAGATTTTTAGATCAAAATAATAATGAACTTAGATACATTGACATAAGAAGTTTTGGCCAAATGTGGTGGATTAAACAAGGTTTATCGGCCAATAAAATAATCAAAGGATTAGGCTCATTAGGACCAGAACCATTTTCTAAAGACTTTGATACAAAATACCTTAAGAAAGTTATTTCAAAAAGAACAAAATCTATAAAAGCCATTTTGTTAGATCAAACAATAGTAGCAGGTATAGGTAATATTTATGCTGATGAAAGTTTATATTCGGCTGGCATTTCACCTTTTAGGGAAGCTCAAACGATAAAGAAGAATGAGTTAATCAAGCTCAGAGAATCAATTGTAAGTATATTAAAAAAAAGTATTGGTTCGGGGGGGACAACATTTAGTGATTTTAGAGACTTGGAGGGAGAGAATGGGAATTTTGGTTTACAGACAAATGTTTACAGGAGAACTGGTAAAAAATGTCATAAATGTGGAAATTTAATTGAAAGGCAAAAAATCACTGGAAGAAGTACACATTGGTGTCCTAAATGCCAAAAATAAAAAAGGGTTTACTCAAGTAGAGTAAACCCTTTTAAATATTTTTACCTGGCATTGAGCTATTTTCTCAAGGGGCTACCCCCTAAATATTTTCGCCGCTGATGCGTTTCACAACCGAGTTCGAGATGGATCGGAGTGGGTCCACATCGCCATGAACACCAGGATAGTGTGAACCTTGAGAACTGCATAGAAAATTATATAAATTTAAAAACAATAAATTAAGTTTATTTGGTCAAGCCCTCGGTCTATTAGTACTCCTCCGCTGCACTTGTTACCAAGCTTCCACGTAGAGCCTATCAACGGGTGTTCTTCCCGTGACCTTACTGGCTTAAGCCATGGCAATACTCATCTTGAGGTGGGCTTCCCACTTAGATGCTTTCAGCGGTTATCCACTCCGCACATGGCTACCCAGCGTTTACCGTTGGCACGATAACTGGCACACCAGAGGTGCGTTCCTCCCGGTCCTCTCGTACTAGGGAGAAATCCTCTCAATATTCCTGCGCATACACCGGATATGGACCGAACTGTCTCACGACGTTCTGAACCCAGCTCGCGTACCGCTTTAATGGGCGAACAGCCCAACCCTTGGGACCGACTTCAGCCCCAGGTTGCGATGAGCCGACATCGAGGTGCCAAACCTCCCCGTCGATGTGAACTCTTGGGGGAGATCAGCCTGTTATCCCTAGAGTAACTTTTATCCGTTGAGCGACGGCCCTTCCACGCAGAACCGTCGGATCACTAAAACCGACTTTCGTCCCTGTTCGACTTGTGGGTCTCACAGTCAAGCTCCCTTCTGCTTTTGCACTCAACGACTGATTTCCAACCAGCCTGAGGGAACCTTTGTGCGCCTCCGTTACCTTTTAGGAGGCGACCGCCCCAGTCAAACTGCCCATCAGATACTGTCCGCTTCCCGGATAACGGGTAAGCGTTAGAACCCTAGCTCTAAAAGAGTGGTATCTCACCGATGACTCAATAGTACCCACAAGCACTATTTCAACGTCTCCCACCTATTCTGCGCATTCAGAGCCCGAGCACAATATCAAACTACAGTAAAGCTTCATAGGGTCTTTCTGTCCGGGTGTATGTAGTCCGCATCTTCACAGACAATTCTATTTCGCCGAGCCTCTCTCCGAGACAGCGCGCAAATCGTTACACCTTTCGTGCGGGTCGGAACTTACCCGACAAGGAATTTCGCTACCTTAGGACCGTTATAGTTACGGCCGCCGTTCACCGGGGCTTCAGTCGCCAGCTTCACTAAAAGCTAACCAGCTTCCTTAACCTTCCGGCACTGGGCAGGTGTCAGCCCCCATACATCGTCTTGCGACTTAGCGGAGACCTGTGTTTTTGGTAAACAGTCGCTTGCGCCTCTTCACTGCGACCAGCTCTCGCTGGCACCCCTTCTCCCGAAGTTACGGGGCCATTTTGCCGAGTTCCTTAGAGAGAGTTATCTCGCGCCCCTCGGTATTCTCTACCACCCCACCTGTGTCGGTTTCGGGTACTGGCATTTGTGCTTTAACGAGTATAGGGCTTTTCTTGGAAGCATGACATCACCAACTTCGCTGCCGTAGCAGCTCGTACTCACGCCTTAGCTCAAGATGTTTTCTCCATCTCTCAAAGCCTCGAACGCTTGAACCAGTAACCAACATCTGGCCTGGTTAGCCTTCTCCGTCCCCCTTCTCAAAACACATCTGGTACAGGAATATTGACCTGTTATCCATCGACTACGCCTTTCGGCCTCGCCTTAGGTCCAGACTAACCCTCCGCGGACGAGCCTGCCGGAGGAACCCTTAGGGTTTCGGGGCATGGGATTCTCACCCATGTTTTCGCTACTCAAGCCGACATTCTCACTTCTATGCCGTCCACGTCCGCTTACGCTAACGCTTCACCCTACATAGAACGCTCCCCTACCATAAATAAATTTATCCGCAGCTTCGGTATAACGCTTAGCCCCGTTCATTTTCGGCGCAGGATCGCTCGACCAGTGAGCTATTACGCACTCCTTTGAGGATGGCTGCTTCTAGGCAAACCTCCTGGTTGTCTGGGCAATCCCACCTCCTTTATCACTTAGCGTTAATTTTGGGACCTTAGCTGGCGGTCTGGGCTGTTTCCCTCTTGACTATGGAGCTTATCCCCCACAGTCTGACTGCCTAGTTACACACAGGGTATTCAGAGTTCATATCGATTTGGTACCGCTTTCGCAGCCCGCACCGAAATGGTTGCTTTACCCCCCTGCTGGAGCACTAGACGCTACGCCTCAACGTATTTCGGGGAGAACCAGCTAGCTCCTGGTTCGATTGGCATTTCACCCCTAACCACAGCTCATCCGCTGAATTTTCAACTTCAGTCGGTTCGGACCTCCACTTGGTATCACCCAAGCTTCATCCTGGCCATGGTTAGATCACCAGGGTTCGGGTCTATAAACACTGACAAACGCCCTATTAAGACTCGCTTTCGCTGTGGCTCCACCATTTCCGGTTTAACCCGCCAGTGCCTATAAGTCGCCGGCTCATTCTTCAACAGGCACACGGTCACCCGATTAGTCGGGCTCCCATTGCTTGTAAGCTCACGGTTTCATGTTCTATTTCACTCCCCTCCCGGGGTTCTTTTCACCTTTCCCTCGCGGTACTGTTTCACTATCGGTCACACAGTAGTACTTAGCCTTACGAGGTGGTCCTCGCAGATTCACACGGAATTCCACGTGCTCCGTGCTACTCGGGATACAGCTAGGTCAACTTATCTTTCGATTACGGGGCTTTCACCCTCTGTGGCACGCCATTCAAACGTTTCTTCTAGACTTGTTGATCCATATTGCTGTCCCACAACCCCGATAGTCAAGACTATCGGTTTGGGCTGTTCCCCGTTCGCTCGCCGCTACTGAGGGAGTCGTTATTTACTTTCTCTTCCTCCAGCTACTAAGATGTTTCAGTTCGCTGGGTTAGCTCGCACCAACCTATATATTCAGTTGGCCGTACATGGGGTTGCCCCATTCGGAAATTCCCGGATCAAAGTGTGCTTCCAACTCCCCGAGACTTATCGCAGGTAACCACGTCCTTCATCGCCTCTGTGTGCCTAGGTATCCTCCGTGAGCCCTTTGTAGCTTGACCAATAACTTCATAATTGAAGCATCAGCTTAATAGAATTGTTATTAATGCATTCGCACAAATAAAAAATCTGCATCATTAAAGATGCTTATTGTCTTTAAAAATAATCTATGCAGTTGTCAAGGTTCTCTGAAAACAATGAAATTAATTCAATGAGTCCAGCATCTTAATGATTTCATTAGGAAGCTAGATTCGTTCAGAATTTGATCACAACTCAAAACATTTCCTTTCTAAAAAATTATGGAAGAGGTGGTAATCAGTGGAGGTAAGCGGACTCGAACCGCTGACATCCTGCTTGCAAAGCAGGCGCTCTACCAACTGAGCTATACCCCCAACATAGAGATATGGGCCATCCTGGACTTGAACCAGGGACCTCACCCTTATCAGGGGTGCGCTCTAACCACCTGAGCTAATGGCCCAGGAAAATAATGGGTGTGACCTAGAAAAACTTAGGAAATAAAATTCTTAATAAATTAATTAAGAACGTGAGATACCGATCGACCTAAGGTGACAAAATAATAATATTAAACATTTTGTTGTCTCCCTGTTAGGAGGTGATCCAGCCGCACCTTCCGGTACGGCTACCTTGTTACGACTTCACCCCAGTCATTAGCCCCACCTTCGGCGTCCTCCTCCACAAGGGTTGGAGTAACGACTTCGGGCATGGCCAACTTCCATGGTGTGACGGGCGGTGTGTACAAGGCCCGGGAACGTATTCACCGCAGTATGCTGACCTGCGATTACTAGCGATTCCTACTTCACGTAGGCGAGTTGCAGCCTACGATCTGAACTGAGCCACGGTTTATGGGATTTGCTAGCTCTCGCGAGTTTGCTGCCCTTTGTCCGTAGCATTGTAGTACGTGTGTAGCCCAGGGTGTAAGGGGCATGATGACTTGACGTCATCCACACCTTCCTCCGGTTTATCACCGGCGGTCTTTCTAGAGTGCCCAACTAAATGCTGGCAACTAAAAACGTGGGTTGCGCTCGTTGCGGGACTTAACCCAACATCTCACGACACGAGCTGACGACAGCCATGCACCACCTGTCACTGCATTCCCGAAGGCACCCTCAAATTTCTAAGAGGTTCGCAGGATGTCAAACCCTGGTAAGGTTCTTCGCGTTGCATCGAATTAAACCACATACTCCACCGCTTGTGCGGGCCCCCGTCAATTCCTTTGAGTTTCACACTTGCGTGCGTACTCCCCAGGCGGAACACTTAACGCGTTAGCTACGACACCGAAGGGGTCGATTCCCCCGACACCTAGTGTTCATCGTTTACGGCCAGGACTACAGGGGTATCTAATCCCTTTCGCTCCCCTGGCTTTCGTCCATGAGCGTCAGTAATGGCCCAGCAGAGCGCCTTCGCCACTGGTGTTCTTCCCGATATCTACGCATTTCACCGCTACACCGGGAATTCCCTCTGCCCCTACCATACTCAAGCCTTTCAGTTTCCACTGCCATGATGGAGTTAAGCTCCACGCTTTAACAGCAGACTTGAAAAGCCGCCTGCGGACGCTTTACGCCCAATAATTCCGGATAACGCTTGCCACTCCCGTATTACCGCGGCTGCTGGCACGGAATTAGCCGTGGCTTATTCCTCAAGTACCGTCATATCTTCTTCCTTGAGAAAAGAGGTTTACAGCCCAGAGGCCTTCGTCCCTCACGCGGCGTTGCTCCGTCAGGCTTTCGCCCATTGCGGAAAATTCCCCACTGCTGCCTCCCGTAGGAGTCTGGGCCGTGTCTCAGTCCCAGTGTGGCTGATCATCCTCTCAGACCAGCTACTGATCGAAGCCTTGGTGAGCCATTACCTCACCAACAAGCTAATCAGACGCGAGCTCATCCTCAGGCGAAATTCATTTCACCAGTAGGCATATGGGGTATTAGCGGTCGTTTCCAACCGTTATCCCCCTCCTGAGGGCAGATTCTCACGCGTTACTCACCCGTCCGCCACTAACCCGAAGGTTCGTTCGACTTGCATGTGTTAAGCACGCCGCCAGCGTTCATCCTGAGCCAGGATCAAACTCTCCGTTGTGTTCAAATCCTTTTGTAGATAAATCTACTCAAATTGAATTGCTTCATCCAAATAAAAACTTGAGTTTTGGTATTTAGTTTCAGCCTCCTTAAATTTAAGGATTACATTGAGTGCACATTAAAAATATTTCTAAAGTGACTTTCCAAGATCTCAGATCCGTTCGCATCAAAGCTAAAGTTAGCAATTGATGACATTTTTATATATTCTTGACGGGACCTCACACCTTTATTGCATGTACATCTTGAAATAACCAAAAAAATTTAGTTATTCTTGACGCAATAAAAGCATCAGTTCCTAAGTTTTAAATTTTCTAGGTGCAGAGTTAAACAACAAGTGAATAACTCACTTCGAAGGGAAAACCCTTCTTCTGGCTGAAAAAAATGATCTAAATCAAATCTCCAAAAAATTCATTCATTTACCCAAAATTAGATTTAAGGTAAATAATTGAATAGTGCAAAAAATAATTTTCTGCCCAGAAGAAAATATTAAACCATCCCACTGTAAATGTGCAACCTTTTATACAAAAAATTTTTATTAATTTTTTATTTGTTCAAAGTCTCTTTAAACAACTAGGCTTGAATATAGGGTTATAAATGAAATGGCAGAAAGATTTAGTCAAAAAAATTTAAGAGTAAGACCAAGTTCCGATGAAGAGAAAATTGTAACAAATGCAAAAAAACACTTCGAAAAGACTTTAGTCGAAATATCAGGAGAGTTAGTAGGAAGTGTTGCGGCATTAGAACACCCAACAAAAAATAAAAAGTTAAATTACGGAGAAATATTTTTAAGAGACAACGTTCCAGTAATGATTTACCTCATTACTCAAAGACGCTACGAAATTGTAAAAAAATTTCTTACTGTATGCCTTGAGTTACAAAGCACTAATTATCAAACGAGAGGAGTATTTCCCACAAGTTTCGTAGAAGAAAAAGGAAAACTGATTGGAGACTATGGTCAAAGATCGATTGGCAGAATTACTTCAGCTGATGCAAGTTTATGGTGGCCAATTTTGTGTTGGTATTATGTAAATAAAAGCGGTGATTTTGCTTTCGGAAAGAGTCAGAGCGTTCAAAGAGGTATTCAACTTTTACTAGATTTGGTTCTTCATCCAACATTTGAAGGTACTCCAGTACTTTTTGTCCCAGATTGTGCATTTATGATTGATAGACCTATGGATGTATGGGGAGCTCCTTTAGAAGTTGAAGTTTTACTTCATGGATGTTTAAAAAGCTGTATAAATTTAATGGAATTGAGTCGAGCAGATCATGTAAGCAGACTTTTAGATCAAAGACTTATTCTCACAAATCAATGGGTTAAAGATTTAGGAAGTTTTTTATTAAAACATTATTGGGTTACCAGCCAAACAATGCAGATCTTAAGAAGAAGGCCTACAGAGCAGTACGGAGATGACCAACACTTCAATGAATTTAATGTTCAACCTCAAGTAGTTCCCTCATGGCTACAAGATTGGTTGGAGAATAGAGGAGGTTATTTAATAGGAAATATTAGAACGGGAAGACCAGACTTCCGATTTTATAGTTTAGGAAATTCTTTAGCCTGCATGTTTGGAGTTCTTCCCCCCGCAGAACAAAGAGCTTTATTTAGATTGGTATTGCACAATAGACAGCACTTGATGGCTCAAATGCCTATGAGAATTTGTCATCCTCATATGGATGTCGAAGAATGGCAAAATAAAACTGGTTCAGATCCGAAGAATTGGCCATGGAGTTACCATAATGGCGGACATTGGCCGAGCTTGCTTTGGTTTTTTGGTACCGCTGTTCTTTTACATCAAAAAAAGTTTCCCTCCGATGATGTAATGCTTATGCAAGAAATGAAATCTTTAATCGAGGAGTCATATTGGTGCCAACTTAATCAATTGCCTAAGCAAGAATGGGCAGAATATTTTGATGGACCTACAGGTACTTGGGTCGGGCAACAATCAAGAACATATCAAACATGGACAATAGTTGGCTTTTTATTAATGCACCACTTTCTAAGAAAAGAGAATAATGATTTAGATATGTTTAAAATATGAGTCTAAAATAAACCTAAAGTTAGGGATTTATCAATAGGTAAACAAGCACCAATACCTAGATATATTGTCAAGAAAGTGCCAAATAAGAAAACTGACATTGCTATTGGTCTTCTAAAAGGGTTAGAGAACTTATTAACGTTTTCAATGAAAGGTAAAATCATTAAACCAAGAGGAATTAACGTTTGAAGTGCAATACCCAAAAGTTTATTAGGAACTACCCTGAGTATTTGAAAAACTGGATATAGATACCATTCAGGGAGGATTTCTAATGGAGTTGCAAAAGGATTTGCTTTGTCACCCAACATAGCTGGGTCTAGAACTGCAAGGCCAACAACACAAGCAATTGTACCTAAGATAACAACCGGGAAAATATATAGTAAATCATTTGGCCAAGCTGGTTCTCCATAATAATTATGGCCCATACCTTTAGCCAATTTTGCTCTTAATTTTGGGTCTGATAAATCTGGTTTTTTTAATGTAGACATTTTGATATTTATTGTAATTTAAGTATAAGGATTTATAGAGGACCGGAAATACCTTGTTTACGAATCATTAGGAAATGCATCAACATGAATACTGCTAATGACCATGGCAAGACAAAGGTATGAAGACTATAAAATCTTGTAAGAGTGGACTGTCCAACACTTTCTCCACCCCTGAGTAGTTCAACCATAAAATCACCAATAACTGGTATTGCTGCAGGAACTCCAGAAACAATCTTAACTGCCCAATAACCAACCTGATCCCAAGGTAAAGAATAACCTGTTACACCAAAAGCGACTGTTATGACTGCCATTACAACACCTGTAACCCAAGTAAGTTCTCTTGGCCTTTTGAAACCGCCTGTTAGATAAACTCTAAACACATGGAGAATTAACATTAAAACCATCATAGATGCACTCCATCTATGAACAGATCTTATTAACCATCCAAAACTTACGTCAGTCATCAAATAACTTACAGAACTATAAGCTTGTGTAACTGTTGGCTTATAGTAAAAAGTCATTGCAAAACCTGTTGCAAATTGAATTAAGAAGCATACTAAAGTTATGCCTCCTAAACAATAAAAAATATTTACGTGAGGGGGTACGTACTTGGAAGTTACGTCGTCAGTTATGTCTTGAATTTCAAGTCTTTCTTGAAACCAGTCATAAACAGATGAAGAATTCGCCATCCAAAAAAAAATTAGCTTTGATATAAAGAGCTTACTTAAAATTCTTATACTTGGTGTTAACGCTTAACCCAATGAATTCATCTTTTAACAAACTTTTAACATTCAAAACATTAATTACGGCATTAATGGTCATTGTTTTTTCTATTAATTTTATATTGATAGAAAGTGTAGATGCACTCAGTGATAGCAGGCAATTAGTCCTTGACGCTTGGACCTTGGTGAATGAGGGTTTTTATGACCCGGAAAAGTTTGATGAAATACAATGGAAGAGAATTAGACAAAAAACATTACAGAAACAAATTGAAACAAGTGAAGAGGCTTATTCTGCAATTGAAGAAATGTTAAGGCCTCTAGAAGATCCATATACAAGAATTTTACGCCCTAAAGATTATGAACTCTTGAAATCAAGCAACTTTGGAAGTGAAATTAATGGTGTTGGTCTCCAATTAGGTGAAGATAGTGATGATAAGAAAAAAATTAAAGTTGTCTCCACAATTGGAGGGTCACCTGCTGAAGAAGCTGGAATAGTTAGCGGGGATTTTATAGAAAAAGTGGATGGGATTTCCTCTGAAGAATTAGGACTTGCAAATACTGCTTCTAAGTTAAGAGGTGAATCAGGAACTAAAGTTTTAGTTGAAATTTCATCGAAATCAGGAGAAATTAGAGAAGTCGACCTAGAAAGAAGATCAGTAGATCTAAGACCAGTCCGAACAAAAAGATTAAGAGAAGATTCACATACAATAGGATATTTGAGGATAACTCAATTTAGTGAAAGCGTACCAAAAAAAGTTGAGGAGGCTCTTCAAGAGTTAAAAGAGAAAGAGGTTGAAGGATTAATATTAGATCTCAGAAATAATTCAGGTGGACTAGTAAGTTCGGGAATAGCAGTTGCAGACTCATTATTAAGTGAAAAACCAGTAGTTGAGACAAAAAACAGAAATGGAATCAAGGATGCAATATTCTCACAAAAAGAGACATCTTTTGATGGCCCGATGGTAACTTTGGTAAATAAAGGTACTGCTAGCGCTAGTGAAATACTTGCAGGTTCATTACAAGACAACAATAGATCGATCCTTATGGGGGAACAAACTTATGGGAAAGGTTTAATTCAATCCCTAAAAAATCTTGGAGAAGACAGTGGAATAGCAATAACAGTTGCTAGTTATTTAACTCCCAAAGGTAATAATATTCAAGGTCAAGGTATGACACCTAACAAATTACTAGATCTTCCGGATGCCAGTGAATATGGAGGTTCTGATGATAAATGGTTGAAAAATGCAGAATTATATCTTGAGTCACTTCTAGAAAAAGAAGAAGTTTCAAATAAAACTAATGAATCAAATAATGAAAGGGGGGAACTGAACTAGCAAAAGAATGAAAAATAGAAAATTTTAAAAACAATGAATATTCAAAGAATTTTTCATGATCCAATTCATAAAGAAATAGTTTTTGATTCAGGAAAGCCAGAAGAATTAATGATCATGGAATTAATTGATACAATCGCTTTTCAAAGGTTAAGAAGAATAAAACAACTTGGGGCGGCATCATTACTCTTTCATGGTGCAGAATCGAGTAGATTTACTCACTCAATTGGAGTATTTTGTATCGCAAGAAGGATATTTAAGAGATTAATTGAGATTAAATCTTCATTTTGTGAAAATAAATTTGCACTATATGGAGCCGCTCTATTACATGATTTAGGTCATGGACCTTTAAGCCATACCAGTGAAGCAATATTCGATCATGATCATGAAAAATGGTCTCAAAACTTAGTTAAAAATTATCCTCCAATAAATTCAATACTCAAAAAATACGATGACAAATTACCAAGACAAATTGGGGAATTATTTGAATCAAAACAAATATTTTCAAAACCTTTAAAAACATTGATTAGCAGTGAAATTGATTGTGATCGTCTAGATTATCTTTTACGTGATAGTTACAACACAGGTACCAAATATGGCTTAGTAGATCTAGAAAGAATTATTTCGGCTCTTACTTTTTCCCCTGATGGAAATATAGCAATCAAGCCAAAAGGAATTATCGCAATTGAACATTTCCTAGTACTAAGAAACTTAATGTATAGAACTATCTATAACCATAGAATAAACGAAATATCAACATGGATTCTAGAAAAAATAATCTACATAATAAAAAATAATTATAAAAAAAATATTTGGTTAGACGAATCACTTTATAAATGGATATTTTGCCCTGACAAGATAGATTTTGATGATTTTATAAAAAATGATGATATAACCTTTTATTACCATTTGATTAGATGGAAAGATGAATCTTTTGAACCGCTTTCTACACTATGCAAAATATTTATTGATAGAGATTTGTTGAAGGCATCAGACATAAGTTTTTTAAGTAGAATAAAAAGACTAGAAATACTTGCATTTGCAAAAAAATTGTGCGAATCCAACAATTATGATTCTGAAATTTTTTGTGGTATTAAGGAAAGATCTTTTAATGGTTTTGAATCTAATAATTCATTAAAAATATGGGATGGCACTTATCAAAGTTCATTAGAAAATAGTTCTGAATTAATAAAAACTTTAATCAAATCTGAGGAGAGCTCTTTTATTATTTACCCAGGATTGATCAAAAATGAAATTCAAAATCAAATTTCTTTGTTAAAAAATCATACATAGATTGAAATCAATGGAAATTGTTATTACTAGTCTTGATAATAAATATTTAGAAATTTTATCTTTTGAAAATTGGGACAATTTCAATGAAATTTTTAAAAAAATTTCTTCGATTAAAGGACCCCTAGAAGCAAAAATTTTCGTAATAAACGACTCAATAAGTTCTCATCAATTATCAATATTGAAAAAAATTTTTGATAAAATTAATAATTGTTCTATGCGTATTTACTCAAATAATAGAAATACAGTACTAGCTGGAAGGTCTCAAAAAATAGATACAAATTTTGTTAACGAACATGAGATTAAAAATAATATGTTTTTATTTAATTCAAAAAAGAAAGAAGATATTCTTCATGAAGGAACTGTAAGATCAGGAGATAGAATATCTTCAAATGGAAATCTATGTATAATTGGAGATGTCAATCCAGGGGCCATAGTTTCCGCTAAGAACAATATTTACGTTTGGGGTAAATTACTCGGCATCGCCTTCGCAGGGAGAGGTGGAAATAATAAGTCCTCTATTTCATCACTTTATTTAAGACCTTTACAATTAAGAATTGCAGACATTATCGCTATCGGGCCAAAAGATAAGCCCCAAAATTCTTACCCTGAAATTGCAGTAGTAGATAATCAAACAATAATTATCAAGCCCTACATAATAGAAACCAGAAATTAATCAATAGATTTGAAATAAATTAATTCAAAGTCTATAAATTTAAGAATTACTTAATATTTAAAATATTTAACTTCTTGAAAGTGGGCTTATCATTTAAAAAATTATTAAATCTTTGGCGGAAAACTCTCGCACAATACTAATTTGTTCAGGAAAAGGTGGGGTTGGCAAAACAACTTTAACTGCAAATTTAGGAATAGCCCTTGCCAATAGCGGAGCAACTACGGCTGTATTAGATGCTGATTTCGGATTGAGAAACTTAGATCTTCTTTTAGGATTAGAAAATCGTATTATCTATACAGCTCAAGATGTTCTAGACAAAAATTGTCGTCTTGAACAAGCTCTGGTCAGGCATAAAAAAGAGCCTAATTTAGCTCTTTTACCTGCTGGAGATCCTAGGATGTTGGAATGGATGAAGCCCGAAGATATGAAAAAAATTAGTGAGCTTCTTAGCGAAAAGTTTGACTATGTTTTGGTTGATTGTCCTGCTGGTGTAGAGGACGGTTTTAAGAATGCCCTTGCAGCCTGTAAAGAAGCAATTGTAGTTACCAACCCGGAATTATCTGCAGTACGTGACGCCGATAGAGTAATAGGAATTCTTAATACTTCAGACATTGAACCTATTCAACTTGTAATCAATAGAGTCCGCCCTAATATGATGGCTAGTCAAGAGATGCTATCTATCGAAGATGTTCAAGGAATTCTTTCGTTGCCCTTACTAGGCATTGTTTTAGAGGATGAACAAGTAATAATAAGTACAAATAGAGGAGAGCCATTAACACTTACAGATAGTAGTTCTCCTGCAAAAAAATGTTACTTGAATGTTTCTCAAAGACTTTCAGGTAAGGATGTTCCAATTATTGATCCCAAAAATGAAGGGAAAAGTCTGAAAGATAAATTCATGAGATTAATGCAAATTAGGGTTTTTTAAAATGATGACTCTCAGAGACCTTATAAACAAATTACTAGGAAGAGAAACGGCTAGTGCTAATACCGCTAGAGAAAGATTACAACTTGTACTGGCTCATGACAGAGTTGATATGAGTTCTTTAACAACTGATCTTTTGGATAAAATGAGAAAAGAAATTCTTGATGTTGTCGCTAAATATGTAGAAATTGATTTTGAAGAGGTAGCGGTAAGTTTAGAAACCGAGGATAGAATGACTGCATTAGTTGCCAATTTACCGATTAAAAGAACTATTTCAGGAGAAATAAAATTCAAAAAAAACGACAAAATTGGAAAAAACGATAAAGATATCAAAAAGTAATAAATTTTAAAAAGCCAAAAAAATACTAATAATTGCTCCATCTTGAATGTAAGATATAATTGTGCCGGCTTAGCTCAGTGGTAGAGCAGCGCTTTTGTAAAGCGAAGGTCATCAGTTCAAATCTGTTAGCCGGCATTTTGAATTATTTAATTCTTATAAATATTTTTCCCCGAAAATAACGAAATTAAAATTATTAAAGCGAAAACAGGAAATAATCTTATTTCAAGAACATACTCTAAAAAAGACGAAAGGGGTTCAAATATCCAATAAGTAAAAAATTGAATTAAAAAAACAAAAAATAATAATAAAAACATTAATACAATTCCTTAACTAATACTTCTCCTTCTCTAATCATCCTCCATTTGCCACTTTTCTTCCAAGATATTATTGTACTGGCTTTACAACTACTTTTCTCCCATGGAATGGGTCCTAAAATTTTTAGAGTAGGAAAGTCAAAAGCAATTCCCTCAACTGTCATTGACCCTGTGAAACCTGAGATGTTTGCGCTTGAAGTTAATAATGGTCCTGTTTCTTCTATAAGAGACTGAGCCATATGTGAATTTGGGATTCTTAAACCAAGTGTAAGATCTTTGCTTGTAAGCATTAAAGCCTGCTTTTCTGAAGAAGGAATAATCATTGTCAGAGCTCCAGGCCAATAAGTTGAAGCTATTTTTTCGTAATCTTCTTTTGCTGATTCGTGAACATAATCGATTAATTGTTTTTGTTCTGATCCCATAAGAATTAAGGGTTTATTTTTATCTCTTTTTTTAAACTTATAAATAGTATTTGAAAATTTTGGCAGGCATCCAATTGCAGGTAAAGTATCTGTAGGAAAAATAATAGGTAAACCACTTTTAAGAGTCTTTAAAGCTGATTCGCGGTCTACTAAATTCATCTGTACTTTAGTAATAATTTATTTATATCTCCCAATCGTAAACCTACCAATACCTGAAAGATCATTCACGATTTCTATTGATGTAAATTTATTTTCAAAAAGTAATTGTTTTACTGATTCACCTTGATCAAAATGATTCTCTAAAATCAACCATCCGTTTTTTTTTAAAAATAATGGTGCTTTTTGAATTATTTCCCTAATGTGTTTTAAACCATCTTCACCTCCTAATAAGGCAATTTTTGGTTCAAAATTTTTAACCTCTTTGGGTAATTCTTCATAAGTATTTTTAGGAATATATGGCGGGTTTGCAATAACGAGATCTAATTCTCCTTTAAATCTTTCAAGTGGGGTCCACCAATTTCCGCAGTAAAATTTCAAATTTGATTGTCTAGAGGCTTTTATATAATTTTCAGTTGCTACTTTTAGTACATCTTGATCTATATCAGTTGCTACTCCATCCCATAGTGGATATTCTAGTGCTAAAGCGATGCTTATAGCTCCTGATCCAGTTCCTAATTCTGCAAAAAATATTTTTTGTGATTTCTTCGTAAATAACTTGAATACGATATCAACTATCAATTCGGTCTCTGGTCTAGGAATAAGAACTTTATTTGTAACTTTTAGTTTTAAATTCCTCCAAAAAACTATTCCACAGAGATATTGAATTGGGTGAGAATTTAATAAATGTTCTTCCCAAACAGATTCTAAAAAGTTTAAGTTTTTTTTTAAATATAAGTTTCCCTCAGGATTTATATTTAGCAGGTTTAGATCAACAGAGGATATTCCGCCTATACAATCAAGTAAAAGAGCGAATGATTGTTTATCTCCTCCTTTAGAGAGTTGCTTTTTTTTCCAAAATAAAAATTCTTTTACAGAAATACAAAGCATTTATAAAGCATTAACGCTTTGGGCCAAGCCTACCTTTACTAGATTCAGAATAGAAGCTTGATTTTTCGCCATCTTGAGTAGAAATAAATAAACCTATGAGGAATATTGTTGGCACCCCTACAAATAAAAGACTAGCTACGAATCCAAAGTTAGTTGTTTCCATTTAGTTGGCAGTTCTATCGTGTAGTAAGACTATAGACACATAATTTGAAATAAAGTGGAAAATTCAACAAATTTTATCAACAGATTAACAGTCTTAAACAATTTAGCGAGGTAATTTTTTATTTTCGCTAATTTTTTTAAGTTCTTCCAAATTTGAAGGAGGAGATTGTGGTTTTGTTAAAATTACTGCTGAGGATTTTATTAATGTTTGACAGGCAAGTCGCCAATTCTCAGGTCTATTTTTAAGTTTTTCTTCTTCGACTGATGTAAGAGGGCTTAATGAATTTTTACTTCCTCCTTCAACAGAAATGAAACAGGTACTACATTGTCCTGCTCCTCCACAATTTCCTAAAATTCCCTTTAGTCCATAAAGCTGTAAGTTCTCTTTCATTACTAGTTCCCTTAAATTTTCGCCAGGATTGCATTGAACCTCTAAGTCCTCGCGGATAAATCTAATAGTTGCCATTTTTTTTGTTATTTTTCCTATTTTGGCGTTTTACTTTGAGAATTGTGACCAAAATATTAACAATTTTTAGTCTAAAATTCCGTGTAACTACAGTGATACAAATCGATCTAGCCAATTTTCGCAAGAAAATAAATTTATTTACAATAATCCCTCAAAGACTAAAAAACCCTTACTATCGTGATGTTTAGCTGTTTATTCAGCATAGTTACTAGAAATTAACCGATGGGATTGCCTTGGTATCGAGTTCACACAGTAGTTATTAATGACCCAGGTCGACTACTTGCTGTGCATCTTATGCATACTGCATTATTAGCCGGCTGGGCCGGTTCTATGGCTCTTTATGAATTAGCCATTTTTGATCCTTCTGATGCTGTTCTCAATCCTATGTGGAGACAGGGAATGTACGTAATGCCATTTATGGCAAGACTTGGCATCACAAGTAGTTGGAACGGATGGGATATCACAGGTGCTACAGGGGTTGACCCTGGATTCTGGAGCTTCGAAGGAGTCGCAGCTGCACACATTGTCTTTAGTGGGCTATTAATGTTGGCCTCTATTTGGCATTGGACATACTGGGATTTAGATTTATGGGAAGATTCAAGAACAGGAGAGCCTGCTCTTGATCTACCAAGAATTTTTGGAATTCATCTTCTTCTAGCTGGACTTACCTGTTTTGGGTTTGGAGCATTTCATTGTGCAAATGTAGGAATTTGGGTTTCTGACCCTTATGGTTTAACCGGTCATGTTGAGCCTGTAGCCCCTTCCTGGGGAGTAGAAGGTTTTAATCCTTTCAACCCAGGAGGAATAGTAGCAAATCATATTGCAGCTGGGCTTATGGGTATCATCGGAGGTATCTTCCACATTACCAATAGACCTGGAGAAAGGCTTTATAGAGCCTTAAAACTTGGAAGTCTTGAAGGAGTTCTAGCCAGTGCTTTAGCAGCTGTATTATTTGTTTCTTTTGTTGTCTCAGGCACAATGTGGTACGGTTCAGCTACTACTCCAGTCGAATTATTTGGTCCTACTAGATATCAATGGGACTCAGGTTATTTTAAGACTGAAATTAATAGAAGGGTTCAAGCTGCTATTGATAATGGTGCCACCAAAGAAGAGGCATATGCATCGATACCAGAGAAATTAGCCTTCTATGATTATGTTGGGAATAGTCCTGCTAAAGGAGGATTGTTCAGGGTTGGAGCTCTTGTTAATGGTGATGGTCTACCAACTGGTTGGCAGGGTCACATTGCTTTTCAAGATAAGGATGGTAACGAATTAGAAGTTAGAAGAATACCTAATTTCTTTGAAAACTTTCCAGTGATACTAGAAGATAAAGAAGGCAATGTAAGAGCCGATATTCCATTTAGAAGAGCAGAAGCAAAGTATTCATTCGAACAAACTGGTATTACTGCGACTATTTATGGTGGAGATCTAAATGGACAAACATTTACTGATCCTGCAGTAGTTAAAAGATTAGCTAGAAAAGCTCAACTTGGAGAAGCATTCAAGTTCGATAGAGAAACCTACAAATCTGACGGTGTATTCCGAAGCTCTCCTAGAGCCTGGTTTACATATGCGCATCTATGTTTCGGATTGCTATTCTTGTTTGGCCACTGGTGGCATGCTTCAAGAACTCTTTACAGAAATTCCTTTGCTGGTATTGATGCTGAGATAGGTGACCAAGTTGAATTTGGTTTATTCAAGAAGCTTGGTGACGAAACCACAAGAAGAATCCCAGGAAGGGTTTAAACTAATCTTTATTACTTAATCTTATGGAAGCTTTTGCCTACGTCCTTATTCTAACTCTCGCAGTTGTTACATTATTCTTTGCTGTCGCATTTAGAGATCCCCCTAAATTTGATAGAAAATGAACTAAAAAAAAAACCCTCTTTAATCAAGAGGGTTTTTTTACTTTTCATAATTAAAATTTTAATCTACTATTAGAGTTAAAGTTATGCTTATTTCACTACATGCAGTGTCCAACCTGTCAAAACACGGATAGTAGAGTTTTGGAATCAAGATCTGCTGATAGTGGTAAAAGTGTTCGAAGAAGAAGGGAGTGCTTAAATTGCAGCTTTAGATTTACAACTTATGAAAGAGTTGAAACAATGCCAGTTTCAGTTATTAAAAAAGATGGGAGCACAGAACTATTTGATAAACAAAAATTATTTACTGGCATATCAAGAGCATGCGAAAAGACCAACTTCAGTAGCGAAGCAATTATTAATTTTGTAGATAGTATTGAATCACAAATTCTTCAAGACAATAACAAAGATATCAAGTCTTCAAAAATTGGAGAATTAATACTTAAATGTCTTAGGAAAGAAAACGAAGTGGCCTATATAAGATATGCTTCAGTTTACAGAAAATTTAATGGGGTAAAAGATTTTATTTCTACTCTTGAATCTCTAAAGGGAAGTTCAAAAAACCAATTAGCTTCAATTTTATAAAAGTAAGCATCTTAAAGTGTAGAATACTTATCACAAATGTTTTTTGCTATCAGTTTGCAGGCTCATAGCATTCCTTTCTAACTACCTAAGGTAGTCTGCGATATAACAAATGAACGAAAATTCTTCCAAAACTATTAAAGAACTTTCTGAAGATAAAGAAATTAAAAATTCATCTGAATTAGATAAAGATTCAGTATCCCCAAATGAGGAAGATATTCCTTCGGCAGATTCTTCCTCTAGCCGAACAAATGCAGATTTTGATAATGCTGGATTCACACAAGAAGAATTTGCATCACTTTTGGGCAAATATGATTATAACTTTAAACCTGGCGATCTAGTAAATGGTACTGTTTTTGCTTTAGAAACCAAAGGAGCCATGATAGATATAGGGGCAAAAACAGCTGCTTTTATGCCTGTTCAGGAGGTTTCAATAAATAGAGTTGAAGGATTGAATGATGTATTACAACCTTCAGAAAGAAGAGAATTTTTCATAATGAGTGAAGAAAATGAAGATGGTCAATTGGCCCTCTCCATTAGAAGAATCGAGTATCAAAGAGCATGGGAGAGGGTTAGGCAACTGCAAAAAGAAGATGCCACTATTTTTTCTGAAGTTTTTGCAACAAATAGAGGAGGTGCTCTTGTAAGAGTTGAGGGGCTGAGAGGTTTTATCCCAGGCTCTCATATAAGTGCGAGGAAAATCAAAGATGACTTAGAGGGTGAATATCTACCTTTAAAATTTCTTGAAGTTGATGAAGAAAGAAACAGATTAGTACTAAGTCATAGAAGAGCTTTGGTTGAGAAAAAAATGAACAGACTTGAAGTGGGTGAGGTTGTTGTAGGTTCTGTTAAAGGTATTAAACCTTATGGAGCCTTTATAGATATTGGAGGCGTTAGTGGTCTTTTGCACATTTCTGAGATCAGTCATGAGCATATCGAGACACCTCATAATGTTTTAAATGTTAGTGATCAAATGAAAGTGATGATAATTGATCTTGATTCCGAAAGAGGAAGAATTTCATTATCTACAAAAGCACTTGAACCTGAACCAGGAGATATGCTAACTGATCCTCAAAAAGTTTTTAGTAAAGCTGAGGAAATGGCTGCAAAATACAAACAAATGTTGTTTGAACAAACTGATGATAATGAAGAACTAGCTATGGCCTCAACCGAAACAGAATAGTCTTTATATTTTTAATAGTGATATTTGGAATCACTAGATTATTTATTCAAGTTTTTTTTAAAATTTACAATCATTGATCTGAAGCGATAGTCTAATTTAGGATATGATTTAATATTCAAAATATATATTTTAATGAGTGATTTCATCTTCACCTCTGAATCTGTAACTGAAGGCCATCCTGACAAAATATGCGATCAAATAAGTGACGCTGTTCTTGATGCTTTATTGACGGAAGATCCAGATAGCAGAGTTGCATGTGAGACTGTAGTAAATACAGGTCTTTGCTTACTTACTGGAGAAATCACTTCAAAAGCAAAGGTTGACTACATAAAACTTGTTAGAAATGTTATTAAAGAAATTGGATATGAAGGCTATAAAGCAGGTGGCTTTGACGCAAATAGTTGTGCTGTTTTAGTAGCTCTTGATGAGCAATCACCAGATATTTCACAAGGGGTTAACGAAGCAGATGATGTTAACGATGATTTGGAAAACAACACTGGAGCTGGAGACCAAGGAATAATGTTTGGTTATGCATGTGATGAAACGCCAGAATTGATGCCCCTACCGATTAGCTTGGCACACAGATTAGCTATTCAACTTGCCAAAGTAAGGCATGAAAACGTTATTAACTATTTACTCCCTGATGGCAAAACTCAAGTAAGCATAGATTACGAAAAAGGAGTCCCTGTCTCAATTAATACCATCTTAATTTCAACACAACATAATCCTGAAATTGATGGAATTAAGAATGAAGAAGAAATTCGTCAAAGAATAAAAGAAGATTTATGGAGGAATGTTGTAATTCCAGCAACTGAAGATTTAAAAATAAAACCAAACATTCATAAAACAAAATTCCTAGTAAACCCAACCGGAAAATTTGTCGTCGGAGGACCTCAGGGAGATGCCGGGCTCACAGGCAGAAAAATCATTGTTGATACTTACGGTGGGTATGCAAGGCATGGAGGTGGTGCATTCTCGGGGAAAGACCCCACGAAAGTTGATAGATCAGCCGCTTATGCAGCGCGTTATGTAGCAAAAAGTATAGTTAAGGCAAAATTAGCAAAAAAGGCTGAAGTACAATTAAGTTACGCCATTGGAGTCGCAAAACCAATTTCCATACTAGTTGAAACTTTTGATACTGGTATTATTTCTCAAGCTAATTTGACTGACCTTATTAATAAGCACTTTGATTTGCGACCTGCAGCAATAATAAAAGAATTCAACTTAAGAAATCTACCCCGAAAAATGGGTGGGAAGTTTTTTAGAAAGACAGCCTCTTACGGACATTTTGGCAGAAGAGATCTTGAGCTTCCTTGGGAAAATGTAGAAAAAAAAGCAGCCCAATTGGCGGAGGCATCGAAAGAATTTTTGTAAAATTTTATTATATGCCTAATAATTTTTTTGGAGGGTTAGATTTTGGAACCAGTGGTGTAAGGATATCTGTAGTTAATTTTGATAAGGAATTAATATATTCGAATTCAGTTTCATATGAATACAGCTTTAAAGATCCAAATTCTTGGATCAATTCTTGTGAAAAACTCTTAGATAATATACCTATTGAGGTTAAAAGCAACCTAAGTAAATTGGCTATATCTGGTACCTCAGGAACTTTGACAGCATTAGATTTCGAAGGGCAGCCGATGGGAAAAGCGATACCATATTACCAAGCATGTAATGAACAAAAGGTCCTTCTTGAATCTTTAACTTTTGAAGAAGATCATTTACGAAGTCCATATAGTAGTCTTGCTAAAGCATTAAAACTAATAGATAAATATGGGACAAATATACTTTTACGACATCAATCTGATTGGATCACTGGTTGGTTTTTAAAAGATTGGACTCATGGAGAAGAAGGTAATAATTTAAAACTTGGTTGGGATCTAAAAAAAGAATCATGGCCAAAAAGCTATCTCAATACTTCATGGGAAAAATGCCTACCTCAAATAGTAAAAAGTGGGAAAATTTTGGGAAAAGTGAATTTTAATTTAGCAGAAAGATTTAACTTGAATAAGAAATTAATATTAATCTCAGGAACCACTGATTCTAATGCAAGTGTAATAGCTGCAGGTTTAGGTAAAGAAGATGGTCTTACAGTTTTAGGAACAACTATTGTAGTTAAGAAAATTATTGATAACCCTATAAAAAAACAAGGAATTACAAACCATAGAGTAAACGGCGATTGGATATGTGGAGGAGCATCAAACGCAGGATGCGGTATCTTGTCTCAGTTCTTCTCTGATGTAGAATTAAAAGAGCTCAGTCGACAAATAAATCCATCGAAAAACACTTCTATAAATCTTTTACCTCTTAATAGTAAGGGAGAGAGATTTCCTATCAATAATTCTAATTTAGAGCCGATACTTGGTCCAAGGCCAATAAGCGACTCACTTTATTTACATGCATTATTTGAGGGGCTAGCTAGGATCGAATTGAAAGGATGGGAAAAGCTAGGCGAACTAACAGGTTCTCTTCCAAAGAAAATTATTACTATTGGAGGAGGTTCAAAAAACCCTCAGTGGAGAAAAATAAGAGAAAAAATTATCAATATACCAATAGTTTCATGTAAAAAAACTACTTCATTTGGTACTGCTTTGTTAGCGGTTAACTCAAAATAGAAGTTTTTTGGGGATATTTGATGAAGATATAAAATTTTTAATTAAAAGGGTTTCACAAACTACACATCTTAATTTAGAGTATATAGGTTGGAGCCGGGATAGCTCAGTTGGTAGAGCAGGCGACTGAAAATCGCCGTGTCCCCAGTTCAAATCTGGGTCCTGGCACTTTTAAAACCTTTTCTATAAAGAGTTTTTATATTTTCCAGAAATCAAGAAACTTAATTTTTATTTTATTCCAAGAAATTTAAATTTTTTAGTTTTCGACTCTGCAGACTTGACCTATCACACCCAAAATTAGTTCATCTCCATTTGGATCTTGCCAATCAGCGAAATTATTGAAATTACTATTTACTTCATCTATTGAGACATCAACGTCTCTGAACGATTTTTCAAAACAATTTATATCCATTGTATAAAGAATATCAATTGTAATTTCACTTTTTGTTTTGGGAATAAATTTACTCAATACTCTTACAGAACCATCTTTATTCCTTTTAATACTTTGCCTATCCCATAACTGTTCTCCATATTCACTTTTAGGAACTCCAACCCATTCATGAAGCAAAGCATCTGATTTTTTTATTGAAATACAAAAGGAAACTATAATCGAAAGGACTAAATAAATGATATTTCTAAAAAATACTGAATTGACTTTATTCTTAGAATCAAACATGACTACTTATGGAATACAAAAATCTTTTATTAGGAAGAAATATAAGATTAAAAATTTGTAAAAATTTTTATTGATTAGTATTTCTATTATAGATACAATCAAATATTAAAATTAAGAATTCACTTCCAATAAATTTATTAGAAAAATAATGAATAAAATACAGAAATTTCTCTCAGTAGTTTTTTTTATTGCAATATTTGTTGTATTGATTTATTTAATCCAAAATTATGGGATTGAACCTCTAAGGAACAAAATAGAAAGTATGGGGATTTGGGCTCCTTTTGGAATATTCATACTTAGAGGAGTAAGTATTATTTTACCTGCTCTTCCAAGTTCTGCTTATTCTCTGCTAGCAGGATCATTACTAGGATTTCAAAAAGGTTATGTGACAATAATCTTTTCAGATATCGTTTTTTGTCAAGCTGCTTTCTTTATTGCAAGAAATTACGGTCGGGTTCCTGTACGTAATTTAGTAGGACCGAAAGCAATGAAAAAGATTGAAAGTTTTAATCAGAACCAACTAGAAGAAAATTTCTTTCTTATGACTGGTTTACTAATGACTGGCCTTTTTGATTTTCTAAGCTATGCAATTGGTATTGGAGGAACTCGATGGAAAATATTTACTCCAGCATTAATAATAAGTCTTCTAATTAGTGACTCTATACTTGTAGCAGTGGGAGCTGGAGTTAGCCAAGGAGCAGGATTATTTCTAGGAATTGCTCTTTTGGGAATGTTTGCTTTAGCGACTCTTTCAGGATTAGCAAAAAATAAAATGACTAAATAACAAAAAAGTTAAAAATTCTGTACTAAAAAGAAGAGAGATATGACATTTTTGCAAAGAAAAACTATATGAATAAGAATTCATGTAAGAATAGAAGGCGATTAATTTTTTTAAAGTTCTTAAATGACTCCATTTAGACCAACTTCATATGATCGCCCTGGAGAACAAATATCAACCACTCCTTCTGGATTAAAAGTAACTTCTGCAAAGAGATTAATGGTGGATTCAATGGTAAGAATGATTCAAAAAGCAGAAAATCATTCCGCAGAAGATAAACTTGACGAAGAATCTAACAACAATTAATCAATTTATAGATAAAAGTATAGGAGAGTGGAAATCCATAAGAAGCACTCATACTTTAGCTTTTCAAGAATTTGAAAACTCAACTAGTAAGATTTACATAAAACATATCAACACTAAAAATAAAAAAGTTACTGATATTTTTAAAAATTACAAATTAATTTTAAACCTAAAGAGCATAGCTATTTCTATAAAATGGCAATCTACTAGTGATTGGGAAGACGATGATATAAGTGAGGGAGATGAAACAATTTTGATATTTTTACCCAACGATGAAAATTCAGGAATTGTTTTACGAAATAAAGGTTATACTGAATCTTTTATTTCATCATCCAATTATTTCGTTGATGAACAAAATAATTTGCACATTAAAACTTTTTACAAATCAACAGTTTCTGAAGAAAGAATTTCATTTTTGTCCACTCACATAAGATCTAGATTCTCTACTATTAGAAATCTAGAAAATGACTCAGTAATACAGACTTCCCACACTTCTGAAATAAGAAATTTATCTAGTTTAAAAGATTAATTATCCTTTCAAATTGAAACTCTGTTTCAGAAATTAAATCAGGAAGGAAGCCTTTGTTTCCCTGCATATTATTAACTGTAGAATTTAGATCAGAGATGGTTGCATCTCGCATTAATTCAAAAACCCTTCTTGCATTTCTTAAAGGTACCCCAAGGGCAAGATAAGTATTTTTAAGATCCTTCAAACAATTTTTTTCTAAAACGGATTCGTCATTAGAAATTAAAAGATAAGCAACAATCCTTAGGATTATTTCTCCATCTCTTAAACAAACGGACATCTTATTAGTTGTGTTTAAAGATATTTTTGAATTAACTGAATCTTGATTTTCGCAAATCATTGCTGTTACAGCGTCTGCTGCAATTGCATGTGAATTATTGGTAATTGAGCTTATTGCATCTAGTCTTGAGTTTGCACTATTAATAAATTCTTTTATATTGCTTAAATCATTTAATTTCTTATCAGCGGAAAATAGTTGGTTATTCTTTAAAACTGACATTATTAAATTTAAAAAATTAAAGTTCGAATCTTAGAATAGTACAAAGCTAGTAAAAACAATACAATTTCAAAATTAACGCAACGCTTCTTAATTAATAACTTCATTCCAAAGTGATAGTTAAAATAATTCAAATAAAAAACTTTTTTCCGCTAATATAAAAATACGATTTAGTAAAGTTTTGGATCAACAAGATTTAAAATTATCAAAGAAACTTATTTTCTCATATAAAAAGAGATTGGAAAAAGAAATTCTTGACAGAAGTACGAAATTAAGGATGCCTCAAAATAAATTTGAAGAAATAATTAATAACAATAACGAACTTATAAACTTAAAAAAAGCGTTAGAAGACCTAGAAATGGAATCTGAAACTCGTAATAAAGTCTGATTTTTGAAAAACCCTTCCAAAAGTGTCTCAAACCAACAATTTCCTTTTTAAGTCCTTAAACAATGAGCAACTTCAAGCTGTAAAACATGTCTATGGGCCACTATTAGTTGTAGCAGGCGCAGGAAGCGGAAAAACTAAGGCTCTTACGCACAGAATTGCAAATCTTATTGAAAATAACTCTATAGATCCCTATAACATTCTCGCAGTAACTTTTACTAACAAAGCTGCTAAAGAAATGAAAGCAAGATTAGAGGTTCTTCTAGCCCAAGAATTAGCTTTTAATCAATTTGGTCAGCCTTGGACAACTCTCAAAGAAATTGATCAAAATCAATTAAGAACAAACGTTCACCAAGAGAGGCTTCAAGACCTTTGGATCGGTACTTTCCATTCTTTATTTTCAAGACTTCTGAGATACGATATTGAAAAATATACTGATCCAGAAGGCCTAAAATGGACAAGACAATTTTCAATTTACGACGAAACAGATTCTCAAACATTAGTAAAAGAAATTATCAGTCAAGATATGAATCTTGACCCTAAAAGATATGATCCTAAAAAGATTAAAAGATTAATAAGTAATGCTAAAAATCAATGCTTAAATTCGAATGATCTTTTAGCAAAAGCAGATAATAATTTTGATAAAACAGTTGCAGAAGCCTATAAGAGATATAGGATTTCTCTTTCAAAAAATAATTCTTTAGACTTTGATGATCTTCTACTTTTGCCTGTTTTCTTATTGAGGCAAAATGACATAGTCAGAGATTACTGGCACAAAAGATTCAAACATATTTTAGTTGACGAATATCAAGATACAAATAGAACACAATATGAACTTATAAAATTAATAACTGCTGGAAATACTGAACCAAAAAAATTCTTTAGTTGGGAAGATAGGTCAATTTTTGTAGTAGGAGATGCTGATCAAAGCATTTATAGTTTCAGAGCAGCTGACTTTAGGATTCTAATTGGTTTTCAAGAGGATTTTAAAAATTCACTTTATGACAATACTAAATCATCTCTAATTAAATTAGAAGAAAATTATAGGTCATCATCTAATATCCTTGATGCTGCAAACTCACTAATTGAAAACAACTCTGAAAGAATTGACAAAGTTTTAAAGGCTACTAAAGAAAAGGGGGAGCTTTTGAAGTTACTCAGCTGTGATGATGAAATTTCCGAGGCAGAAGCAATTACCAATAAAATTAAATTGCTAAACAATAATAATCAGAAACCAATTTGGAAAAATTTTGCAATTTTATATCGAACTAGAGCTCAGTCAAGAGTATTAGAAGAATCTCTTGTAAGGTGGCGCATTCCTTATACAATTTTCGGAGGATTGCGTTTTTATGATAGAAGGGAAATTAAAGATGCAATAGCATATCTGAAAGTTCTAGTTAATTCTTCAGATAACGTTAGTCTTTTACGTATCATAAATGTTCCTAGAAGAGGGATTGGTAAGACTACTATTCAAAAACTTAATGAACTATCTAACAGGTTAAATATTCCATTATGGGAGGTTCTTAATGATAAGCAAAGTCTTGAAGAAACAATAGGTCGATCATCAAAAGGAATTAATAAATTTACTAAAGTTATGAATGATCTACTGTGTTACCTAGAAAATTCAGGCCCTGCTCAACTACTACAATTAATATTAGAAAAAAGTGGTTATTTAAGTGACTTGCTATCAAGTGGGACTGAAGAATCTGAAGATAGAAGAAATAACTTACAAGAACTAATTAATGCCGCCACTCAATATGAAGAAGAGACAGAAAGTGGGGATGTAGAGGGATTTCTTTCTACAGCAGCCTTAACAACTGATAATGATACGCAGAAAAATAATCCCAACTCTGTAACTCTTATGACTCTGCACAATAGTAAAGGTTTAGAATTTCAAAATGTTTTTATTACTGGGCTAGAACAAGGTCTCTTCCCTAGCCATAGATCAATAGATACTCCCTCACTTCTTGAAGAGGAAAGAAGATTATGTTACGTAGGAATTACAAGAGCTAAAGAAAGAGTTTTCTTAAGTCATGCCAGAGAAAGAAGATTATGGGGTGGAATGCGTGAAGCAACAATTCCTTCAATATTTCTCTCAGAAATACCTGAAGATTTAATGGATGGCGAATTACCACAAACTGGTGGTGCTTCAATTAGAAGAGATTGGCATCTTGATCGTTTAACAAGAGTTGATCGAAACAATCCAAATGAATTTGTTAACAAACCAATAAATGCAGTAAGGAAATTATATTCAGGGCCTAGTAAAGGGAAAAGCTGGATTGTTGGAGATAAGCTAATTCACTCAAAATTTGGGAAAGGCGAAATCATACATATATTTGGGAGTGGGGAAAAAATATCTTTAGCAGTAAAATTTGGTGATAAAGGAAGTAAAATTCTAGATCCCAGATTAGCGCCAATTCGTTATGTAAGTTAAAACTCATGAACGATATATCTGATTACATCCAAAGGGAATTAATCAAAACTCCATTTAATCTATATAACCTAATTACTAAATACATAGAATCCAATAAAAATACTAAAGTAGCTTTTGTTGGCGGTTATTTAAGAGATTTATTAATTAGTAAATTCCATAAAAAACCTTTTTCTAAGCCTGTAGATATTGATCTTGTTATTGAGGGCTCCTCCATTGCTTTGGCAAAATTTATAAAAAAAAATATAGTAAATGTAGATTTATGTTTAATAAAGGAATTTAATTTATACAACACTGTAGAAATAAATATTAATGACTATAAAATTGATATTGCTTCTGCAAGAAAAGAAATTTACCCTGCTCCAGGGTTAAATCCCAAAGTAACTAAAAGTACTATTGAGGAGGATCTTAAGAGGAGAGATTTTACTATAAATTCAATAGCCTTCGAGGTCTCGACGAGGAAAATCTATGATCTTTATGGAGGAATTTCTGATATAAAAAGTAAAAAATTGAACTTACTTCATAGTAATAGTATTTCAGATGATCCAAGTAGATTAATTAGATGTGCAAAATATGCTTCAAGGTTAGATTTCAATATTTCAAAAAATTCACTCAAACAATCTCAAGAAACAGTTAGACAATGGCCATGGAAAAGTTCAGAAACTCATCAGAAAATAATTTACCCTCCTGCACTCAGTATACGAACAAGGATGGAACTAGCTGAAATATGCAAACACGATAATTTGAATAATGTAATTTTGATAATTAATAAATGGAAAATTATCTCAATCTTAAATAAAAATATTAAAGTCGATAAAAGGTTTTTAAGAGGACTAAGCTGGATCAAGAAGTTGAATGGGAATTACATACTTTACTTATTAAAAGATGCAGAAGATTTAGAGAAAGGATGCCAAAGATTTTTGATAAATCATGGTGAAAAAAAAATATTAGAAGATTATTTAAACATAAAAAAGATATTAAAAACCAACCAAGAAAAATTGATGCATTTTTCTCCATCAAGTTGGACAGAATTTATTGAAAGCAGAAACCTTAATGACGAGACAATTAAATTATTAATTTGTGATGGGGTTCCATACTGGCGTAACTTGTTTAAGTGGTTATTTATTTACAAATTCATAAAATCAAAAAAAGATGGAGAAACATTAAAAAAAGAAGGGTGGGAGCAAGGGAAGGAAATGGGAAAGGAAATCAAAAGATTAAGATATTTGGAAATTGACAACTTGAAGAGAAATTGATTACATTTTCACAACTTCTCCAACCTTATACCATTTATCTTTAAGAATATTTTCATATTTACGACTGCAACTAATCAATAAAGGGCCACATGTTTGGGGATCTAATAATAATGATATTCTCTCGTTCAAAGTCTCTTTATCTAATGAATTTTCGTTTATAAAATTAATTATTCTTTTTTGTTGATTTCCTTTATAAATTTTGTCAAAAATTTCTTTATTAGATTCAAAGAAAGTACTTTTAATATTTTTTCTTATTAAATCAAATACCCCTGGATAAGCTTTAAATGCTAATAAATCTAATAAAACTTTTACGGGCTCAAGATTATTTCTTTCCCTATATAAATTAGAGGATTCAACCATCTCTTTAAGATGTCCAATAAATCCATATCCAGTGATGTCAGTAGCAGCATTGACTAAGGATTCTCTAAATTGATTTTGAAAAAAATAAATTTCATCAATCAAATATTGCTGACTCTTAACTAAATTATTAATGATTTGAGAAGAACTACCGAACATATTAATATTTTGCATTTGACCGGCAAAGTATATCCCAACTCCGAGAGGTCTAGACATCATAAGAATATCTCCATCATTCATTCCAGATTTAAGCCATGGTTTTGCTCCATTTTTCAGGATCCCCTGAACAGTTAAAGAAATATCTATTCCTAATGAAAAAGGTTTAGTTGCCAAACTTCTTGCCTCGAAAGTATGGCCTCCAAGTAATTCACCTCCATGATCCTCAACTGTTGATTTAATCCCTTGAAGAGATTGAGAAAAGAGGTAACTCTGAAATTCTCTTTCAACATTTGGTAATGATATCAAAGCCTGCGCAGATGACAGTTTTGCCCCGCATGCCCACAAATCTGAGCAAGCATGCAAAGTAGTAATTTTTGCATTGAGCCAAGGATCACTTACCAAAGAAGGAAATCCATCTACACTTTGCAGAATAATTTCTTGACCATTTTGATAAATCTCAACTGAGTCTTCAGGGGATGCAGCAAAAGAATCTAAATTAGAATTTATTAAGGATTTATTCAGTACAAACTGAGGAATTTTAGCTGCACATCCTCTACAATCATTTAATGTAATATTTTTTCCACTACTATTCATAATAAGCCTTTTTGATCTGAACTTGTTAATAAATTTCAGATCAATTTTATGTTTTAAAATCCAGAAAAGAAAAGAAGGGCCAAAAACAAAATTGCGATAAATAGCAAAAGCCTTTGGATTATGACTTGGAAATACATTAACTATTTGCATTCCGATCTTTTGGGGAAACCACTTTTTTAATGATCCCCCTTCCATATCCTTTTTTAAATTTTGGACTAATGTATTTACAACTTTTACTGCAAAAACTCCCGATGCTGGTCTTTTTGCTGATTCTATAACTGCGCAATCACCCACAGCAAAGATTCCAGATATACTTTTCAACTGCAAGTTCCGATTTGTAATTATTCTGCCATGAGAATCCGAATCTAATAATTTTTTTTGTGCCCATAAAGGAGATGTATTTCCTGTAGATAAAAGAATTTTGCCATAATCGAAATTAAGTTTTTCAACTAAATCAATATTAAAATTACGCAAACTTTTTAGAATTTTATAATTAATTTTTCTTGAATCACATAATAGTTTTAAAGATCTATATTTCCATCTTTTTCTCAAAGCATATGATACTTCTATTGCAGCAAGGCCACTCCCAACGATTACAAATGGAAGTTCATTAAATGAATCAAAAATGTCCTCTTTCTGTATTATGTCATAAGCCTTTAAAAAAGGTTTAATTGAAAAAGCATTTCGATTTTTAACTAGGGGCTCAAATTCTTTTGGAATTATTGTTTGACTTCCATAATTAAGAACCAACTTCGAATAATTAACTGAAGGTCTATTACTTAAAACAATTTTCTTTAAATTGAAATCAATATCCTTTACTTCTTCTTCTATAAAAGATACTTTTACATTTTTTGCTAAAGTTTTTATATCAATTAAACTCTCTTCTAAATGAATTGATTTTGAAATGACCGATGGAAACATCGCCGAATAAACCAAATGAGAATCTCTAGATATAATTGAAACAGGAATTTCTGGCATTAATTTAGGACACATTAACCATTTCCTCATTAAAAGAACATTTGTGTGTCCTCCTCCAATTAGTACTAGATGATTAAAAGTCATTTACATCACAATGAATAAAGAACATTTATTACCAATTGAAAAATCAAAACTAGGAGTAATTGGAGGGAGTGGATTTTATTCAATGGATCAAATAGATTACTTAAGAGAAATAGAAATCAATACTCCCTATGGTAAACCCTCTGATTCAATAAGAGTATATAATCTTGGAAATCTAGAGATAGCATTCATTCCTAGACATGGCAGAACACATAAATTAAATCCTTCTGAAATCCCTTACAAAGCTAATATTTGGGCTTTAAGATCAATTGGAGTAAGATGGATTATAGCTCCATCAGCAGTTGGCTCATTACAAGAACAAATAAGGCCACTGGATATAGTGGTGCCAGATCAATTTATAGACCGTACAAAAAATAGACCAGCAACATTCTTTAATGAGGGGGCTGTAGCACACGTAACCATGGGAGACCCCTTCTGCACAAATTTATGCCGTATATTAAGTGAAGTCGGAGAAAAAAATATTCCTGGAGGTAGACAATTACATAGAGGGGGTACCTATCTAGCAATGGAAGGTCCCGCTTTCTCAACTAGAGCAGAATCTAATTTATATAGAAGTTGGGGATGTTCAATAATAGGAATGACGAACCATACAGAAGCAAGATTAGCTAAAGAGGCTGAAATAGCATACTCTTCATTATCTATGGTTACTGATTATGATTGCTGGCATCAAACACATCAAGAAGTTTCAGTAGAGATGGTTTTGGATAATCTTAGGTCTAATACTGAAGTTGCCAATAAAATAATCTTTGAGATAGCTAAATTAATCGAGAAAGAAAGGCCAAAAAGTAAATCACATTTTTCATTAAAAGATGGATTGATAACGCAAAAAAGAAATATCCCAAGTTCCACAAAAGAGAAACTGAGGATATTTACTGATTCTTATTAGGGTTATTAGTTTTAAGTGATTATAAGGCCAAAGTTAAGTATTTGTTAGCCTCCTGCTCCCACTCCTTGGTATGAGCCATAGAAGAAGATTCCTAAGACGAAGATGACTGCAATTCCACCTGCTGTAGCAACAAGCCATAGAGGAAGTGTTCCTTCAGTCCATCTTCTTTCCCATGCAACTGCTGGTCTACCGTCGGGAAGTCTATCTGGAATTCTTCCATCAGGTCCTTTTAATTTACTCATAATTTTAGTTTAATTGAAAAAGTAACTGGAAAATAGTATTCCCAATACAAAGACTGATAATAAGCCTAAATAAAGGCTGGTACGATTAAGTTCAACTGGAACTTTGTTAGGATTTTCGTTTACTTGCATGATAGTTAATTTTATCGGGCTACAAATTGCATTGCAGCAATAGAACCCAAAAAGAATACTGATGGTATAGCTAAAGCGTGAACTGCTAGCCAACGAACAGTAAATATAGGATAAACGCGGACTTCAGCAGCCTGCATTGGAGCTTGAGAATTAGTCATTGTTATTTTGTTCTTAAATCTAGTTGAGATTTAGCTTCATATCTTTGGGTTACAACAGGCGCTTTAGATTCAGATGATTGGAAATAACTGTCTGGACGAGGAGTTCCGAAAGCATCATAGGCTAAACCTGTATAAACAAATAAGAAGCCTGCTATAAAAATAGCTGGTAATGTCACTGCATGAATAATCCAGTACCTAATACTGGTGATTATTTCAAAGAATGGGCGTTCACCCGTTGAACCTGCGGCCATAATCACAAATGTTTACCCTATGATCTTACAGTGTAAAATCATAAGTTCGTGAAGAAATTAACAGCTTGGTTACAGACAGTTGCTAAATCTGTCAAAAATTAAGTTTTTTTTTACTTTTTACTAAAGTTATTCAAACTTAGCTATTCCATTTAAGGATATAACCACGCTCGCCAAGGACAAAACCTTTTTGATTATCTAAAGACTCTTTATTAAGAAATAATATTTTAATGTAATTCGTAGGTAATTCAGAAGCGATAGGATCTTTTTCCCAAGTTTTACCTTGATCTTTACTTACTATTAAAGTTCCATTACCACCGCCAGCCCATATATCACCATTTGGATCCCATCCCAAATCTAAGTAATTGTATCCATTAAGAATAGGTATTATAGGCTTTGACCAATTTTCTAGGTCGTTAGTATCTTCATTAAATCTAATTTCTGCTCCTCTGGAAAGCATCCATAAACTTCCTTCTGGGTTGAAACCAATACTTTGAACCCTTTTGCTACTTGCTCTTTGATGCGCTATCCATGCATCACTATCATTTTCCAAAGTGGAAAAGAAATTACCCAGGCTACTAACGCTTACATAATCTCCTTTATTAGTTCTTCTTAAATCTCTTACACCTCCAGAACCGGACGCGTCTACAACTTTTGCATTCCATGATTCACCACTATCTGATGTTTCATAAATTGCTCCTGCAGTGGTAGCCAATTCTGCAACCCCAACATTGACAGTTGTTATTAAAAACGGTTGACCGGGTAATTTATTACCTAGTGATAAACGAGTCCAATTTTTTCCCGAATCAATTGTATGCATAACCAAGGAAGGTTGACCAATTAGCCATCCCTCTTCACCTTTGAAGTCAATATCTAATAGACGAAAGTTCTCTTCACTTGGTAAGTCTAAATTTCTTTTCTCCCAAGTTTCTCCACCATCATTAGATTCCATAATAAGTCTGTTAGAACCTACTAGAAATCCATTTTTATCATCTATAAAATCAATATCTAAAGCATTAGCTTGGTCCTCAAATTGAATTGTTTTCCAAGGGCTGCTATCACTCATCTTTACTCCTGTAGATGAACAACTGCTTAATACAAAACAAAGAAGAACTGTTAAAAGAAGATTGGGAATACTGGTAATAATTTTTTTCATTTATATATATTAATGCAAAGAGTACAAAGAAAGGAACATAGCAGCAGCAAAGGCCAGCCCTCCAAAAATCAATATATTTTTTTGTCCAGGAGGTAAACTATTAAAACCAAAGCCATAAACCAAATTCTCTTCAAAACCACTAGGTTTAGATTTAGGACCTATATCCTTATAAAAGTTTTTGCCAGCCCGGCAGACGGGGCATGCGAAGGTATTCCCATCCAACTCTGAAAAAGGCGTATTTTTGGGTATGTTTAATTTTTTATTTCCTTCGGAAGGATCATAAATGTATCCACAGCTTCTACATTCAAATCTATTTTGTTCTAAATTAATGAGAGGTTGTTCAACATTTGCTCCAGAGGAGTTTTTAGAAAGTTCTTCTTTCTCAAAGTTTTCAACTATTTTGTTTTCCTCAGAGGCTGGTTGAATGTTTTCACTCACGGTTTATTATTATTCTTTAAGAACTTTAAAAGATTTTGCTAAATTAAGCGACTTTTATTCAAAATTAATTTTTTAAGATGTTTTTATTATCAGGTTATGAATATTTTTTAGGTTTCCTCCTAATTGCGGCTGCTGTCCCAATATTGGCTCTAGTTACTAATCTCATAGTTGCCCCTAAAGGCAGAACTGGGGAAAGAAAACTAACATATGAATCAGGAATGGAGCCTATAGGAGGAGCATGGATTCAATTTAATATTCGTTATTACATGTTCGCCTTAGTTTTCGTTATATTTGATGTTGAAACAGTATTTCTTTATCCTTGGGCTGTTGCCTTTAATAGATTAGGCTTGTTAGCATTTATTGAGGCATTAATTTTCATTGCAATACTCGTTATCGCTTTGGCTTACGCATGGAGAAAAGGTGCTTTAGAATGGAGTTAAAAAATTGAATCCACAATTATCCCCAAAAACAATAAGAGAAATCAGAGAGGGTACTTGTAATCCACTTGGTGCTCCGCAAGTTACCACGGATTTAAGTGAAAACATAATATTGACAAGTTTAGACGATCTTCACAACTGGGCTAGACTAAGTAGTCTATGGCCCCTCTTATATGGAACAGCATGTTGTTTTATAGAATTTGCTGCTTTAATTGGTTCAAGATTTGATTTTGATAGATTTGGATTAGTACCTAGAAGCTCGCCAAGGCAAGCAGATTTATTAATAGTTGCAGGAACAGTAACGATGAAAATGGCACCAGCCTTGGTAAGACTTTATGAGCAGATGCCAGAACCAAAGTATGTTATTGCTATGGGTGCTTGTACAATTACAGGAGGTATGTTTAGCGCAGACTCTACCACCGCGGTCAGAGGTGTTGATAAATTAATACCTGTTGACTTATACCTTCCAGGCTGTCCCCCAAGGCCAGAAGCAATATTTGATGCAGTCATAAAATTAAGAAAAAAAGTTGGTAATGAATCAATTTTAGAGCGTGCAAAATCAGAACAAACCCACAGATACATAACATCTGATCATGAAATGAATCTTGTTTTCTCAGAAAATACAGGTGAATATCTAAGTAAAACTTCAGCTAAAGCCATTCCTTCCTCCAAAAAAGAAAAAATAACTGAATTTCCTGAAAACTCTGAAAAAACTGAAATTATTAATTCTGAAGAAAAGTAATGGAAAAAGACGGTTTAGCCAAATCCTCAGATACTTCGATAGAAAAAGATGGATTTATAAGTCAATCCTTGTCTAAAGATGGGATTCCAAATCAATCTTTATCTAATGATCACTTAGGAATTGAAATCATTTCTGTGGAACCTAACAAATTATATGAAGCAGTAACTGCCTTAAGAAATTACGGTTTCAACTATCTCCAATGTCAAGGTGGTTATGACGAAGGACCAGGTAAAAATCTTGTTAGTTTCTATCATTTTATAACTGTTGATGATCTACAAAAGATTGAAAAAATAAAAGAAGTTAGATTAAAAGTATTTTTGAAAAGAGACTCTAATTTATCGATCCCTAGTTTATATAAAATCTTTAAAGGAAGCGATTGGCAAGAAAGAGAGACTTATGACATGTATGGAATAAATTTTACTGATCACCCTAATCCCAAAAGACTCTTGATGCCTGAAGACTGGAGAGGATGGCCATTAAGAAAAGATTATATTCAGCCAGATTTCTATGAACTTCAAGATGCTTATTAGTTTAATTTCTTTAATTTTCGGTACATAAACATAACCGCTCTTGCCAGCCTTCTAGGGTCATGCCTCAGAGTTGGGGTTATCCTTTTTGAGTACAATGGTGCCTGCAAAACATAATAGCCTTCAGATAATAATTTTTCTTTATTACATTTGACTGGTTCTGCACCTCTACTCTCGTAGTAATCCACTAGTGGAGACTTTTCAAAATGAATCTGAGATAAGATTGCGTTAAAAATTCGAGTATTAACTCCAAAGTTTGATAATTGTTTTTCTATTGATTTAATATGTTTATAAACATCAAGTCCATCTGTTTCACCAGGCTGAGTCATCAAATTACTAATGTAAATTTTAGGAGCATTACTTTGCAATAAAGCATCTACTATTTCTGGCACTAATAAGTTTGGCAATAAAGAAGTATATAAACTACCAGGGCCAAGAACAATTAAGTCGGCTTCTTTTATAGATTCGAGAGCACTTGGCAGTGCAGAAGGATTTTCAGGTAAGTAACCAATCCTTGAAATTGCTTTTTGAGATTTACTGATATTACTTTCTCCAAAAATTTTTTTACCATCCTCTAATTCAGCCCATAAAATAACATCAATATTCGTTGAAGGTAGAACTTGACCTTGAACCGCTAAAACCTTACTGGATGCTTGTACTGCTTTTTCTAAACTTCCTGTAATGGTTGTTAAAGCTGATAAGAATAAATTTCCAAAACTATGTCCCTCTAAATCACTTCCACCTGAAAATCTATATTGAAATAATCTTGTTAAAATGGGTTCTTCGTTTGATAAAGCAGCCAAACAATTTCTAATATCTCCTGGAGGTTGGACACCTAACTGTTTCCTAAGAATTCCACTACTTCCACCATCATCTGAAACAGTTACGATTGCTGTAATATTATTGCTGTAATTTTTGAGACCCTTCAATAAAGTAGATAATCCAGTACCTCCGCCAATCGCAACTATATTAGGACCTCTGTTTAATTTACTCTTAACTCTCAATGCGTCAACTAAGAATGTACTTTTTTCCGGAACAAGTGCTTTTTGAATAGAGTTGATACTTCTATTTTGTCCAATCCCGATTAATAAAAGTCCAACAACGAAGATTAATGGTCCCAATAATGAAACAGGCAAGATACTAGTTAAACCTGTCATTAACCAAAAAAAGACTTCAATAAGCCAATAAAGTGGCCTTAAATTTGTCCATATTGCAATTCCTAATAATGAAGTCAAAAATCCTATTGCAGATGTCATCATCCATCTTTTGATAACAAGTCCTGGCAAAAGCCAACTTAAGATTCGCGAAATTTTGTTTACTAAGCCAAAATTAGACTTTTTAAAATATTTATAGTGCCTACTTATTCTTGTTCTACGCTTATTCATTAAAAACCTCTTTAATTATTTTTCTCAAATTAATTTAAAACTTCATAAATTCATTATAAATCAAATTAAAACATACTTTTTTTATTTCTAAAAATAGGCAATATGTAAAGGAAGATGAATTTTTCCATTTATAGGTTTTGAAAAAATCAAAACACGCAATTGAAGCAAAAAACCTCTCGATAAGCTGGGGTGAAATTAATGTACTTAAGCAACTAAATTTTGAACTTAATGAGGGAGAAAAATTAGCTATTGTTGGCCCTTCAGGGTCGGGTAAATCAACAATTCTAAAAATATTAGCAGGCTTGATTTTACCTACTAAAGGAGAATTAAGGATATTTGGTGAAAAACAATCATATTTAAGATTAGATCAAAATAATCCTCCTGATGTAAGACTAGTTTTTCAAAACCCAGCATTACTGGGATCTTTAACTATTGAAGAAAATGTAGGTTTTCTCCTAAGAAAAAATAAAAACTTATCCAAAAAGTTAATCCATGAAATCGTAAGTGATTGTTTGGCTGAAGTGGGTTTATTCAATGTTGAAAAAAAACTTCCGAACGAATTAAGCGGAGGCATGCAAAAAAGAGTAAGTTTTGCTAGAGCTTTAATTACGGATCCAACTCTTAATTCACAAACTAAACCTTTATTACTTTTTGATGAGCCGACTGCAGGTCTTGATCCAATTGCCTCATCTAGAATTGAAGATTTGATTAATAAGACAAATGATAAAGCGAAAGGATCATCTATTGTTGTTAGCCATGTTCTTAGTACTATAGAAAGGACATCAGATAAAGTTGTAATGCTTTATGGAGGAAGATTTAGATGGGCAGGTTCTATTGATGAATTCAAAGAAAGTGATGATCCCTATGTATTTCAATTTAGACATGGGAAACTTGATGGTCCAATGCAACCTAAAGACATTTAGAAATTATGCGTAGAAGCTTACGAGACTCAATAGTTGGATTTTCCTTGTTAGGAGGAATTTTGATATTTACATTTTTTTCTTTTTGGCTGAGGGGAGTAAGATTATCTTCAAAAAATTGGTATCTCTTTGCGGAATTCAATAACGCAAGTGGTTTATCCAAAAAATCGCCAGTTACCTACAGAGGAATTTTAGTAGGGTCAATAGAAGATATCATTTTTACTAATGAATCAATTAAAGCAAAAATATTTTTAAATAATCCTGAAATTGTTCTCCCTAAGCCAGCATTTGCAAGAGTGGTTACAAATTCTTTTCTTGGAGGAGATGTGCAAGTTGCTTTAGAAACAAGTGAAAAAATAATTCCTAAAAACATCGCAAAACCTACATCAGAAAAATGCGATTCCAAATTAATTGTTTGTCAGGGTGACATTATCACTGGGAAACAACTATCAAGTCTTTCAAATATAACTAATAGAATAAGTCAAATTTTAAAAGTATCAAATCAAGAAAACTTAATAGAAAACATAGTCAACTCTATTGATCAATTTGATAAAACCCAAGAAAACCTTGATGAATTAATTTATTTATCGAAACAAGAAATACTTAGAATTAAACCTCTAATTAATGAAATTACGATTGCTGCTGATCATTTGAATAATATTTTGTCATTTATCGATGATAAAGAAACCCTTAATGACATTAAATTAACGATTAATGCGGCTAGATCTATCTCTAGCAAAATAGATGATATGAGTGATGATTTTATACAATTAAAAGATGATAAAGAATTAATGAAATCTATAAGAGATTTAACGATTGGACTTTCAAAATTCCTTAACGAAATTTATCCATAAGAAATATTTAGAATTCATTTATAGCATTTAAAGCCATAGCTGCGATTGCTTTATCAGTAGCTTTTGGCAGTTGGACATATTTTCCTTGAGCTGCCTCTGCTAATTCTTTACCAAATCCACTTGCTATAAATTTTCTCTCTGTATCAATTACTAAGAGTTTTATCCCAAGCATGGGATATTTTGCAGCAATATCAAGCACCTCTTGCTTTAAATCGACATTATCATCCTTATTATTTTTTTCTGCAACCTCATTTTGTCCTAGAGATAATCCTAATGGTACATTTCCTCGTCCATCAGTGATCCCCACGACAATGACTTGACCTATATCTCCTGTTGAAAGTGCATTTTTTGCTACTTTTGCTGATTGAGTTAGTCCATGAGCCAAAGGGGATCCTCCACCACAAGGCATTGTTTCCAACCTTCTTTTTGCAGCAGTTATTGATCTTGTTGGAGGCAAAAGCACTTCGGCCTGATTACCTCTAAAAGGAATAAGAGCTACTTCATCTCTATTCTCATATGCCTCTGTTAAAAGTCTTATTACAGCCCCTTTGGCACTTTGCATTCTATTTAAAGCCATAGAGCCACTAGCATCAACTAGAAAAATTACTAAAGCCCCAGCCTTTTTTTGGAGAAGCTTTGCCCTAAAATCATTTTCTTCAATAACTATTGATTTATTAGGGTTTCTTAATCTTCTCGATTTTTGATAAGGAGCAGCAGCTCGAAGGGTAGCATCTACAGCAATTCTTTTTACTTTACCTCTTGGAATAATAGGTTTTACATATCTTCCTCTACTGTCACTGAATATGACTGATCTACTCCCGCTATTCCCTGCTTTAGCTTTAGCTGATGAAAAAAGCAATAAATCAGGATCAACCATACATGCTTCAGGGTCTAATATGAATTCTTCAGGTATTTCGGGAGTAGATTCTTCTTCTCCATCAGAATTATCTTCTTGTTCTTGGTCTTGCTCATTATTATTTTCACTAGTCTCAGGTTCAGACTCTTCATTATTTGATTGAGGCGGTGGTGGTGGACTTTGATCCTCTGGAGGTGGTGGTTGAATATCATCATCTTCTGGAGGTATTTGCATTGCTCGTGGAAGAATAACTAACCTTACTGCGACTTTTAGGTCTTCAGAATTTACATTGTCATCGCCTCGAAGAGCTGCATTAGCCTTCGCTACTTTTACAGCAAATAATTCTGACCTATGCCCTTCTACTCCTCCTCTAAGAGCTTCATTCACTAAATAGGTTATTTGCTCTTTTGTTATCTTGACATCCTTTAACCATTGCCTTGCCAAAATTAATTGAGTGGATAAATTATCAGATTCTTCAGACCATTTTTCTGAAAATTTAATATTATTTTCTGCGTGTGATAAAACAGATTTTGTAATCTCAACTCTTTGAGCATTATCAATAGATTGATCTGCGGAAAGCACAATAGCAAAACGATCTAAAACATGATCTCTTAAAACACCTTCTTCAGGATTATAAGTCGCTATTAAAAGTGACTTGGAAGGATGAGAAAGGCTTAAACCATCTCTTTCAATATTATTTTTCTCTCTTCCTGTAGCTTCAAGAATTAAATTTACAATGCCATCATCCAATAAATTTATATCATCAACATAAAGAACACCTCTATGAGCCTCAGCCAAAATTCCAGGCTGAAAAACTTGTTCGCCCGTACTTAATGAGGCAGCGACGTCAATTGATCCAACAAGTCTGTCTTCAGTTATGCCAATGGGAACCTGAATAAATGGGGCTTCTCTTACTTTTTTTGGAATTTCTTCAGTTTGATTCAAATAATCACTTCCAATTGCCTCCTCTAACAATTTGTTAGTACTAATATCCCATTCCGCTGGTTTATCTGGATCTAGATTCCTACCAATAGGTCTTAATGAAGTATTACTATTTCTCTTAGTCAACTTTTCCAGTATTGATTCAATATCTAAAACCTCTATAGGAGGAAGCAAAGTATGCAAACCCCTAGCCAATACTGACTTGCCAGTACCTCTTCCGCCAGCGATAATCACTCCTCCTAAGCTAGGATCAACTGCTGCCAAAAGCAAAGATAATTTCAATAAACTATGACCTGTAATTGCCGCCAAAGGGAAAGCTCTAAAAGAATCCTTCGACTTCATTAAATCTTTTATTTCTCTTTTTTCTTTTAACTCTGGGTTCAAAATCACTTTAAAAATGCCTGATATAGAATTTATCCAATAACTTTGTTTTTTGTAGTGGAATTATCAAATCTTAATATCAAAAATGGACTATGTATATCCCTCGGAGCAAATATTGATAGTAAATTCGGAAGCCCTCTTGAGACACTATTAATTTGCAGACCAAAAATAGAAGAAATAATAAATGAGTGGGGAGATCATTCCAACAAAAAAAAAGAAGAGAAAATAAAATTTCATGCAACCTTTTTTTGGTCTTCAATTTACGAGACATTACCTCATGGAGTTGAAAATGAGCAGCCAAATTATTTAAATACTCTATTGCTTATAAAAAGTAATTCCTTTCCAAAACCATCAAATAAAAAAGCGAAGTTACTTTTAAAAGAACTTAAAAAGTTAGAAAGATTTTTCGGACGAGAAAAAACGCCAATGGGGAAGAAATGGCTATCAAGATGTCTCGATTTAGATATTCTTTGGTGGGAAGATTTTCACACAGTTGACGAAGAATTAACTTTACCTCACCCTAGATTCATGAATCGGAATTTCGTTATTACGCCACTCTCTGAAATCTTAAGTAGAAGCCAAAAAATCAAAAAACTTGATAACCCAAAATGGTCTATTAAATGATTTCAAAACCAAAAAATAACTGTTAGGCTATTTTTATTTAAAAATTATGGGCAACAAAAACCTTATAAAAAGATCAATTTTTAAAGAAAAAATATCTGAGTTAAAGTCTAAAAAATTTAGTTTCGAAATAAATAGAATTGAGCTTCCAAATGGACATGAAGGTGAATATGGATACATCAAACATCCCGGTGCAGCATTAGCAGTTCCTATTACAAAAGATAAAAAAGTTATCATTCTTCGGCAATATAGATTTGCTGTTTCAAGGTATTTATTAGAATTTCCAGCAGGTACATTAGAAATAGGTGAAACACCTATTGATTCAATTAAAAGAGAGATACAAGAAGAGACAGGATTCAGTGCAAACAAATGGGATGAACTAGGAACTCTTGTCCCTGCTCCAGGTTATGCAGATGAAGAAATTTATTTATTTTTAGCGCGTGATTTAAGCAAACTAAATTGCGAGGTTAAAGGCGATTTAGATGAAGATATAGAAGTATTAATTTTAAATCCCTACGAACTAGATAATCTTATTTCTAGTGGGGATGAAATTCTCGATGCAAAAACTGTGACAGCTTGGTTTAGAGCCAAACAATTTTTAGAGAAGTTATGAATAAACCTAGAATACTTTTTTGGCATAGAAAGGATTTAAGAATATTTGATAATCAAGCTTTAATTAAAGCATTTTCATTATCAAACGCTATTACTTCAACCTATATATTTGATAAAAATTACTCACACGATTTCAATGCAAGCTCAAGAGCTTGGTTTTTAGGAAATTCGCTTCAAGAATTAGGAAATAAATGGAAAAAAATGGGAAGTAGAATAGTTTTTGAAGAAGGCGATCCAGTATTAATAATTCCTAAATTAGCAATGACTATAGATGCTAAATTTGTTTTTTGGAATAAATCAATTGAACCTTATGAGATTAATCGCGACTTACAAATAAAAAAAAATTTAAAAGAACAAAATATTCAAGTTATTGAAACTTGGGATCACTTATTAATAGAACCTTTAAAAATATTTTCGGGGAATAACAAACCTTATACAGTTTATGGACCTTTTTATAAAAACCTTAAATCAAAAATAAATTTATTAGGTTCATATGACCAAGATAAAGTTGTTTTCCAGTTTAAAGATATAGATAATACACTCAAAGAAAATAAGACAATAAATTCATCTGATTCTGTTCTAGAGAAATTCATCAAAAATATCAAATTTCCAAGTTCAAATATTTGCCCTTGTAGACCTGGAGAGAATGCTGCAGAAACACTATTAGAAAACTTCATTAACGAAAAAAAAATATATTCTTATAATTCTGCAAGAGATTTTCCTTCCCATAATGGGACATCATTTCTAAGTGCATCTCTCAGATTCGGCACCATCAGCATTAGAAAAGTTTGGAATGCCACATTAAATTTAAATTCAGATTTTGCAAATCAAGAAAATTACCTATCAATTGAAACTTGGCAAAAAGAACTTATTTGGCGTGAATTTTATCAACATTGCTTATTCCATTTCCCAGATCTAGAGAAAGGTCCATATAGAAAAAAATGGGATCACTTTCCATGGCAAAACAATAATGAATGGTTTCAACATTGGAGCAACGGAGAAACAGGAGTACCTATAGTTGATGCTGCAATGCGTCAACTAAATAGTACTGGCTGGATGCATAACAGATGTAGGATGATAGTCGCTTCATTTCTGGTAAAAGACCTTATATGCAGTTGGCAAATGGGCGAGAAAAAATTTATGGAGACATTGGTTGATGGAGACTTAGCTGCAAATAATGGGGGATGGCAGTGGAGCGCCAGTAGCGGTATGGATCCAAAACCACTTAGAATATTTAATCCATATACCCAAGCAAAAAAATTTGATCCTATTTGCGAATATATAAAATATTGGATTCCTGAATTATCTAAAGTGTCAAATTCAGAATTATTAAATGGGGAGATATCTAATTTAGAAAAAAATAATTATTCAAGCCCTATTGTTAGTCACAACATACAACAAAGATTATTTAAATCACTTTATGCTGAAATTTGAATTTCCTCTATAGAATTCTTTAAAACTTTATTTAAATTTTCTGCAACATAAACTTGCTCTTCATAAGAAATTTCAGGAAACATTGGAAGACTAAGAACTTCTGTACAAATTCTCTCTGTATTTATGAGTTTTGTTCTAGAAAAATTTTTATTTTTGTAAGCTATTTGTGCGTGTATTGGAATTGGGTAATAAATAATTGAATTAATACCTTTTTCAAAAAGTTGTTTTTTTACCAAATTCCTTAAGGAATAGTATTTTTTGCAATCAGTATCAAATAAATTTGAAAAATCTTCATTTAAAAAATATTTATCGTTTCTTAATTTGATGACAAATTGATTCCAAGAATGGGAAATTGAATCAGAGCTAATTTTTGGAAAACTAATAAATGGATTTTTTTCTAATAAATCAAGGTAATTTTTAGCAATTTTTTGGCGATTATTAATCCACTTAGAAATATATTTAATTTTAATGTTTAATATTGCAGCTTGAATGGTATCAAGTCTGCTGTTATATCCTATTTGTGTATGGTGATATCTTATTGGGCTACCATGAACAGCCAGTTCTCTTATTTTTTTGGCAATCTTATGATCTGAAGTTGTTACTGCTCCACCATCTCCAGCAGCTCCTAAATTCTTAGTAGGGAAAAAGCTAAAACAGCCTATATCACCGATACTACCAACTTTGGAATTTTGCCACATTGTGCATGTTGCCTGAGCACAATCTTCGATTACTTTTAAGTCATATTTGTTGGCTAAAGATTTTATTAAGGTCATATTCACTGCATTCCCAAATAAATGAACTGGCATAATTGCCTTGGTATTAGAATTTATTTCTTGTTCTATTAGTTCAGCATTAATGAGATAAGTTTGAGGATCTATATCTACCAAAATAGGATTAGCGCCAACTGCACTAATTGCCTCTGCAGTCGCAAAAAAGCTAAAGGATGAGGTAATAACTTCATCACCCACACCAATATCTAATGCGCGCAAAGCTAATACCAAAGCATCAGTTCCACTATTACATCCAATAGTATTTTCAACACCAATCAGATTGGAAAAACTCTCCTCAAATTTGGCAATTTCTTGTCCTCCGATATACTGGCCACCTTTTAAAACTTTAGAAACCTCACTCTCAATTTCAGAGCCAATTTCTTGGTACTGCCTATTTAAAGTAAATGGAGGTATCTGCATAGTGAATATATTAACCCTAAACCATATTTCTATGGGTAAAAAAAAATTTTAATTCATTTAAACCAACTTGGTTCTTTACCAGGAGTCCATTTAATATTGCAACCTAAAGAAGGTATCTGATTTGAAGGATAAGAATTATCTTGATTTAAATCTCTTACAGCAGAGCGCAAATCTTTACCAGAAAGAGGGATATTATTACCTGGTCTACTGTCGTCTAATTGGCCATGATAAAACAATAAAAAATCACCATCTCCTTTATTTGAAAAAAGATAAAAATCTGGAGTACAAGCGGCTTTTAATTCCTTAGCAAAATTTTGATTTTCATCATATAAATAAGGAAAACTCCATCCCTGTGATTGTGCTTGTAATCTCAAATTATTAGGAGAATCTGAAGGGTGAGTGACAATATCATTACTAGAGATTGCAACTGTTTGAACTGTATTTTCAATTTCTTTACTTAAAGTGAAAATTTGATTCTCAATATATTTAACAAATGGGCAATGGGCACAAACAAACATTAAAAGTAAATGCCGATTATCTAGATTATGAGAATTAAAATATTCATTTTTTGAAGAATTAGCATTTAACATTTCGAAATTAGGTAATTGAAAACCTAGTTGCAAAACCATAGAATTTGTTCTGACCATGTTCAAGTTAAAAATTCTTTGATATTTGAAAATTATTGTATATTTTGCAGTAATCCGCAAAGATAGGTACTTTTATATAGGAGAATAATAGAAATAATAAACAAAATGCTTCTAAATCTAACTGGCAAAAAAATTCTTGTTACGGGAATTGCCAACAATCGTTCAATAGCATGGGGTATCGCTCAACAACTTTCAAAAGCTGGTGCAGAACTTGGAATAACATATTTGCCTGATGATAAGGGAAGATTCGAATCTAAAGTTAGAGAACTAACTGAACCTTTAAACCCATCGTTATTTTTGCCTCTTGATGTTCAAAATCCAGCTCAAATTGAAGAAATCTTTAAAAATATAAAAAACAATTGGGGACAACTTGACGGATTAGTTCACTGCCTAGCATTTGCAGGACGCGATGAATTAATTGGAGATTATAGTGCTACCACTTCAGAGGGTTTTGATAGGGCTCTAAATATAAGTGCTTATTCGTTAGCACCTTTATGTAAAGCAGCAAAACCACTTTTTAGTGATGGTGCTGGAGTTGTCTCATTAACTTATTTAGGATCAGAAAGGGCGATTCCTAACTATAACGTGATGGGAGTTGCTAAAGCAGCTTTAGAAGCTTCAGTAAGATATCTCTCTGCAGAACTTGGTCCCGAAAAACAAGTTAGAGTTAACGCAATAAGTGCTGGGCCTATAAGGACACTTGCGAGTTCTGCTATAGGTGGCATTTTAGATATGATTCACAATGTTGAAGAAAAGGCTCCTTTACGCAGAACAGTCACTCAAACAGAAGTAGGTAATACTGCTGCTTTTTTATTGAGTGATCTCTCTAGCGGCATTTCAGGCCAAACAATTTATGTTGATGCGGGTTACTGCATTAATGGAATGTAAACTAAGTTTTCTGCATAAAAATGTCATCTCTAAGACAATCTGAAATAAAAAGAAAAACGAATGAAACAGATATTTCTGTATTTATAAACTTAGATGGAAATGGGATTTCTGAGATTGATACAGGGATACCATTCTTAGATCATATGCTTCATCAAATATCCAGTCATGGTTTGTTCGATTTAAAAATAAAAGCAATTGGAGATACCCATATTGATGATCATCATACAAATGAAGATGTAGGAATCGCATTAGGCAAAGCATTTTCAAAAGCCCTGGGAGAAAGAAAAGGAATAAGCAGATTTGGACATTTCTTTGCCCCATTAGATGAAGCATTAGTTCAAGTAACTCTAGACTGCTCTGGCAGACCACATCTTTCTTATGATCTTCAACTAAAAGCCCCTAGAATAGGAAATTATGATACTGAACTAGTAAGAGAGTTTTTTATTGCCTTTGTAAATAACAGCGGTATTACTCTGCATATTAATCAAATACGAGGAAGTAATTCACATCATATAGTTGAGGCGTGCTTTAAAGCTTTTTCAAGAGCAATGAGAATGGCTACCGAAATAGATCTAAGAAGATCTGATTCAATTCCAAGCAGTAAAGGAATTTTAGAAAATGATTAAAATAGGAATTTTTTCAAATCAGCCACAATTCAGTTGATTTTTGGCGAAGATAGATAAAGTGAATATTTTGTTGTGACTAATTTACAAGATAAAAAAATTGATAAATTTAAAATTTTTAATAAAGAAGATTGGTCAAGTGCGTATCAAAATGTAGAAAAAGAGCTTACTAAAAAGCCTCTAACAATTAGGAAAGGTAATAATATTAAAAATTTAAATGGAACATTATTAAGAAATGGACCAGGAATACTAGAGAGAGGAGGCCAATGGGTACATCATCCATTTGATGGCGATGGAATGATAACTTCAATAAAATTCGAAAATGGTCAGCCATTTTTAACAAATAGATTTGTTAAAACTAAAGGCTATTTGGAAGAAGAAAAAATAAATAAATTTATTTATAGAGGTGTTTTTGGGACACAAAAAAATGGCGGAATTTTAAATAATGTATTAGATCTAAAATTCAAGAATATTGCTAATACTCATGTCATTAAATTAGGAGATGAAATTCTCGCATTATGGGAAGCAGCCGGTCCGCATGCAATGGATCCTGATAGTCTTGACACTATTGGTTTAACAACATTAAAAGGGGTACTCAAGCCTAACGAAGCATTCAGTGCTCATCCTAAAAAAGACCTAAACTCAAATGAATCTTCAGAACTTTTAGTCACTTTTGGAGTACAAACCGGGCCAAAAAGTACCATTAGATTAATGGAATTCAATAATGCTGGTACAAATTCTGGAGAGCTCATTTTTGACAGAAAAGATACTTTTAATGGCTTTGCATTCCTTCATGATTTCGCAATTACAACTAATTGGGCAATATTTTTACAGAATGCTATTGATTTCAATCCTCTTCCATTTGTAATGGGTCAAAGAGGAGCAGCACAATGTCTAAAGTCAAACCCAAATAAAAAGGCAAAGTTTTTTATCATCCCCAGAGAAAGTGGATTATTTAGAGGTCAGCCACCGTTAACAATAGATGCTCCAGAAGGATTCGTTTTTCATCATGTAAATGCTTTTGAAAAAGATTCCAAAATCGTATTAGATAGTATTTTTTATGATGATTTCCCATCAGTTGGTCCAGACGAGAATTTTAGGGATATTGACTTTGATAAATATCCAGAAGGAAAACTGAAAAGATCAATTATCGATCTAAAGAAAAAAACTAGTGAACTTGAAACTTTAAGTGAACAATGTTGTGAATTTGCTGTTGTTAATCCTAAAAACTTAGGATTAAAAGCAACTTTTAGTTGGATGGCAAGCACATCTCAAAAGCTGGGTAATGCTCCACTTCAAGCAATAAAAAAAATAAATTTATCTTCTAAGGAAGAGATTTCTTGGTCAGCAGGCCCAAGTGGATTCGTAAGTGAACCAATTATGGTTCCATCAGAAAACTCTGCACAAGAAGATGAGGGATTTATATTTATACTTTTATGGAACGGAGAAAGAAGAGGGAGCGATTTAGTGATATTAGACGCAAAAGACTTAAAAGAATTAGCTGTTTATGAATTACCCATTTCAATTCCTCATGGCCTTCATGGATCTTGGGTTAATGGAATTTAAGAAAAAATTTCAATTAAATCTGGAATAATTTTTTTTAATGCTTTTCCTCTATGACTACAAGAGTCTTTAATATCATCACTCATTTCTGCGAAAGTTAATCTGGTAGATCTCTCCTCAAAAATTGGGTCATACCCAAAACCACCTTTTCCTCTCGGTTTTAAAATAATATTGCCATGACATTTGGCCTCAGATTCAATAATCACTTCACCATTTGGGGAACAAACACAAATATTGGCAATGAAGAAAGCACTTCTATTTTGAAGTCCATCAAGTTCTTTTAAAACTCGTGCAATTCTCTTCTGATCATTTTCTGCATATCTAGATGAGTAAATACCAGGTTTACCATCTAATGCTTCAATACAAATTCCTGAATCATCTGCTATCGAGAAATTATTAGTTTTTCTAGAAACTTCACTCGCTTTTTTAATTGCATTATCTCTAAATGTCAGTCCATTCTCTTCAACATCTAATGATTCTGGCTGGAGTAATAATTTACAATTAACTCCAGCAAGCAATTTCTTATATTCTTCAATTTTACCTTTATTCTTACTGGCTAAATATAAATTTTTCATTATTACTTTCCTGTCAAATTTATAAATACTTGACCCCACTCTAATAACTCATCTAAATAAGATTTTTTTGGTGCTTCACAATATAACCTTAAAAGAGGTTCCGTTCCTGAAAACCTAAAAAGAAGCCAAAAATTTTTATCAATTCTCAACTTTATTCCATCAATCTTTGAGATACTTTTTAACTTGTGATTATTAATATTCTCAGGGATGTTTTGTATTATAAATTCTTTTACTTTATTTTTTTCAGACTGATTTGGAAATTTAATATCAATTCTTTTATAAAAACTTGGCCCAAAATCTTTTTGAATTTCATCTAAGGTTTGATATAAATATTGCGATTTTTCGGCAATTCCATTTAATAAAACCATTGCAGCATATAGAGCATCTCTTTCAGGCATAAAGTCACCAAAACCAACTCCTCCGGATTCCTCTCCTCCAATAAATATTTTCTCTTTAATCATTTTTTCAGCAATATATTTAAAGCCAACTGGAAGTTCAAAAACATCTCTATTTTGACTCTCTGATATATTTTTAATAATATCTGAACCACTAACAGTTTTTAAAACTGGATAAGAATTATTTTTAATTTCGCCCAAATAGCTAATAAAGTATGGGAGTAGATCTTGAGTACTAGAGTATCTCCCTTTTTCATCAATTGCCGCAATTCTGTCACCATCACCATCAAATATAATTCCTAGGGTTTTAACTTCATTTGTTGAATTTTTCCTTAGTATTTGATTTAGATCATTTACATAATTTAAAAGAGGTTCAGGAGGTTTTCCTCCAAAAAAAGGATCAGCATCTTTCCTGATTTCTGAAATAACTTCTAAGTCATTAGAGGCAAAAATCTCAGCCATGCAATTTGCAGCTGAACCATGCATAGAATCTACAAAAATTCTCAATTTCAATTTTTTCAATCTATTGGAAATAAAGTCAATATCAAAAAGGGATTTAATTCTATCTAAATGAAATTTCTTAATATCTACCAATTGATTAACTCCATCTATTTTTTCAATTGAATTTCCAAGCATGAATCTTTTTTCAATTGCACTTGTAAAAGATTCGTCAACAGAACATCCATTAAAACTCTTTATTTTCAGACCTAGCCAATTGTATGGATTATGACTTGCTGTAATTACTAACGCTCCAAGACAACCGACTTCTTTGGCATAGAAACTACAAGAGGGTGTTGTAACAAAGCTATTAGATAAGATCGGTTCAAAACCACATCCTCTTACAAAAGGCACTATTTGCTTGGCAAATTCACAAGCCATAAATCTACGATCATATCCAATAATAATTTTCTTTGAATTAACTTCTTTATAGTATTGATAATGCAACTCCTGGCATGCAGCAACAACAACTCTTGAAAGATTGGATAAATTAAAATCAAATCCAATAATTCCTCTCCACCCATCAGTTCCAAATTTTATCTTATCTGATTTATCAGCTGTCAAATTTAAAATTTCCTTGATTTCTTCTAATTATCTATACTAATTTATATGAGTAAATTTTAAAACCGCCCCTTAAAAAATAATTTGAATTCTCTCCATTTAAAAAGTTTTACAAGATGCAAAAGAAAAGCATGGCTCGATTTTAAGGGTAAAAAATCTAATGAAGTTTGGTCTCCCCATAAAGCTATAGATAAAATTAATCAGTTTCAAATTTTCTCTGACTATTGTAATAGTGAAATATATACAGGATTAAAAGCCTGTGAAAATGGATATCAAGGGGTAATTGGATTGAGAATCAAAGGGGATCTCTTCCAAAATATTAACGCAGAGATACGTCCACAATTACTTGTAAAGGCTAAAGGTAAAAGTAAATGGGGACAATATAAATATTTACCTGCTGTTTATAAGTTAGGGCATAAAACCACTAAAGAACATTTATTCGACTTAGCTTTTAGTTCTATGCTGTTGGAATCTTTTCAAGAATCTAAAGTTGAGAAAGGATTAGTAATTTCAAGTTTTGATAAAAAAGTTAATGTTGAAGAAATTTATTTAAATAAAAAATTAAGGAAAAAAGTTTTGAACGTTTTATTAAGTTTGCATGAATGCTTGGAGGGATTTATGCCAGAAATAACTCAAGATAGAAAAAAATGTACTATTTGTTCATGGCAAAAATTTTGTGACAAAGAAGCAAAAGAGAATGGAAATCTAACAGATATAGATGGGATAGGATCCAAAACGGCCTCATTACTGATAACAAATGGAATATCTGATACCCAAACATTAGCTTCGTATAGCGAAAAAAAACTTGGAGAGAAATTATCTAAATTCAATGATCAAAAGTATGAAAAAGCATCCGTATTTGTAAAGCAAGCACAAGCTTATATTTCTGGGAAACCATATCGCATTTCCAATAAAAATGATCCTAACAATCTACTAGAAAAAACATGTTCAGGATTTTATATATTTGATATTGAGTCAAATCCAGATGATAAGCATGACTTTTTATATGGTTTTTTAAAAATAAATAATTTATTTACAAAAAAAGAAGATCTTATTTATAAACCAATTTTAAATCTCAAAAAAAATAAAGAAGAATCTTACAGGAAAATTATCGAAATACTTTATTCACAGAAGGAATGGCCAGTTTTACATTACGGAGAGACTGAAAAGATAGCAATAATTAATATTGCTAAAAACCTAAATTTTAGTTTTGAAGAAATTGATTCACTTGCCTCAAGATTTATAGACTTACATACCTTAATAAGAAAGTCTTGGATATTACCACTAAAAAACTATGGATTAAAAACTATTTCTAATTGGCTTGGATTTGAATGGATGCAGAAAAATGTAAGTGGCTCAAAAGCCCTTTATTGGTGGATTCAATATCAAATTACAGAAAACGAAATATTTTTAAAAAAAATTGCCCAATATAACAAAGATGATTGTTTTGCTACTCTAAAAATTGCAGAATATTTAATCAAAAATCAATTAAAGAAAAATTGATCCTACAGATTTATTTATAATAATTTTTCCAAAAATTTCTGAAAAAAAATAACTTCCTTCCTCTAAATATTTTCTTTTTATCATTGCTAATCCTTTTATTTGTGAATCAGATTTAAAAAAACTAGTGATTTTGCCTACAGAAATATTCTTATTAGAATTTATATATAAATTTTTATCTTCAACGTCTAAATTCAAGTTAGATTCAAATGATTGCCAAATTCTTATTTCCTGTTTTAAAGAAGAAACATTCTTTATTTTTGATATTGTTTCTTGTCCTAAATAACAACCTTTATTAAAATCTATAAGATCTTGTAATCCAAGCTCAAGAGGATTATTTTTTCCGTTTATTTCCATTTCTAATGAGGGTATTGCCTGATTGATCTTCCAAAGTTTTAAATCATTGGAATTTAAAAAATTTAGTTTATTTTTATATATTTCAAATTCTTTATCTTCTGTTTTGAAGAAAATAGGCTGGTAAGTCCTCCATGAACTAGATTCGTCAATTTCCTGAATTCTATTTATCAAGAAAGGTTCACTTAGAAGTACATCGTCCGCTGGAAAAATAATTTGATTAAAGTAATCAATTATTTCATTAGTGTTACCCGCCAAAATAATTACTTCTAAGTTTTTTTCTAAAAAAATAATTTCAATTAATGACCTTAGAACTCCATTTGGATTTAACCAACAAGATTTAATAACTTTATTTTCTGAATTTAGAATATTACTCGTTGTTATTCCATTCAAGAATTTCCTAGAATCTCCTCCAGTAACAGAAAAACAATCAAATTTTTCAAGCCAAAACTTTTTTTTTATATCTTGCATTATTAGGATAATTATAAAAAGTCTTTTATGGTAAAAAGACTCTTTAATTTAACATTTTCATCATTAAGGGCTTCACGACCCCCTTCTTGCCTATCAACTATAGACAAAACTTCCTCAACAATATAATTATTTTCTCTTAACTTTTTTATAGCTTTAATTACTGAACCAGCAGTTGTGACAACATCCTCTAAGACAGTTACCAAAGTTCCTTCTTCTAATGTAAGCCCCTCAATTCCAGCTTTGGTGCCATAATTTTTAATTTCTTTTCGAATTATTAAACCATTAAGGTCAATACCTTGCAAAGCTGCTTTGACAATTAATCCACTTACTAGAGGATCTGCACCTAATGTCAATCCTGCTACAGCTTTTGACCTTGAGTCCTTTAACTCTAAAAATAAATCGCTTATTAAGTTTAGACCCTCGCCATTCAAAGAGACCGGTTTACAGTTCAAGTAATGACTGCTTTTTTTACCAGAAGATAAAGTGAAGTCTCCCTTCTTATAAGACTTTTTTATTAACTGTTTTAACAATTTAGCTTTATTTAAATCATACTTTTCTGAAAAATTACCCATTAGTAAAAGTTAAATTTATATTTAAAGATTAGAAGAAAAACAAGAAATCTCACAAAAACTTACTAAGAAGGAGTTTTTTGAAATATTATTTTTATATTGTATATTTAAAATCAATGTATTTAAAATTACATGAATTCCCTTGGGGGTGTAGCAATCTGGTGAATGCACCAAACTCATAATTTGGCTAAGGCGAGTTCGATCCTCGCCACCCCCATTATTAATTTGTCATTGAATGAAAATAACTCTTCTTTTTTTTATTTTATTTTTCCCAGCTTTTTTCGCGGCAAGTGAGCTCTCTTTCTTATTAATAAGACCGAGCAAAGTTTTAAGACTAATTGAAGAAAAAAAGAAAGGAGCATTTTCAATTCTAAAAATTCAAAAAAGATTTAGATCTTCCTTAATTGCTTCTCAATTTGGGGTAACAATTTCATTAATTGCAATTGGATGGATCAGCAATAGCGTAGCAAATGATTTTTGGAAAAAAAATATTTTGCAAAATAGATTTTATGATCTTCTACTATTCTTATTTGTTGTTTTAATAGTTACTCTTGTGTCTGGACTAATTCCTAAGGCCTTAGTAATTAATAATCCAGAATCTGCTGCACTAAGGTTGACTACCATATTCGATGCAGTAAGAAAAGCAATGCAGCCTATAGTTACGATAATCGAGTTTTTTGCAAGCGCCTGTTTAGGTTTATTCAATTTAAATAACAAATGGGATTCTTTAAATTCGGGTTTATCCGCAGGAGAATTAGAAACTCTTATAGAAACTGATAATGTTACGGGTTTAAAGCCAGATGAGAAGAATATTCTTGAAGGTGTTTTTGCTTTAAAAGATACGCAGGTAAAAGAAGTAATGATTCCAAGATCTGAAATGGTAACTTTGCCAAAAAACATAACCTTTTCAGAACTCATGAAACAAGTAGACAAAACTCGACATGCGCGCTTCTTTGTTATTGATGAGTCTCTAGATGATGTATTAGGTGTACTAGATTTGCGTTATTTAGCTAAGCCCATATCAAAAGGCGAAATGGAAGCAGATACATTATTGGAGCCTTTCCTTTTACCAGTGACAAAAATAATAGAAACAAGTTCATTAGCAGAAATACTACCAATAGTAAGAGAATACAATCCTTTCTTACTAGTAGTTGATGAACATGGTGGGACAGAGGGGCTCATAACTGCAGCTGATCTAAATGGAGAAATAGTTGGAGAAGAAATGTTAAGTAGTAGGATTTATTCAGATATGAAAATGTTAGATAATTTCTCTAGAAAATGGTCAATAGCTGGGAAATCTGAAATTATAGATATCAATAAAAAGTTAGGATGTTCTATCCCAGAAGGTCCAGATTATTATACCCTTGCCGGATTTCTTCTAGAAAAATTCCAAATGGTTCCAAAAATTGGCGACGTTTTAGATTTTCATAATATTAAATTTGAAGTTATTTCTATGTCAGGCCCAAAAATTGACCGTGTTAAAATAATTCTGCCTAAAAGCTAAATTTGGCTTCCGATAGAGGATAATAATACATAAATGTATGGATTAAAGTTATGCAACCAACCTCATCACCCGTAAAGGTTGGAGTCATAGGTATAGGAAATATGGGATGGCATCATGCTCGAGTACTAAGTTTACTCAAAGATGCAAATCTCATAGGAGTTGCAGATCCAAATGAAGAGAGAGGCAAATTAGCTATTGACCAATTTCAATGTGAATGGTTCAGGGAATATAAGGACTTAATCCCGAAAGTTGATGCTATTTGTATCGCTGTCCCAACACTACTTCATCAAAAAGTAGGACTGGATTGTCTTAAAGGAGGTATCAATGTTCTAATTGAAAAACCAATTGCAGCTAATGAGTTAGAAGCAAAATCTTTAATAAAGGCCGCGAATGCAAGTGATTGTTTATTACAAGTTGGGCACATTGAAAGATTTAATCCTGCTTTTAGAGAATTAAATAAAATAGTAAATAATGAAGAAATTGTTGTTTTAGAAGCAAGAAGGCATAGTCCTCACGCAGATAGAGCAAATGATGTTTCTGTAGTAATGGATTTAATGATTCATGACATTGATCTTATTTTGGAGCTTGTGAACTCAAAAATACAAAAATTAGCAGCAGTTGGAGGTAGAAATAGCGAAGGATTAATAGATTATGTAAATGCGACTTTAGTTTTTAAAAATAATGTTATTGCAAGCTTAACTGCAAGCAAAATGAGTCATAAAAAAATTAGAAGCTTAAGTGTTCACTGCCAAAATGGACTAGTTGAAACTGATTTCTTAAATCACTCTCTTCAAATTCATCGAAAATCTCATGAATCATACACAGCAGAACATGGTGAATTAGTCTATAGGAATGATGGATATGTTGAAGAAGTTAATACAACTTCCATAGAGCCTCTTTATGCAGAGTTAGAGCATTTTCTTAAATGCGTTCAAGGCAAAGAATCTCCCGAGGTAGATGGCGAGCAAGCCTCAAGAGCTTTAAAAATAGCTGATTTTATAGAGAGTGCTGTAGAAAATTCTGGAGATGCGATTTTACTTGAAAATCCTTTCTGAGATTAACTATCTAGACTAAAGTATTTTATTTAAATCCAACTGCAGCTTGCCAAACAAATACCAATAAAAAGAAAAATAAAGGAATTAGTGGGAGAACATCAACGGTTGGAGCAAAAGCCTTGTAAGCCTCAGGCAATTCAGCGAATGTATTAAATAGAATGAGCACCTTTTTAATAATTTAATTAATTATGATAAGACGTTACCACGTATGGTGAGCAATAGAGGATGATTTCCAAGGAGCGAAATCAATTGTAAAACAATTATCTTTTATTGCATTAGAAATAGCATTAGTAAATCTTATTAAATGAGCAATATTATGCAAACTTATTAGGGTAAGACCTAATATTTCATCATTTCTTATTAGATGATGCAAATATGCACGAGAATAAGAACTACAGGTTTCGCATTTACAAGTTTTGTCAATCGGAGAAAAATCATTTTTAAATCGAGCATTTCGCAAATTTAATCTTTCATCATTAAGAAATGCAGTCCCATGTCTTCCTAGTCTTGTAGGCAAAACACAGTCAAATATATCAAATCCATTAGCAACAGCTAATGAAATTTCTCTCAAAGAGCCAATTCCCATTAAATATCTTGGTTTATTTATTGGCAAGAATTTCGGGACGTAATTAATTACACTATGTATTTCTTCGACTGCCTCTCCAACACTTACACCTCCTACTGCTATTCCAGGAAGATCAAAAGAACTTGTGAATTTTGCGCTAAGTTCTCTTAATCTCTCATACTTACCTCCTTGAACTATTCCGAATAATGCTTGATTGGATTTCTTATGAGTCTCAACACATTTTTGCAACCATGAATGAGTTCTTTGTAAAGATTCCTCAATATCATTTTCGCTAGCTGTGTGCGGAGGGCAATGATCAAAAGCCATCGCAACATCCGATCCAAGATCCATTTGAATCTGCATTACTTTTTCAGGTGACAAAAATACATTGCTACCATCTCTTGGATTTTTAAATTCCACACCATTATCAGAAATATTATTTAATTTTGCCAAACTAAAAACTTGATAGCCGCCTGAATCAGTAAGAATTGGCTTAGGCCAATTCATGAACTTATGTATTCCGCCAGATTCTTTAACTAGTTTTTCTCCAGGTTGTAAATGAAGGTGAAAGGTATTTGAGAGAATCATTTCTGAGCCTGTAGAGTCTAACTGTTGAGATGAAATCCCTTTAACCGTTGCTAAAGTACCCACAGGCATAAACTTTGGTGTTTTAACCTGACCATTTGGAGTATGAAATATACCAGTTCTTGCACCTGTATTACTGCAAGTCGATGAAATTTCAAATTCAAACACGATGATTTATAAAATTTTTTGATCCTTTTTTATTAATCTACCCTATTATTTAGTATTGAATCTATATTTACTCATCAAAAAATATTTAATAAAAAATTTTGCAGGATCTTGGATTTTCTATACGACATTTCCAAAGATACCTTTAATTAATCCCGAATTTAAAAATATTGCGCAATTTGCACCGCCTTTAGGATTTTTTATTGGAACAATTCAGAGTTATATTTTTCTTTTTTTAAAAACAAACTCTTGGTCAATTTATGCATCTACTTTAATTTGTTTGGCTTCAGGATATTTAATTACTGGTGGTCTACACCTCGATGGTTTAATGGATACTTTCGATGGAATTTTTGCGGGTAAAAAGAAACGTTTAAAAGCCATGAAAGATAGTAAGGTTGGGGCCTTTGGGGTTCAAGGTTTGGTTTTTATAAATTTAATTCAAATTGCTTGCCTACTGAAAATTCAAAACCTAATAATTTTTGTTTTACCTATATGCTTATTTTGGGGCAGATTTTCAAATTTATTTTTTATTGAAAAGTTTAAATATATGAGTTATAAGAAAAAATCTATTAGTCATAAAAAGTTTTGGAATGGATTCAAAAAAGAATCTTTGATCTCTATTATTTTTCTTTTAATTTTCATTGCATACCAATTAGTTTCAATTACATCCCAAGCAATATTAATTAAATTTCTAATTCTGATTTTGATTGGTATTTTTATAAGCTATTCTATCCCAAATATACTGGGGAATAAAATTGGAGGCTTCAATGGAGATGCCTGCGGTGCAAGTGTTGTACTAGTTGAAACTGCAATGCTCTTTATGCATGCAATTCTTTTATAGGAAGTTCTAAATAGAAAATATTTTTCTTCTTAAGATTTTTTAATTCATTAGTATTATCAATCGAGTTATCTTCCAGCAATCTCAATTCTCCTCCAATTTGTTGCGCTAATTTCCTCGCCAAAAAAAGTCCAACACCAGTGCCGTCCTTCTTCTTAGCGGCAGAACCTCTAAAACCTTTTTCAAAAATTTTCTCGTTTTCATTTTTGGTTATTTTTTTGCCATTATCAAATATACAAAGTCCATCACTCGTAATTGTAAGTCCAATTTCAGCATCTTTTTGGGCATATTTAAACGCATTTTCTAATAAATTTGCCACAATTTCAGCAATTACAGCATATTTTGCCTTTAGTGGCGATAAAGTCCAATCTGGCCAAAGAGAAGGTTCAGTCCAATCTCTATTCTCTAAGTCCGCATTAGCTTTACCCCTTTCTAATATTGGCCTCAATAAACCCTGAACAGTTATGACCTTTTTATTATCTAAATTTGGTGGTAATAATAATCTTTCCTCTCCAATTTCTAGAGGAAGTTGGATAGGTGAATTTAATTGAACAAAAGAATCCATGTATTGATTAATTTGTTTTTGCTCTATTATCATGCGTTCGACAATTTCAATTGAGTCATCATCTGAACCAAGTCTTTTTATTAGTAATTTTGCATATGTCCTGAGAGCAGCTAATGGATTCCTCAATTGATGGATTATGACATTGACCTGATTTTTGAGATAATTAATTTCTTCATTTTTATTTTGGCGTTCTAATTCGATAGAAACACATTTAGCTAAAGATATTGAAAGCGCTTTTAATCTAGAATCAAGAGATACTGGCCAATTCCCACCTTTCAAATCAGTTTCGACCCTAAGGACCCCAAGCAAAATATCATTTTCTTGAAGCGGGTACCATCTTCTATTAGGTGAAGAAACTTTTAGTGAAGGATCATCTTCTATTGATACTAAAAGCTTATCAATTTGTGGCCATTGACTCACCATTTCAAAAGATGCTTTAGTTCCTTGCTTAGCCGAAGCAAGATACATAACTAAATGAGTTACTCCCATTGAACAACCAAAACTCTCTAGCTGTTTTGCAATTAATTCTTCAAATTTTTTTGAGAGATTCATAATTAATGAAATTGTGAGTAATTTTTAGAAAAAATTTGAAAAAGGGCTTGTAAAATATGAAAAAAGTATTAAGATATATAAAGAGGTCTGTCTTTAGTCAGCCTTAAATATGAATATTTGATCATATTTTAAGCTACATCAGGGGTTGATGGGTCCTCTATGTAATTTATGTGAATTCAAAATCACAGATGTAAGATTAGTAAAAATAAATAAGACTAATCTCATAAATAATTTCAGGAGTACCAATCAATGTCAAAAAAAAGAAAGAGAATCAGCAGAAGAAGATTGGCTGGTCAAAGGGTAATGGCACATGTTCCTATTTATCATATCGAAACTGGCAAACATAAACCAGTTACAGCAGCAAGAAGATTCATAGCTGAAAATGCTTTATCAGCGCCTTCAGTTTTTAACGTTCGCAGAAATGAACATACCACTGATAGGTTTTTTTGGGGCGAAAAGGGTTTATTTAGTGCACAGTATGCTGAAGAAAATCATTTTTTATTTCCATCTCTAAAAGTTGTAGTTGAAGGGATTGGTGAAGAAAAAATATTTGAAGGTCTAGAACTTACTGCAGATGATTGGGAAGAGATTGAAGAATATGAATATGCTTTTGTTTAAAAAATATTACTCATATTTGAACTTATAAAATTAATTAAATTTGAATCAATTTGATGTGATCCATCGAATTCTAATAATTCGCAAAATTTAGAGGACTTACTTTTTACTTTTTCATAAATAACTCTTGAAGCATCTATAGGTACAACATTATCAAATAAACCATGACTGATTATTAATGGTGGGCATTTTTCCCCCGGTACCCAGTTTGGATGAGGATAACCACTACAAGCAACAATTAATCCAAAATTTAATTTAAATCCTGCATCAATTGCCATTGCCGCACCTTGAGAGAAACCCAACAAAATTGTTTTTCTGAGTGAAATCTGATCAGTATCAAATTTTTTTAATGTTCCTAAAAGTTTATTTACTTCAGCCTTAGCTCCATTCCAATCATGTGGGTACAATCCATACCACTGTCTTCCTTGACCACTTGGATGCAATCCAGGAGCCCTTAAAGAGATTACCTCAAAATCAAGATTTATTTTTTCTGCAATCTCCTCCCCAATTGTTAAAAGGTCATCTGAATCGGCTCCCCAACCATGTATCAAAATAATTCTATGAGTTGCAGTTTGAGAGCTAATCGAGACAAATTCATGATTCATATCGTATTTCATGTTTATATTCTTAAGTAAGTAAAATTTCCCATAATGTCACCATTAGCTTTAGTAAGTGTCTCTGATAAAAAAAATATAATTCCATTTTGTAAGGAATTGATCGAACAATTTAATTATAAAATCTTATCAAGTGGAGGAACTGCAAAACATCTTATTGAGGCAAAAATTCCAGTTATTAAAGTTGCAGAATTTACTAATTCTCCAGAAATACTTGGAGGAAGAGTTAAAACTTTACATCCAAAAATACACGGAGGAATTTTAGCTAAAAGAACTGATAAGGAACATAAAAGAGATATAGAAGCCCACAATCTTGAACTCATTGACTTGGTAGTTGTAAATTTATATCCTTTTAAGAAAACTGTAGAACAGGGAGCAAAATGGGAAGATGCTATTGAAAATATCGATATCGGAGGGCCATCAATGATTCGTTCTGCAGCAAAAAATCATAAAGACGTTTCCGTATTAGTGGATCCTAGTCAGTATCAAAATTTTCTTGAAGAAAGTAAAAAAGGTGAATTAAAGGACTCATATAAAGCAAAATTAGCCCTTGAAGCTTTTCAACATACTGCAGATTATGACACTGCAATATCTAATTGGATAAGCAAAGAAAGATGCTTACAATCTTCCAAATATATTGAATCTTATCCACTAATCAAAACCTTAAGATATGGGGAGAATCCACATCAAAAAGCTTTTTGGTATGGTTTAAGTAATTTTGGATGGAACTCAGCAGAGCAATTACAAGGTAAAGACTTAAGTTATAACAATCTATTGGATCTAGAGTCGGCACTTTCAACAGTTTTAGAATTTGGCTACACAGAAAATGATGAGCTTACAACCGCCACGTTTGCTTCTGTTATTTTAAAACACAATAATCCTTGTGGTGCCTCTATAAGTAATTCAGCTTCACAAGCATTTTTGAATGCTTTGGAATGTGACTCTGTTAGTGCATTTGGAGGAATAGTTGCTTTTAATTCAAATGTTGATAGTGAAACCGCAAATCACCTCAAGGATATTTTCTTAGAGTGTGTCGTCGCTCCATCTTTTGATGAGGAAGCTTTAGAAATTTTAAAAGTTAAAAAGAATTTAAGAATCTTAAAGTTTTCAAAAGATCAACTTCCAAAAAAGAATCAAAGTTCTACTAAGTCAATAATGGGTGGATTACTAGTTCAGGATACTGACGATAGCAAAGAAAAAACTGAAAATTGGATTTCAGTAACTAATAAAAATCCTAGTAATCAAAATAACTTAGATCTAAATTTTGCATGGAAAATTTGTAAACACGTAAAATCTAATGCGATTGTTATCGCAAAAGACCAAAAAACTATTGGTATTGGAGCTGGACAAATGAATAGAGTTGGAGCAGCAAAAATTGCATTAAAAGCAGCTGGAAGTTTGTGTTCTGATGCTGTCTTGGCCAGCGATGGGTTTTTCCCATTTGCTGATACTGTAGAACTAGCAAATAAATATGGAATAAAAGCTATTATTCAACCTGGAGGAAGTCTAAGAGATCAAGAAAGTATTGATATGTGTAATTTGAAAGGAATCTCAATGGTATTTACGCAAAAAAGGCACTTTTTACATTAAATTATGTTGATTTTGGATAATATGTAATCTTATTAGTTTTTCTGAATAAAGATAACCTGCCTGGACCTGCACAAAGAAAGTAGAGAGAAATAGCACCATATATAAAAGACAATTCGAAAGCATAATTATGACCTTCAACCACTGCAAGAGGAAAACCTTCTAGTCCAGTATCAAGGAGATGGAAATAAACTGCAAATGCCATGGTGGAGAATAGACCAAGAGAAGAAAGCCTCGCAAAAATCCCCAAAGCCAATCCTAGTGGGCATACCAATTGAGTAATTGCCGCTCCAAAAGTCCAAATAACAGGATCACCTGGCAAAAATGGAAAATACTTACCAACTACAAACTCAGCAAAACCTTGTGGATCCTGAAGTTTCTCAAGGCCATGATGAATCATCAAAGCACAAAAACCTATTCTTAAAACAAAAATGGATAGTTCTCCAAGTATATTTACTTCTGACCCTGAAGATGAATTGGCAACTACAACTTCAACTTTTTGCGGCGCTTTAGTCCTATTCATACTTGCAGTTTGAACCTGATTAGTTTGTGCTTTGTCTTCCATACTTCATTGATTTTTCATTATTCTAGTTAATAAAGTAGATCTTTTGGAATTATCTGATTAATAAATTAAAAAAACTAAGCAAATCTATAAATGAATAACAAATTCAGGAAGCAATATCAATTAACTTTTCAATAACATCTGCAACAACCTTATCGGGAGTAGATGCACCTGAGGTAATTCCAACATTAATATTTCCACTAGGTAGAAAATTATTTTTAAGTTCTAATTCTGATCCTAGTGGTTTATGAAATATTGAGTTTTCTTTGACTGATATCCTCTCTGGCGTATCAATGTGAAAAGAAGAAATATTTTTAGTAATTGCTATTTCTTGTAAATGAGTAGTATTGGATGAATTGAAACCTCCAATTACTACTAGAATATCAAGGTCTTCATCAACCAAAGAGAACATTGCGTCTTGTCTCTCTTCAGTCGCGTCACAAATAGTATTAAAAGCTAAAAAGTGACTATTTAAGTTTTCTGGTCCAAATTTTTTTAACATCGTCTTTTCAAAAACCTTTCCAATTTCCTCAGTCTCGCTCTTAAGCATAGTTGTCTGATTTGCAACTCCCACTCTATCTAAATCTTTATCAGGATCAAATCCATTAGAACAAGCTTTAGCAAATTTGTTCATAAATTCATTTCTATTGCCTCTCCCCAGAATATATTCAGATACGTAATTTGCTTCTTCTAGATCAAGTACAACTAAATATTTACCTGCAAATGAACTTGTAGCGAGAGTCTCTTCATGCTTAAATTTTCCATGAATAATAGATGTGAAAATATGTTTTTTATGTTTTTCAACTGTATGCCAAACCTTAGAAACCCATGGACAAGTTGTATCAATGATATGACAACCTTTCTCATGCAAAAGTTTCATTTCTTGAACAGTAGCTCCGAAAGCAGGAAGTATAACAACATCCCCATTAGAAACTAAAGAAAAATCTTTAATTCCATTTTTAGCTGAAATGAATTTTACATTCATTTTTCTTAAATGATCATTAACAGAGGGATTATGAATAATTTCATTTGTTATCCAAATATTCTCATTTGGATAGTGTCTTCTAGTTTCGTAAGCCATGGCTACGGCTCTTTCAACTCCCCAACAGAAACCAAATGCTTGGGCCAATTTAATATTTAATCTGCCTTTGGTGTAAGTAAAACCATTATCCCTAATAGAACTTATCAAATCACTTTGGTAAGCTTCTTCTAACGCTTGAGCTCTTTTTGTTGGAGAATCGAAACCCCTTCTATTGTATCTATCAGAATGATGAAGAGATCTTCTAAAAGCTTGAGTATCCATCTTTCTATATTACAACGTTTTAAATAATTTTTTGTATAAAAAAAGAAACCTGACATAAGTCAGGTTTCTTGAATAAATTTTCAGTTAGATTATTTAGCAGATGCAAAGTCTGGATATGCTTCCATTCCATGCTCTCCAATATCTAGGCCTTGAGTCTCTTCCTCTTCAGATACTCGGATTCCTCCGAATAATCCGCCAATTATAGACCAAGTAATCCAGCAAGTAACTAGTGTCCAAATAGCATAAGCTGCGGCACCAAGGGCTTGAACTAGAAGAAGGGTAATACCTCCACCATTGAACAATCCCATACCTGCTCCGTCGCCTTGCACAGCAGTACCCCAAAGACCGATTACAACAGTACCCCATACACCACATACTCCGTGAACAGAGAATGCACCTACAGGATCATCAATCTCAGCGGCATCAAGTGCTGCAACAGAAAATACAACGATAATTCCACCAACTAGTCCTGCAAACCAGGCTCCAGCAAGAGTCATATCACCACAACCAGCAGTGATACTAACCAAACCAGCAAGGATTCCATTAATAATCATTGTAAGATCAGGCTTACCAGAAGTTAGTGTTGAAACAACAGTTGCTCCGATAGCACCAGCAGCTGCTGCCAAAGTAGTTGTTACAGCAACATATGGAACCCATTGGTCCATAGCAAGTTGAGAACCGGGGTTAAATCCATACCAACCTATCCAAAGAACTAATGCACCCAAAGTGGCTATAGCCATATTGTGTCCAGGCATAGCCTGTGGTTTCCCATCAGAGTATTTGCCAATTCTTGGTCCAAGAAGCATAGCTCCTACGAGACCTGCCCATGCTCCAACTGAGTGAACAATTGAAGAACCAGCAAAGTCAACAAAACCTAATGCATCTAGCCAACCACCATTCCATTTCCAGCTACCAGCAATTGGATATATAAATGCAGTTAATACAATCGCAAAAACAACAAATTCTCCAAATTTAACTCTTTCTGCTACAAGTCCGGAAACGATAGTAGCAGCAGTTCCTGCGAATGCAGACTGGAACAAGAAATCAACTGTTGGGACTAATCCAGCATCAGCAACTGTTTCGGCAGTGACTGTTGGATCAAAAAATAGGCCCATAAAATATAGCCATCCACCAGCAATACTGTCTCCGTACATTAGCGAGTAGCCTATTACCCAATAAGAGGTAACAGCTAGAGCAAATACGAAAAGGTTTTTAGCAAGAATGTTGACGGCGTTCTTAGAACGACACATACCTGCCTCTACCATAGCGAAGCCGGCGTTCATGAATATCACTAAAATAGTAGCGACAAATAGCCATAAGTTATTGGCAAGAAAAGCTGCATTCAACTCAGGTAGATCGCCTGCATGAGCAGAAAGATTAAAAATACCTAAACCAAACAAAGCTAAAGGAACAGTTGCAAGCCACAACATGGAGCGGTTTGAACTAAATCCTCGAATACTCCTCAAAAGGAGCATAGGCCCGTTAACAAGACTTGCATCTTGTAACTTGGACCTAGAGCGCCTTTGAGGCGTTTGCAAAGCAGTGGTCATAAAAAAAAATTAGATCTGCAAAAAAACAGTTTGTGCTGTTTCCTTTCAAATCTAAATTTATTCAAAAAACTTATCAGTGTCTAGTAGTTGTTTATACCATTTTTATACTTGCACCATTAAAATTATTTGTTAAATTTGAAAATTTATTATTTTTGAATTTCAAAACAAGAAGATTTTTTATTTATTTCAAAGGTTTAATTCCTTTCCATGATACGTGGTCTTTATGAAATTCAAAGGAACATGGAATAGTTATCATTCCTGCACTTGAAGATTCTCTAAAAAGGCTGCCATATAAGGGATCTGCATCATCTCCTGGTGCAAAGAAAGAAGCGTCTTTTCTCGTAATACAAAGTACCAAAATACTTTTACTTTCAGGCATTAATTCCTTTAATTCCATGAGGTGTTTTTGGCCTCTTTTCGTTACTGTATCTGGGAATAGAGCTACATTTTCTTTAATCCAGGTCGTGTTTTTAACCTCTAGGTAAATGTTACGTTTATCAGGATTTGAAGATTTTGGAGTTAAAAAAAAGTCAATTCTGCTTTTTTTATCTTTTCCATAAGGAACTTCAGATTTAATTGTCTCTATTTCTCCTATTATTTCATCAAGCAAATTTTTCTCAATAACCTTTTTGATTAACTTATTTGCAAATAGAGTATTAATTCCTACCCAGACCTCATCATTTCTTGAATTTAGTACACATATCTGTTCCCAAGTAAAAGGTAATTTTCTTTCTGGAGAAGTGGAAACACTTATTCTTACCTTAGCTCCCTCACTCAAAAGTCCCTTCATTGGGCCTGTGTTGGCACAATGAGCAGTTACTATCTCTCCACTCTCTAATTTTATATCTGCAAGAAACCTTTTATACCTCTTGATTAAAACTCCTTCAATTAATGGATCAAATTCGATTATCCGATCATTCATAAATATGTCGTTAGTTAAAAATCAAATATAATTGAAACTTGAACTTCTTGAAAAATTTAGACAAATCCAAATGCATTCATTTTTAAAAAATAATGTTTTTTCAATTTCATTTGGTACTAGTCTTAGTAAATTAGCTGGATGTGTAAGACAAATATTTATAGCTGCTGCTTTTGGAGTTGGGGTAACATACGACGCATTTAATTATGCCTATATAATTCCTGGTTTTTTGCTAATAATTATTGGAGGAATTAATGGTCCCTTACATAACGCAGTCGTTGCAGTTCTAACTCCCCTTAACAAAAAAAATGGAGGGATTGTTTTAACTCAAGTAAGCATAAAACTTTCAATATTATTAATTAGTTTAGCTATATTAATATACTTTAATTCCAGTTTATTAATTGAATTATTAGCCCCCAATTTAAGTTACGAAGCTAAATCTATTGCCACTTACCAATTAAAAATACTTACACCTTGTATCCCTTTATCCGGATTCATAGGTTTAAGCTTTGGCGCCTTAAATTCCCAAAGAAAATTCTTTTTATCAAGTATAAGTCCAGCGATAACAAGCCTAACTACTATTTTTTTTATTTTATTAAGTTGGATTTTCAACCAAAAAAATGACTATTCTCATTTCTTTACTTATACGGGATTACTCGCTTTTGCAACTTTGACAGGAACTTTGATTCAGTTTGTTGTTCAAATTTCGGAAATAAATAAAATCGGTCTCTTGAGATTAAAGTCAAACTTCCAATTATTTAATGAAGAAAGGAGGATTTTCAAACTAATTATTCCAGCATCTATCTCATCAGGTCTCAGTCAAATCAATGTTTTTATCGATATGTTTTTCGCTTCAAGTTTTCAAGGAGCAGCATCGGGACTAGCTTACGGAAACTTCTTGATACAAGCCCCATTAGGTGTATTATCTAACTCTTTGATTTTGCCATTACTTCCAAAATTCTCTAAATTTAGAAGTGATAAAGACTTTATCGGCCTCCAAAAAATATTGATCTCTGGAATAGAGTACTGTTTCTTGACAACTATTTTTTTAACCGCATTTTTCATAACATTTAATAATCAAATAGTGCAGTTAGTTTTTCAGAGAGGATCTTTTGATTATTCAGCGGCTTTAAAAGTAAAGAATATATTAATTGCTTATGCAGTTGGCATTCCTTTTTATCTTTATAGAGATTTATTAGTAAGAACTTACTATTCAATAGAAAAAACAAACTTTCCTTTTAAATCATCATTTGCAGGGATAATATTAAATATTTTTTTTGATTGGTTTTTAATTGGTGCCCCAATTAATAATATTGGGAATCTTTCTCCATACAATTTTGGAGTTGTAGGAATAATTTTATCTTCAGTAATAGTCAACTTTATAGTATGTGTTTTGCTTTCTTTTAATCTGAGAAATGAAAATATCCATTTGCCTAACTTGGATTTATTAAGGAAAATTATCCTAATGTCATTAGCGGCATTTATAGATAGCACCCTTTGTATTACTATTCTTAAAACTACAAAAAACTTAAATTCTAATCTCGGAGAATTTTTATTATTAATATTTGGATCTTTAACTTTTTTTGTAATCTATTTTTTTCTTACAAAATGCCTGAAAGTAAATAGATTTAAAGTTTATAAAAAAAAGATTTAGTTTTCAAAAAAACTTTCCAAAATCTCCTCTAATTCTAGAATTTGTGAGGTAGTTATTAAATTGATCAGTGGAATACTGTTAAGACCATCCCCTACTTTTACATTTATTGCTTTCAAACTTATTTTCGCAGCCTCCAATGAGCCTTGATCTTTATTGCTGATACATTCAATAGCAAGATTTCTAGCTAGGCCAGCATCTCCAAGATATAAATTCCACTTTTCTATTTTTATAAAAACCATTTCTGAAATAATATTTTCTAGATCACTTATTCGTGTCTGAGAGTCCATAAATTAAAAATTAATTAAGTTGATTGTTTTGAAGTATTTTTAGGTTTTTTTATAATTACAAATAGTAAATGGGAGGCTAAAAGAATTGACCAGAAAATTGCAAAATTATTAAAAAAAGCGATTTCATATTTAATTTCTTTTAAAAGCCAAGTACCACTTACTATCGCAGTAAATATCATGCAGTGAATAACAAAATTTACTATTCGAGAAAAATGTTTATAGATGGGATCTTCTAGATCACCATTTCCGTACCACTTTATAGGCATATTAATAGTTAGATTGTTAATAATAGATATTTTACCTGAAATCTAGTTGACTAAGAGACCCTGAAACAGAGATATTACATAATTATGCGCCTGTAGCTCAGTGGATTAGAGCACCTGACTACGGATCAGGGTGTCGGGAGTTCGAATCTCTCCAGGCGCGTTTAAAATTATAAAATATTCTTTTTATATTTTTCTAAAAAATATCGTTTATATTATGGTTATTAGTTAACAAATTCAATGAATATCCTTCATAATCTTAATGAAAGTGATCCAGTAATATCCAATTTTATTAACTCTGAAAAAAATAGACAGGAAACTCATCTTGAGTTAATCGCAAGCGAAAATTTCGCATCAATTGCCGTCATGCAGGCTCAAGGATCAGTCCTTACAAATAAATACGCAGAGGGATTACCTCAAAAAAGATATTACGGAGGATGTGAATTTGTTGATGAAATCGAAGAATTAGCTATTCAAAGAGCGAAAAAATTATTTAATGCAAATTGGGCTAATGTGCAACCCCATAGTGGAGCACAGGCAAATGCTGCTGTTTTCCTAAGTTTACTTAAACCTGGCGAGACAATCATGGGGATGGATTTATCTCATGGTGGACACCTAACTCATGGATCTCCAGTAAATATGAGTGGTAAGTGGTTTAATGCAGTTCACTATGGTGTAAACAAAGAAACTAGTGAATTAAATTTTGATGAAATAAGAGAGATAGCGCTTGAAACAAAACCAAAATTGATCATATGCGGATATTCAGCTTATCCAAGAACAATCGATTTTGAATCATTTAGAAAAATTGCAGATGAAGTTGGTGCATTCTTAATGGCTGATATTGCACACATCGCAGGTCTTGTAGCAAGTAAACTTCATCCAAATCCAATTCCTTATTGTGATGTAGTAACTACAACTACTCATAAAACATTAAGAGGACCTAGAGGAGGACTCATCTTGTGTAAAGATGCAGAATTTGGAAAGAAATTTGATAAATCTGTTTTCCCAGGGACTCAAGGGGGACCCCTAGAACACATTATTGCTGCTAAAGCAGTTGCATTTGGAGAAGCCTTACAGCCAGATTTTGTTAATTATTCCCAACAAGTAATAAAAAATGCCAAAGTTCTAGCTGCAACTTTAATAAATAGAGGTATTGATATCGTAAGTGGAGGCACTGATAATCATATTGTTTTACTCGATTTAAGAAGTATCAATATGACTGGTAAAATTGCTGACTTGCTTGTAAGCGAAGTGAATATCACTGCAAATAAAAACACTGTTCCATTTGACCCAGAATCACCTTTTGTAACCAGCGGGCTAAGGTTGGGTACTGCTGCTTTAACTACAAGAGGCTTTAATGAAAATGCTTTTGCTGAAGTTGGCGAAATTATCGCTGATAGATTACTTAACCCAAACGATTCACTGATTGAAAGTCAATGTAAAGAAAGAGTATTAAACTTATGTAATCGTTTTCCTCTTTATGAAGGCAAAGTTGAAGCGTCAATTAAATGAGTCCTAATTCCAAGGGAGTTGAAATTCTTTCTATTGGAACAGAGCTACTTTTAGGAAATATCATAAACACAAATGCTCGATGGATTTCTGAACAGTTGTCTCTATTAGGCTTAAATCACTTTAGGCAATCAACTGTTGGTGATAATTGTGATCGAATTATAAAAGTAATTCAAGAAATATCGGAAAGAAGTAATCTTCTAATTACAACGGGAGGGTTGGGACCTACCCCAGATGACCTAACTACTGAAGCAATAGCTAAATCTTTTAATGTATCTCTTTTTGAAAGGCCGAACTTATGGGATGAAATTAAACAAAAACTTCCAAACTCAAAGCTCAAAGACGATTCCTCTAGCTTAAGGAAACAATGTTTCTTCCCAAAAAATGCTCAAATAATTAATAATCCTAGGGGCACTGCCCCAGGAATGATATGGGAACCAATAAAAGGATTTACTATTCTTACTTTCCCAGGAGTACCTAGTGAAATGAAAACTATGTGGGAAGAGACTGCGTATGATTTCATTAAAACCAAATTCTCAGATAGTTATTCCTTTTTTTCAAATACTCTTAAATTTGCAGGAATTGGAGAATCTAGCGTTGCAGAAAAAATTAATGATCTATTAAATCTTAAAAACCCAACTGTTGCTCCATATGCAAACTTGGGAGAAGTTAAAATCAGAATCACCGCGCGTGCAAAGAATGTTCCAGAAGCAAAAAATATAATCAAACCTGTAAAAGAAAAATTAAAAAAAGATTTTTCAAAGTTTATTTTTGGCGAGAATAATGATACTTTGCCAAGCGTCTTAATAAAAGAGTTAACTAAGAGGAACCAAACTATTGTTTTTGCTGAATCCTGTACAGGAGGTCTTCTATCTTCATCTCTAACATCAATATCAGGTTCATCTCAAGTTTTTCAAGGTAGTATTGTTTCCTATAGTAATGAGCTAAAAAATTCATTATTAAATATTTCTGAAGAAAAGCTTACAAAATATGGAGCTGTTTCTGAAGAAGTTTGTGAGGCCATGGCAATTAATGTAAAAGAGAAATTAGGAGCAGATTGGGCAATAGCAATTAGTGGAATAGCAGGTCCTAATGGAGGCAGTCCAGATAAACCAGTTGGACTTGTCTATATCTCAATTTCAGGACCGAATAATCATATAACTAATATAAAAAAAATATTTAACTCAACCCGAAACAGAATTGAAATTCAAACACTAAGTGTAAATGTGTGTTTGAACAGCCTCAGATTAATCCTATTATCAAATAGTAAATAGCTTTTTTTACAAATTGAGTAAAGATACCTTATTTGATAAAGTTTGGGATTTACACAAAGTTTCCAGTCTTCCTGGTGGCTCAGATCAAATTTTTATTGGTCTTCACTTAATCCATGAAGTGACAAGTCCTCAAGCATTTGGCGCTTTAAAAGACAAAAATTTAAGAGTAAAATTTCCTAGCAGAACTGTTGCTACGGTTGATCACATTGTGCCAACAGATAATCAAAGCAGACCTTTCAAAGATAATCTTGCAGAGCAAATGATTGAAACACTTGAAAAAAACTGCTTACAACATAAAATAAAATTTTTTAATATTGGTAGTGGCAATCAAGGAATAGTACATGTAGTGGCTCCAGAATTAGGGCTAACTCAACCTGGTATGACAATCGCTTGTGGAGATTCACATACTTCAACTCATGGAGCTTTTGGGTCAATTGCTTTTGGGATAGGTACAAGCCAAGTGAGAGACGTTCTTGCAACCCAAACCATAGCCATGAATAAATTAAAGGTAAGACAAATTTGGTGTGAAAATCAATTAACTAGTGGGGTTTATGCTAAGGATTTAGTACTTCATATTATTAATAAACTCGGTGTAAAGGCTGGAGTGGGTTTTGCATATGAGTTCGCAGGGCCTGCAATTAATGTATTATCAATGGAAGAAAGAATGACTATATGCAATATGTCTATTGAAGGAGGAGCAAGATGCGGCTACATAAACCCCGATGAAAAGACCTTTAGTTACATGAAAAATAAATTATGCGCACCAAAAAATGAGAATTGGGAAAAAGCTCTCACATGGTGGAAATCATTAAAAAGCGATGAAGATTCAATTTATGATGATGTAATTAAAATAGATGCCTCTGAAATAGAACCAACCGTTACCTGGGGGATTACTCCAGGCCAAAGTATAGGAATTAATCAACAAATCCCTTGTTTAGATGAATTATCCCAAAATGACAAATTAGTTGCTGAAGAGGCTTATGAATATATGAGTTTGAAGCCAGGACAATCAATAAAAGATATTCCGGTAGAGGTTTGTTTCATAGGCAGTTGCACAAATGGGCGAATTAGTGACTTAAGAGTTGCAGCTAAGGTATTAAAAGACAAAAAAGTATCTAAGAATGTGAAAGCATTTGTAGTTCCTGGTTCAGAAAAAGTAGCCAATAAAGCGAAACAAGAAGGTCTTGATCAGATATTTAAGGATTCTGGATTTCAATGGAGAGAACCAGGCTGCTCAATGTGTTTAGCAATGAATTCAGATAAGCTAATAGGTAATCAAATTAGTGCTAGTTCTAGTAATAGAAATTTCAAAGGAAGACAAGGCTCTCCTAGCGGGAGAACACTACTCATGAGTCCAGCAATGGTTGCTGCTGCTGCAATTAATGGCAAAGTCAGTGACGTCAGGGAATTTATTAAATAATGAAATCGGAGTTTACCCCACCAATTGGAAAAATCACCCAAATAAAAGGTAAATGTATATCCTTGATCGGTAACGACATTGATACAGATCGAATAATTCCTGCGCGTTTCTTGAAGTGTGTAAACTTTGATTCATTGGGTGAATCTGTTTTCAAGGACGATAGAGCAACTTTAAATGGAAGGCATCCTTTCGATCTAGAAGAAAATAAAAATGCCACAATACTAATTGTTAATAGCAACTTTGGATGTGGTTCTAGCAGAGAACATGCCCCCCAAGCGCTTATGAGATGGGGCATAAAATCAATCATAGGAGAGAGTTTCGCCGATATTTTTTATAATAACTGTATTGCAATTGGAATCCCATGTTTTACGCTTCCTAAAAAATCAATACAAGAAATTCAAAAATATAATGATAATAAATTTTTATTCTTAGAAATTGACCTGAAAAATTCCCTAGCAAAATCAAAGGATTTACATTTTAATCTTGAAATTAAAGAAAGCTCAAGAAAAATGTTTTTATCAGGCGAATGGGATGCAACTTCAGCACTTCTAGAGAATGAAAATCTCATTAAAAATAAATTTAATGATTTACCTTATTTAAAATTTAATACCCATTTGTTATGACTATCTAAAACCAAAGAGGTTAAAAGAAATGCCTCCTGCTTGATTATGAGGTTGATAGAAAATACCCAATTCATAGGATCTTTTTTTCCAATTTAATGAGATTTTAGAATTTATAAATTCACCGTAATTATCTGAATCATTTGTTAAATTTAAGGTTCCAGTGGTTTTAAGAATAACTGGTCCAAATAATTGCTGATCAAAAGCGATATTAAGAGTGAAATTATCATTATTTTGATCAAATTTAAAAGCACTATCTCCACTATTCAATCGATAGAAAGGGAAAAGACTTAAGCGAGTATAGTCAAAGGTTTTATTTTTCAAATTACCCAATGTTAATTCTGGCCCCATACCTAAACCTAAATATTCTTGATGTTCTCCATCTTCGTAAAGGGAATAAGATGCTTCTAATCTTGTATTAAGCATTAATCCTTTAGTAATTGGTTTAGGAATGTACTTATATGAAATATCAACAAATTTATTTTTAGGCTCTTTAATACTTATAGGAAATTTCTGATCTAAAGCATAAAATACGTTACCTTTTAGGTTAGTTACCAGATTTTTTGTATTCAAAGCCTCTGCTGTTATATCAGCCAAACCAAAAGAAAGATTTTCTGTTTTTTTAATGCCATTAACAACCCAAGTTTTTTGTTTTTGTAATTTAGAACCATAACCTGAGTAAATTTCGGCTTCACCCAATGAACCATTCCAGATCCTCTCCCTATAGATTCCATAAAAACTTTTATCCCATTTTGAATTTAAAAAATTAATTTCTTTACTCAATTTAGTTTTAAATCTAAATGCATTTGGAAATTTATCAAAATCAAAAGAATTTAAATTTTTATCTATTTTTAAATCCCAGCTATTTATTCTGCCTTTTATCTGAGATTTTAAAGCAATATAATCTTGAAAACTTACATTTCTCTTAACCCTCTCTGAAGTTATTGATTCGTCTTTCTTTACAAAACTTTTTGTATATCCTTTTAGTGAGCGTTGAATTAAGAATTGAGGCTCTAAATCAAGAGTAAAATTATCAGATATATCAACGGGATTAAATTTTCTGCCAATAAAATACCCATCTTTATCTAAATTCTCATAACCTATACTCCATCTGTTGTTGAAGTTGGTAAGTCCTCCAGCCCTACTTAAAGTTCTATCACCCACCCAAAATGGAATTGATACCTTTTCATCTAATATTAAAGAATTTATTGATGACTTAAATCTTAATTTCTCTTTTTCAGGAACAACCTCTAAAGAATTAATTACTATTTTAATTTGTTTAGATTCGAGTAAATCATTACTAAATACAGCCTTCTTACTTTTCCATTTTTCACCATCTATTGTTATTTTATCTGCAAAAAAAAGCCATTTATCAACCTTTCCAGGAGTATTTATTACTTCCTTTTTTTTTAATTCAAGTAGACTTTCTATTCTATTAGAATCTAATGAACTAAAGTTTGAGGATAAGTCTTCTATTAAAATATTTGTATCAACAGATCCTTTAACATCTAATAAATACCCTCTTTCTTCAATAAAGCTATACTCTAATTTCGAAGATTTAAAAATCTGATCGCCTATTACCAATGTGATGTTGCCCTTAGCACTTATTTTCTTAATCGTCTTATCGTAAATTAAATTATCAGCTTTAAGAAATTTCCCTAGATATTCTACTAATACATTGCCTGTTGCAAAAACAACACCGTTAATTTCAGATTGTTGCTCAGATTGGATTACTATCTCCCTTTGCTTTTCGGTATTATCAGCTATTAATAGTTCAGAATGTTTATCTAATACATTTTTATCATTAGAATTTTTACGAAAATTTTTAATAGATAAATTTGTATAGTCAGAAAAATTCTTAATGTTTGATGAATTTGACAGATTTAATGAGTAAGGACCAATATCAAGGTTCTGTAGGTCAGTAGATTTTGATGGCTCTATAAAATCTATAAACAAAAAAGAAGTGAATATTAACTTTTTTACAATTCTTGGAATCAATGTAAATTTAATAAAAAAATTAATCCTGAGGACTTTCTAGATCTTTTCTATTCGGTGTTCTTGTTGGATCACTTGCTAAAAACCCAAAAAGGAAAATTCCTACAAAGAAAAAAACAATTGTGTAAACAGAAATTTTAAGAGCAAGCATGGAAGTAAGGGACTATCAGATTTATATCCTATTAAATTTATATTTAAATTATGATAAAAGGTTTACTTTTTGTATTTTTGGTAAATTTTGAAATACTTTTTTTGGAAAATTATTTAAGAAATAGTAAATTTAAGGAACACTAACTCAATCGTCATGATCATCCCAAGGATCTGTTAGTTTTGCTGCCTTAGGTCCGAAAGCAGTCCAAAGACCAAAGCCTGTTAGAGCTAAAAGTAATGCCAGTATTGTAACTGCTATGGAAACTGCAGGATCTGGAGCTGATGATAAAGTTTGCATCAATTTTGCTAAGTTTGTAAACAAATTATGTATTAGTTCTTATACAATAGCGAAATAATACTCGATTTAGTGAATTCATCATGGGTCAAAAAACTGCTTTAGGAAGCCTTTTAAAAGCAATTGGCAATTCTGGTCAAGGAAAAGTTGTTCCTGGTTGGGGAGCTGTTCCAGTTATGACAGTCATTGGCCTATTACTTCTTGTTTTTTTAGTAATTCTCCTACAAATTTACAATCAATCTTTACTATTACAAGGTTTCTCAGTGGATTGGAACGGAAACTGAGTTTCTGAATAACCGTCAAAAGTTTTTTAATTAAATTAATTTGACTATTCAATTCTTTGGGGATTTAAGTTTTTATTTACTTAGGTATAGTTTGTTTGAGTTCTTATAATTCTTTAATGGAAAGAGATTAAGAAATAAATCATGAATGAAATATATTTAATAGGTTTAGGAAACCCTGGTAAAAAATATTCTAATAGTAGACATAACATTGGTTTTTTGATTCTTGAAAATCTATCAAAAAAATATAATTCTAATTTCTCATTAAAGGATAAACTCAGGAGTTCTTGCTCAGAATTTAAAATTAATGATTCAACTTACAGATTATTTTTACCAAATACGTTTATGAATAATAGTGGTGATGCTGTACGAGCAATAGTTGACTGGTACAAAATTAATTTAGATCAGATTTTTGTCATAGTAGACGATAAAGACCTTCCCCTTGGAAAAATAAGATTTAGAAAGAAGGGAAGCTCAGGTGGTCATAATGGGCTCAAAAGCATTATTGAAAAATTGCGAACTCAAAACTTTAACAGAATTAGAATTGGTATTGGTCCCCCTGCATCAATTGATGAAACGAAAAACTATAATACTATTTCTCATGTACTGGGAAATATTACTTCAGACGAAAAAACAATCCTAGATAAAGTATATAAAAAGGTCATTGAATCCCTAGAGCAATTAAATACGAAAAAAGAAGAATATATAATTAATGAATTGAATTCTTTTGATAAAAACCAAATTTAACAAATGCGGGCCAAACCAGAAACAATTGCCTATGTAAGTGTCAAAGAATATTGCTTTTCAAAAAAGCAAATTAAGGGTGTTGTGCATGCCAGTCAATTTAAATGGATATTTACATGGTCTTTTAATAAAGGTTTACTTTTAGTGAATCCTCCTTTAGGAAGGGCATTAATTGAGGATTCCTTATTAAGATTTCTAATAAAAAAAGATTATGAACTAGAAGCGGGTAATGAATATAAGTTCACTATTTCAGCCAAGTTTTAAATTCTATATTTTGATTTAAAGTAAACTTTATTTTGCAATAATCCTCTAAAATAATAAGAGCTGATATAGCATCAAGATTTTTATTAAGAATAAAAATTTCCCTAGGTATTAAAGCCTTCCAACCGCTAATTGGGAAAAGTTCGAAATATCTTGCTTTAGCTCTATAAGTAGTATTTTTTTCTTCAAAAGTTATTATTTCCTTTTTTAAAAAACCTAGTTTTTGAACAATTTCTCTACTAGTTGTACCGTTACCAATAATAATTTTTGATATGTCCTCAACGTCATTTAGATTTTTGACATAATCTTCAATAAATTCACTCTTAAGAATGATAGCTTTATAAACTTTTTTTTTACTTATTTCAGCTAAAACTAAGCCACATTTACTTTTCCCAGGATCAATAGTTATTACTCTAGACATTTAAGATTCTATATTTAGGATATTTATTTCTACAACTATAGGTTCAGCAGTTTTACTATCTCTTAAAGAGACTACTTCTAACTTAAATTTGATATTTTGATTATCTTTAAGAAAGTCTCTGATTTTTTTTACAAAATTCCCGCTAGTTTGAATTTCATTAGCTTGTGATCCTTTTAACTTAATTTCTTCTCTTGTTTCTTTTAATAATGATTGGATTTTTAAGTTTATAGATTTTCGATTTAGATCACTTTTCCCAAAAATAGAGCTTTTAATGACATCTCCCTTTCTTACTATAAATCTATTTTCTAATAAATCAGGTGATACAAAAACATAATTATCCCCTCTTAGGACATTTGTTGACGATTTAATTAATAAAATCCAATCACCACCTCTTGCCGTTATACTTTCAATTTTTCTAATATCACTAGGTCTCCATAAAAGAATATTTTTTGCATCTTTATTACTTGGCATAACAATTTTCCGGACAAAGTTATCGGCTTTACTGTAGATATTTACTAAGTCTGATTTTATATTAGATCCAGAATTAATCTCAGCAATAAATAAAGTTTGGCCTCTTTTTATAACAATATTTCCTCTTCTAAAATCACTAATATTATTTTTTAATAGATTTAATTCCTTTTCTTTCTGTAGAATTTTATCTTCAAGTTTTTTTCTTTCTTCCTGCAAAGGTATAAGAGCCTTTTTACTTTCATCTAAAGTTCTTTGCAAAAAAGGAATATCAACAAAAAGCCTTTGCCTAAATTCTTCACTAACCAAAAGTAATAATCCAATTGATATCGAACTAATAAACCCCCCAGTAATTATCGTAACAATTGTTGCTGTTTTCTTTGGTCTTAACTTTAATATACTAAATCTTGACTTACCAATTTTTGTACCGAGCAAATCCCCAAATGGGGCAATTATTCCTCCTAGTAATATTAAAAAAACAATTAAAACCCAAGCCAAATTAAGTCACATGTTTGCTACATCATAATCAATGATGAATCAATTAAATCTTTTTGCAAGAGCTATTGGATCAAATACTGTAATTTTTTTTCTCTCGATAGTCAGTAGGCCCGAATCCTTTAAATCTCCTAATAATCGTGTAATCGTTACTCTTGTTGACCCAATAGCCTCAGCGATAGCTTGATGAGAAAGCCTTAAATCTATTGTTATACCTTTTTCACTAGCAACTCCAAAGTCTCTACAAAGAACCATTAAAAAGCTAACTAAACGCGAAGACATATCTCTATGAGTCAGAGTTTCTATCATTGTTTCTGTTTGCAGGATCCTACTTGAAAGACCCTGCAACAATAAAAGTCCTACTGATGCGTCTTCCTCTATTGCTCTTAAAACAGAATTTGCAGGTGCTGTTATCATTTCAACTCTTGTAAAAGCAATAGAATGATAAAAACGATCAGATCTATGACCTGTTAACAGAGATAAAACACCAAAAAGACTATTCTCTCTTAAGAGAGCAACAGTAATCTCTTCACCTGACTCGTAAACTCTAGATAACCTTACTGCTCCTCTTCTTATTAAATAAACCCTCTCCGCAGGATCCCCTGGGAAAAATATCGTTTTCGATCTCTCAACCATTTCAGTACTTGCGCCGTCTAGACCTTTAATCACTTCCATTAAAGTTCTATTGATTGGAAAACGTTCTCCAATAGTATTTATTTTACTTTGGCCTGACAGTTGTGAGTTAAAACTGCTGAATCCTCGAGAAGAAGGTATCATAAATATCTTGACTATTAAAAAATTTAAGAAGACGTCATAAAATTTCTTGTATCAACAGTAACATTTTTTAATTCTTATTAATTTCTAAATAAGACTTTCTGGATTAGTCTCAAGTTTGCCAACGCTTTTTTAAGTAAAATTACACTATATGCAGTGTAATAAGATTCAAATTATACTTTATATAGACAAGAAATCCAAAAATAATGGTAAGTAGTTCGCCTAATAATTTTTCCAAAACTTATCTTGAAGTTTTAAAAAAAAATACTCCTAACAAAAAAAATTTAAAAAGATTAACACAAAATGGTCAAATCCAGATCTATCAATCCTCTTATCGAGGTAGCTATTCTTCTATCATTAGAGACTCTTTAAGAAATGCTGCTCTAGGAAGAAAAGTACTTTTAGTGCAATTCATGAAAGGAGGTGAAAAACAAGGGATTGATAATGTAGTCAAGCTTTGTGGAAATCTAACATGGGTAAGATCATCAGAATCCTTTGATCAATATAATTCTGAAGAAATTGAAAATAATAAAAAATTGAAAGAAAATATACATAAATCAATTTATGAATTATGGCATTTCTGCAAAAAAGAATTAATCTCTGGTGAACAAGATCAAATAATACTTGATGAAATTTTTCTTGCAATCGAGATGAATATTATCGATAAGGATGATTTGATTTCAACACTTGAAAACCGATTTATATCAGGAGATGTAATCCTTACAGGTACAGGTATTCCTAAAGATTTATTACTTATGGCTAACCAAATTACTGAACTTCGCTCATAAAACTATGCTTAAAAATGATCTCTGGATAAATCAAAAAGCTTCTGAAGGGATGATAAACCCCTTTCAATCAAATTTAGTGCGGCATCTTGAGCCTGATAATCAACAAAAGCCCGTTTTAAGTTACGGGTGTTCATCCTATGGCTATGATTTAAGACTTTCATCAAAAGAATTCCTAATTTTTAGGCATATTCCCGGGACAGTAATGAATCCCAAAAAGTTTAACCCTGATAATTTAGAAAAAACCGTTCTCCACAATGATAATGATGGAGAATTCTTCATTCTTCCTGCTCACTCCTATGGTTTAGGTGTAGCTTTAGAAAAGATGAAAGTACCAGAAAATATAACTGTTATCTGTATAGGCAAAAGTACTTATGCGCGACTAGGGATTATCGTTAATACAACCCCCGCAGAAGCAGGTTGGGAAGGCCACCTCACTTTAGAGTTTAGTAATAGTTCAGGCGCAGATTGCAGGATTTATGCCAATGAGGGTATCTGCCAACTACTCTTTTTTGAAGGTGATCCATGCTCTACAACATATGAAGATAGAAGAGGTAAATATCAAAATCAACCAGAGAAGGTAACTTTAGCAAAAATCTAAAATGAGCAAAGTTGAACTAATTTCGCTAACTCCTGATGCAGAAAAAACAATGGCTTACATTGCAAGAGTTAGTAATCCAAACAATCAGCAAAATGAAAATTATTCAAAATTATTGAGTTATTGTATTAAAAATGAACATTGGAGTGTATTTGAGCAGTCATTTATGACTTTACAAATAGAAACCAATAGAGGAATAGCAGCTCAAATTTTAAGGCATAGATCATTTACATTCCAAGAATTTTCACAGAGATATGCAGATAGTTCTCAATTGGGTAACATTCCTTTACCAGATTTGAGAAGACAAGATTTTAAAAATAGGCAGAATTCTATTTCTGACCTCCCTGATGAGTTAAAAAAAAGATTTAATACTAAAATCGCTATGCATTTTAAAGCTGCTTCAGAATTATATGAAGATTTACTTGCTGAGGGAGTAGCTAAAGAGTGCGCGAGATTTGTTTTACCATTAGCAACTCCAACGAGAATATATATGTCAGGATCATGCCGATCGTGGATTCATTATATTAATTTAAGATCAGCTCATGGTACCCAAGAGGAACACAAGTCTATTGCTCAAAATTGTAAATCTATTTTCAAACAAAGTTTTCCGACTGTATCGCAATCTCTAGATTGGTAAAAATCATCCATGACTTCGAGGAGAAACCTCATTGTTTTTATTTTGTTTGATTGCTGAAAATTCATCATTAATTATTTCTTCATTAGATTTTGATTCTCCCTTTAGATCAGCTAAAGATTCTCTTATTTTTATTTCCTCTTGTTTACCAATAAAAGTCGAGATTAAATTACCCTTTCTATCAAAAAGATTAACTTGAGGGATACCATTTACATTAAATTTTCGAATATAGTTATCCCATTTTTGATTGTCAACATTTAAAAAGACAAAATTAATATCTTTTTCGTATTCCTCTTTCAAAGTGGATACTTTAGGAGCCATATCTTTACAAACTTCACACCACTCAGCATAAAATTCAAGAAATGTAGGCTTATTGTTTTTAAAGGCTATTTCAGGGTTAACAGATAATTCGCCAAAACTCTTTAGAAGTAAAGTTGATTCAAATAAGAGATTCCTCAATAAAACTAATCCAATAAAAACAATAGCAATAAGTAAAACAAGTATTGCTTTAAAATTTGTTTTTAATAATGGCTCTCTACTCTCAGATTGCATTATAAATTCTTACTTACTAAAGACATCTTAAATAAGTTATACAAATAAAGAGAATTTGAATCATTTAGCTTTTAATTAACTGATAAAATAATATCTAAACAATGATCAAAATATATTTGATTCCAAAAATATAATTATGCAATCAATCTTTGGTACTGATGGGATAAGAGGAAGATTTAATAAAGAGATAACTTATGCTCTAGCCTATAAAGTTGGATATGCTTTGGGTGCGAATTTAGAAAATAATAATCCTATATTAATTGGAAGAGATACAAGAATTAGTGGAAATTTTCTGCTTCAAGCTATAGCAAATGGTATAAATGCAAGTGGTAAAAAATTTGTAAATATTGGTATATGCCCTACCCCGGCAATCCCTTTTTTAATTAAAAAAGAAAAAATGAGTAGCGGGATAATGATATCTGCGAGTCATAATCCACCCGAATATAATGGAATAAAAATCTTTGATCATAATGGTCAAAAAATTACAAAAAATTTTGAAAATAAAATTCAAAAATTTGTTGAAGAACAAAGTCAAAATAAATCAGTTCACACCAAAGAGCTCTCTTTAAAAACAAATAAAGAGCTTATGGGTATTTATATCAAAGGCTTAATCCAAACAATGGGCGGAGTAAATTTAAGCGGTATAAAAATTATATTAGACACATGCTATGGCTCAGCAACAACCTGCGCAAAAGAAATTTTTCAGAATCTTGGAGCAGATGTAAGAGTTATTAATAATACGAAAAATGGATCAAAAATTAATATGAAATGTGGTTCTACTAATCTTGAACCAATAAAAAAGGCATTACAAGAAAATCCTGCAGATATGGGATTTAGCTTCGATGGTGATGCCGATAGAGTAATTGGACTAGATTCTAAAGGTAATGTACTAGATGGAGATCATATTCTTTTTCTTTGGGGTAGGGAACTTATGGAACAAAAAATTCTGACGAATAATTTGCTTATATCAACTCAAATGGCAAATTTAGGTTTTGAAAAAGCCTGGAATAAAATTGGTGGTTTTTTATATAGAACTGATGTAGGAGATAAATACGTTCATGAGGCAATTAAAGAAAAAAGAGCTGTTTTAGGAGGTGAGCAATCAGGCCATATACTTTCAAAAATTAATAACTTTTCTGGAGATGGAATATTGACTGCAATTCAAATTTCTAAATACTGTAAAAAGAAAAATATAACTTTAAATGATTGGTTAAAAACTAGTTTCAACCCTTTTCCTCAGAAACTAACCAACATCGATTTAGATTTTAATATTAATAAGATCAATCAAAAAGCTAAAAATTTAATTAATCAAACTATAGCAAGTTACCAGGCTAATAACTCAGATAATTTTAGAATTTATATAAGGCCTAGCGGTACAGAACCCGTAATGAGAGTTCTGATTGAGGCCAAAAATCAGACGGAAGTTAATTCTTTATCTAGCGAAATAACGAAAAAACTATCTTTGGAAATTAATAAAATAATGAATTAATTAAGAATCAAATTTTTATATAAATCTTTTCAAAAATATCAAGCTGATTAACAATCGCATACTTCTCTCTATTAGTTTGAACTTTATTTGGATTAAAACTTCTAGAATAATTAATATCCTTATTATCTATGGTTTTAAAATTAAAATTACTTAATATAGTATTATCCATATAATCTAATAAATCCTTTACATCAGTTTTAATAAAAATTAGGCATCCTTTTTGTAATGAATTTGAGAGAATATTGATAAATTCTGTTTGAATTACACGCCTTTTATAATGTCTTTTTTTGAACCATGGATCAGGAAAGTTAAAGGAAATACTTTTTACATTTTTGATAATAAAATTATTTTTGACATCTTTCAAAATATTAATAGCATTGCCAAATGCAAAGTATAAATTTTTAATTTCTCTTTCTCGGACTTTTGCTTTAGAAGTTTCAACTAATTTCTCGCGTATTTCAATTCCTAAATAATTCCAACTGTTATTAACTAAAGCTAACTCAAATAGAAAGTCACCAGCAGCAGAACCTATATCCAAATGCAGATTCAAATAAGGATCATCAAACATTTCAGTCAGAGAAGGGATTCTCTCAACTTCATTAAAATTTTTACTCAGGGGATTAACATGCTGTCTCATACAGTTATTAATCTATTCCTCGGCAATAATATTAGGATGCATAATATTCATAACTATGACAATAGTAAGTTAAAAAGTAACAGTTTGATGTTTAATTATTATGTATGTAAAAAGAAAAAGTTTTGAACGTTTTTAATCAACTTTCTATTTGGCTATCTTTTCAACTTTCAATAATTTTCTTTATTGGTATTCCTGTTACCTTGTTCTTTTGGTCAATTAAGAAAAGAAATCAAGCTGTTAATAAACTTCTATCAATTTATTGGAAAATATCCCTTTTATTTTTTATAAGCCTTTTACTTCTAATAGGTAAATATAATTATGCTCTTCTAGTAACAAATATTTCAACATTATTAATGACAATTTCAGTTTGGTTTTGGAACGATATAAATGATGAATTAAAAGAATATAATCTTACTTACCCGCTTACCACAACAACAAAAGTATGGAGATGGTCTCTTACTTTTATATCTCTCAATTTCTTAATCCAAAGTTTAGGAAACGTTAAATGCTTTTCTTCTATTAATTCGGCTGCATGTGCTATGTGGCTTCAACCGTCTTCAAAATTTTATATCGTAATCAAAAATCTATTTAATTTTTTCTTTGGAGCTAACTTTACTCAGCCAATAGCAAAATTTTTAGGATTATTTGCATTATTAATCTATACATTAGGCTTGATTCAATGGTCAATAATTAAATTACCAAAAAATGGAAGAAACTCTTCCTTTTCAGAAAATGGCAGATATTGATTTATTAAAAAACTTAGAAGAAATAAGTTCCTTGATACCTAATAGGTTACTTATAATAGAGGGTTTTATTCCAAAAGAAAATCATAAAGAACAGTTAGAAATCATAATTTTCAAAGGTATCAGTAGCTCTACTACTCATCCAATTGAAATAGATTTAGAAAAGAAAGCTATTGAATTTAAATATGTACTTACAAAGTTTAAACTTTTTAAAGCACCCTTAAGTGAAACCAAAGATAACTTTATAAGAGAAAATCAAAACTCATTTTTCTTTTTGCATAAAGAAAATTGGATTTAAGAAAATTCAAGATTAATGATATTTGAACATCTTTTGCATAATTTTGTATTTTGGATTCCACTAAAAGTTTCTTTTTGATAATGCCAACATCTATCACATTTTTGTCCATCAGCCTTTAAGATTTGGATCTTTCCAAGTTCATTATTATCAATAATTAGAGAACTCTCAGCTAAATTAGATACCACTTGGAAATTTGAAACTATTAGCCAATCCCTAAATAAATCTACATCTTCATTACCAAATCTATCTAGCCAAATCAGAGAATCTTTTATAACTTTATCTTCAGGTAAATAATTAACTTCTGTTTCTAAAGCGGCTCCAATTATTTGTTTGTTTCTACATCCCTCTATAGCTTTATTAATTTCAACTCTCAAATTTCTCAAATTTGTGATGTGTTCATTAAGAGTTTCATTTTTCCATGACTTTGAAAAAATTGGCCATCCTCTTTGAAATACTGATTTTTCTTTAGTCGAATATGGGATATTTTGCCAAATATCTTCAGCCATATGACAAAGTACTGGAGAAATAAGAACTGCTAAATTTTCAACTACTTTAGACATCACAAACTGACATGATCTTCTTCTAAATTGCGATTTAGAACTAACATATAACCTATCCTTCGCAATATCCAAATAGAAGTTTGATAGATCTACAACACAAAAACTTTGTAAAATTTGAAAAAATCTTGAAAATTCATAATTTTCATAAGCATTTGATATTTGGTCTGTAACCTCAACTAATCTGCCTAACATCCACTGATCTAAGAGCGGCAATTGATTAATTTCAAAACTATCAATATTAGGTTCATAATCATGAATATTCCCTAGAAGATATCTTGCAGTATTACGAACTTTTCTGTAAACGTCAGATAGTTGCTTAAGTATATTTGAACCAATTGGAACATCTACTGAATAATCTACAGAGCTTACCCATAGCCTTAAAACATCAGCACCATAAGCAGGTTCAGTTTTTTTATTATTACCTCCGTTAATAATTATATTTGGATCAACAACGTTACCTAAAGATTTGCTCATTTTTCTTCCGTTTTCATCAAGTGCAAAACCATGAGTTAAAACTTTCTCATAAGGAGGTTTATTATTAACTGCAACAGATGTAAGTAATGAAGACTGGAACCAACCTCTGTGTTGATCTGAGCCCTCTAAATAAAGATCTGCTGGGTATTTCAATTCACTTCTTTGTTCACACACTGCCGCCCAACTAGAACCTGAATCAAACCAAACATCCATTGTATCTGTTCCTTTTTTCCATAAACCAGAATCTTTTACATAATTTTCTGGCAATAGATTCTTAACATCCCAATCCCACCAAATATCTGCTCCATGTTCACTAAAAAGTTCTTGAATATGATTAATTATCTCGTTGTTTAGGAGAATTTCATTACCATTTTTTTTATAAAAAACTGGAATTGGAACCCCCCAAGATCTTTGTCTAGAAATACACCAATCCCCTCTACCAACGACCATAGAATAAATTCTTTTTTTTCCAGTTGTCGGCATCCATTCAACTTCTTCGATTGCCTTTAATGCAGATGATCTAAAGCCGTTTACAGATGCAAACCATTGTTCCGTTGCTCTAAAAATAGTTGGTTTTTTGGTTCTCCAATCATAGGGGTATCTATGCTTGAAATTTTCTTGTAATATAAGCAATTTATTTACCTTTAAATATTCAATAATTAAATCATTTGCGTCTTTTAAGACATTTGATCCTTTGAATTGACCAGAATATTCATTTAGATTACCTTTTTCATCAACAACACATGTTATGGGTAAATCATATTTTTGCCCCACATTAAAATCATCTACTCCATGACCTGGTGCAGTATGAACAATTCCAGTACCTGATTCTGTAGTGATGTAATCTCCGCCAATCACAATTCTACAATTTTTATTTTTGGTGGGATGTTGATATTCAATATTTTCCAGGGAGTCACCTGCAGTCTCAAAAAGAGTCTTAAGATCTTTACTAAATTTATTACTAATTTCAGAAGATAATTCTTTTGCAAAAAGGTATATTCTTTTCTCTTCATCAATAGCAAAAACATATTTTATTTTAGGATTTACTGCTACTGCTTCATTTGCAGGTATGGTCCAAGGTGTTGTGGTCCAAATAGTTACGAAAGAATTTCTTAGAAGAAAATCCTTTTCAATATTTGGATTTTCTTTACAGAATCCCAAAATAATATTTTCAGATAATTTAGTGATTTTTAAGGAAACGTAAATACTTTTTGAATAATGTTCATCAGGATATTCTAATTCTGCTTCTGCGAGTGCAGTCCTCGAACTCGGACTCCAATGAACAGGTTTAAGACCTCGATATATGTATCCATTTAAAAACATTTTCCCAAATACTCCAATCTGAGCAGCTTCATAACTTTTCTTAAGAGTTAAGTAAGGGTTATCCCAATCTCCCCATATGCCCCACCTCTTGAAACCCTCCATTTGGTTTTTTATTTGTAAATAGGCATAATCTGTTGCTTTTTTTCTGAGATTTAGAGTGTCAAGATTCTTTCTTTCATCAGATTTTAAATTCTGAATTACTTTTAATTCAATAGGTAATCCATGGCAGTCCCAACCAGGAACGTAATGAACCTTGAATCCTCTCAAGGTTTTGTATTTATTGATTATATCTTTTAAAACTTTGTTGAGAGCATGACCCATATGAAGAGCTCCATTTGCATAAGGTGGGCCATCGTGCAATGTAAATGTCTCTCCTAAATTGTTTGAACCTAATTCGAAATCAATATTATTTTTATCCCAAAAACTCTGAATCTCGGGTTCTCTTATAACTGAATTAGCACGCATTGAGAAGTCAGTTTTAAGTAAATTTAAAGTCTCTTTATAAGAAAAGTCTGATTTTTTTTCTTTGCTATTTTGAGATTTCATACGACTGAATAGGAAATATTAGTGATCAATAGAATTGTTTAAATAAATCTAATTTATTATATTCTTTCTTAATTGACCTGTAGTTTTTTTGCCATGTTTCGAATAACCAATTGATTTAGTTTCAGACTTTTATATTATCATTTTTATCATTTCTTACCCACTTTTTCTGGCTTTTATTTTGATTATTGCTACCAAAATTAAATAAATTTAAAGGTTTTGCAAAATTCTTAACGCCAAGATTAATAGCTTCTAAAATTTTCGAAAGATTATTTTTGAATTCCAAAAAAGTAGTTAATTTATTTTTTTCTTTAGCTGTCAATTGATTCCATCTAAATGAAAAAAGCTCCAAAAGATACAAAATAACAAGTATAGTAAATAATAAAAAAATTAAGAAAAATAAATCATCTAAAGTTTTATTTTTAATTATCAAAATTAAACCTATTAATAAATTTAAACAAGATTTTATTAAGTCTTTTGGTCTTCCAAGCTCAAGATAAAATAGCGGGACGAATAAAAACACAGTCCCAATAAAAATATAGAAAATTCCTAAATAAGTTATCAAAATATTAATTAAAATGATTAATTAAATTATAAGAAGTAGATACAGATAAAAAAACTTACTATCAGAATTTCCTTAAGTGCGGTCGGGGAGACTTGAACTCCCACACCCGAAGATACGAGTACCTAAAACTCGCGCGTCTACCAATTCCGCCACGACCGCTCACATAAAATAATAATTGAAAGAGGTTTATTTTAAAAATATTTTTAACCTTAGGTGATTAATTTGACACATAAAAATTTATTAAAAAATCTTTTTAAAAAATTTTTTTAGATCTGATCATGCAATCACATAAAAATATTAGTTATATTGATTAAAGAATATAAGAAACGATTTCAAACTTAACCAGTACAAATAAAAAAGAAGTTACTAATCCTTCAAAAACTTTTAATTGGCAAAAGGAGATAAAAAATTACGTAGATCCGCCAAGTTTTTGGAATCCCACATTAGGTCTTTTCTTCGGTGGTTATTTTCTCGCTTTCCTTAGCATATGGCAGTGGTACAGAGGTGTATGGCCCCTACCATTGCTTGTAGCCACTGCTTTTCTAGCTTTACATATTGAAGGCACTGTTATTCATGATGCATGCCATAAAGCTGCACATCCAATCCCTTGGATAAATCAAGCAATGGGTCATGGCTCAGCAATTCTTTTAGGATTTAGTTTTCCAGTTTTTACAAGAGTTCACTTACAACATCATATTCACGTTAATCACCCCAAAAATGATCCTGACCATATCGTAAGTACTTTCGGTCCAATTTGGCTAATTGCTCCAAGATTTTTCTATCATGAAGTTTTTTTCTTTCAAAGAAAACTCTGGCGAAAATATGAATTATTTCAATGGGGAATTGAAAGATCTATCTTTTTAACAATAATCTTGGCAGGTATAAAGTTTGATTTCATGAATCTAATTTATAATCTATGGTTCGGACCAGCATTAATGGTTGGAGTAACTTTAGGAATATTTTTTGATTACTTACCACATAGACCTTTTCGATCAAGAAATAAATGGATAAATTCTCGAGTTTATCCAAGCAAATTTATGAATTTATTAATAATGGGTCAAAACTACCATCTCATTCATCATCTATGGCCTTCTATTCCTTGGTTTGAATACAAAGTAGCTTATGAAAAAACTAAGCCACTTTTGGATATGAAAGGATCGCCTCAAAGAGTTGGGATATTTGAAAGTAAGGAAGACATTTTTAACTTTATTTATGATTTACTAATAGGAGTAAGAAGCCATAGTAAAAGAAGAGGGAAAATAAGAAAAATCATAAATTTATATCCAAGCTATAAAATAAAAAAATTTTTATTAAAGATAGTGAATAAAACATTTATAGGAAGTCGATAGATCATTCATTTATAATTTTAGGAACTTTAAAGTATTTTTCCTCCCTAGATGGACCTAATTCTAAAAGTTCTTCTTTGCAATTCGAATTCTTCTTTTCATCTTTCCTAAATACATTAATAACTTCTATAGCTCTTGTTGTACAAGGAATGTTATCAGTATTTATTGATTCGAGTTGTTTTATATATTCCAAAATTTTTTCTAATTGTTCTGCATGATTGCTAATTTCATTATCGTTGAGTTCTAATCTTGCTAGATTGGCAACTTTTTTTACCTCTCCATGAGTTATTTTTGTCATAATTTCAATGTTTCTATTAAATAAATATAGTTTATTAAGAGCATTTTTACTCATAAATTCTTTAAATTCCAAATAATTTCAAAAACCTAAAATCACAATTTTTTGAAAATCAAATTCAATTAATAGCTTCGATTCTCTTTCTCAGCTAAAAATAATATTAGATAAATATTGAAAAATAAAAAAACACTTATTTCCAAAAAATTTTTTTTGTCGGCACTCTAAACTTGTTGCCCCAGATTTAATAGGCTGTTACCTAACAAAAAAAAATAATGAGAAAGATCAAATTAAGGGGATTATTGTTGAAACTGAAGCTTACTCACAGGAAGAAGAGGCCTGTCATGGCTTCCACAAAATAACTAAGACAAATAAATCATTATTTGGCAAACCTGGGACGTTTTATGTTTACAAATCTTATGGCATCCATCATTGTTTAAACATAGTTACTGATAAAGAAAATTTTGCAAGTGGTGTATTAGTAAGGGCAGTTTTTATCTCTAAAAATAATGAAAGATTAGCTTCAGGACCTGGACTAGTTACTAAGATATTCGGGGTAGACTTATCATTTAACTCACTTGAAGTTCTTAATAACAAATCTTTATGGATTTCTCAGAGGAAAACAACAATTGAAGAAAAAGATCTTATTCAAACCACTAGGATTGGCATTTCAAAGGCAAAAAATATAAAATGGCGTTGGTATCTCAAAAATAGTGGGAGTGTAAGTAAAAGATTAAAAGGTGACAGAATGCCTAAATCTAAATAATCAATTATCTTTTTAAGCGTAATGCAAATTTGGCCTCATAAACATATTCATACTCTCGCTAATTTTTCAATTCAAGATTATGAGTCAGTATTTGAATTAGCTAATAGATTTGATGCACTAAAAAATGCAGGAACGAAAAAGATACCCGCTTTACAGGGTACTTTAGTAACTTCTTTGTTTTTTGAAGCTAGTACAAGAACAAAAAATAGCTTTGAACTTGCAGCAAAAAGACTATCTGCAGATGTGCAAACTTTTGCCCCATCCTCTAGTTCTTTAACAAAAGGCGAAACAATAATCGATACGGCCATAACTTATTCTGCTATGGGGGCAGATACATTAGTTATAAGACATTCATCAAGTTATATAACCTTTGAGATCGCTAAAAAACTTGATGCAATAAATTCCAAGACTTCAGTTCTTAATGCAGGAGATGGATTACATAGTCATCCTAGCCAAGGATTGCTTGATATCTATACATTAATAAAATTCTTTTCCAGAAAATCACTGAGTCCAGAAGTTTTAAATTCTAAAAAAATTCTAATAGTTGGAGACGTTAATCATTCAAGAGTTGCAAGATCCAACCTTTGGGCTTTGAGTGCATTTGGAGCAGACATAATCTTATGTGGTCCTAAAACATTAATACCAGATGAATTTATCAATTTTTTGAAAACCCCTGCGCCAAATCAAACAGAAGATCCTGTTAAATCAAGAGGCTCAATAACAATTTCTAGATCATTGGAAGAATCAATAAAAATTGCAGATGCAATTATTGTTTTAAGAATCCAGAAAGAGAGGATGATGGAGAATTTACTAAGCAGTATTGATTCATATAGTTTGGATTATGGCTTAACCGCAGAGAAATTATCTTTAAATAGGAAAGAAATTCCAATTCTTCATCCTGGACCTATTAATAGGGGTATTGAAATAAGTAGTAAAGTAGTTGATGAATATCCTAATTGCTTAATCAATAATCAAGTTGCAAATGGCATCCCGATAAGAATGGCTTTACTTTATCTTTTACAAAAATCAAACAAATAAATTTATAGCAACTTAAGACTTTCAGTAAAGAACCCATAAAATAATCCCAATCTTAAAGAATCTAACAAAAGTACTAAAAATTTTCTTTTCTTTTCAAATCGAAAATTCCTTCTAAGAACTATCAAAATTTCAATAAAAACAACTGATAAGAAAGCAGCCACAGGATCCATCAGTTCCACAACGGCACTTACCATACCAAGAGAACTTCCTAAAAAGTAACCAATCAGAAGAATAATTAAAGAAATTGAATATCTTCGCCATGGATTATTAGCCCAAATACTTAGTGTTTGAATATTTTCTACAATCTTTAGTTGAAAATTTGTCTTTTGAGGCCTAAAAACCATTTAATTTCAACTAAGCTGCTTTAGGATTTGATTGAATTCTAGTGTTTCCCTCTACTAATTCAAGTAAAGCCTCTAATTGAGCCATAATTTTTCTTATTTCACCTGCCTCAGGAAAAAGACCATCTTCTTTAATGTCTAAATGCATTTCTCTTAGTTCTTTCCTCAAGTAGCGTAAGTGACTAATTACCTGCTCTTTCTTAGTTTGCGACATGATGTAGTCAAATGTTGATTTATTTTAAGAAATCATATTTTTGATAAGGGAAGTTTGCATATTTATGACTGAAAATGAAGATAAATGACCTAATAAAAACAGAACTATAGTGACCTTTTTACAGTTTCATAATTATGGGAAATATGTAATTAATACTTTCATAGATTTTAAATAATTACTTAAGGCTTTATTATTAAAATATATTGTTTTTATTCAATATGAAATTTACTTCTGAAAATAAAATAAGTGAAGAACTAGTAAATTCTTTTGATGAAAAAAAGACCCTTGAGCTTGCAACAAGATTAGAAGAAGATAATTACACTACACCATTTGATGGTTTAAAAGACTGGCACTTACTGCGAGCCCTTGCAATAAATAGACCTGAATTAACATCTGATTATATCCATCTCCTTGATCAGGAACCCTTCGATGAAAACTAAAACAAAGGACTCCAAAATAAAGGTTCTTTTATTAATAACTGGGAGTATTGCAGCTGTAAGAATTCCATTATTAGTTAGCCAATTAGCGAAAGAAAACTATGAAATAAGATGCGTTTTATCAAAAAATGCAGAAAAATTAATAAAGCCGCTTTCTCTCTCTATTTTAAGTAGAAACCCATGCATTTTAGAAAATGATCAATGGTCTGATAGTCAATCAACACCTCTTCACATAGAACTAGGTAATTGGGCTGATATTTTAATCATCGCCCCTTTAACAGCGACAACATTATCAAAATGGGTAACTGGAAATGCTGAGGGATTGATCCCGAGCATCTTAATAGCAAATATAAAGCCAATTATTGTTGCACCAGCAATGAATACACAAATGTGGCTAAATAAAGCTGTCCAAAAAAATTATGAGAATTTACAGAATTACGAAAATGTTTTGTCTTTGCAACCAAGTGAAGGTCTCTTAGCATGTGACGCTATTGGCATCGGTAAGATACCTCCAAATGATCTAATCCAATTAGCTCTTGAATTTTTAGCTTCACACAAACAAAATGAATATCGCAAAGATTTACTTAATAAAGAAATTTTAATAACTGGAGGATGTACCTCAGAAAAAATTGACGCGGCAAGACACATTACAAACAAAAGTTCTGGAGCTATGGGCCTACTTCTTTCTCAAGTAGCGAGGTTCAGAGGAGCACAAGTAAAATATGTTCATGGGCCTCTGAAAATCGATAAGAATCTTACTGATGGAATAAAAAGATATGAAATTGAAAATAGTGTTGATTTAATTAGTGCACTTAATAATGAAATATCAAATTGCGATTATTTTTTCATGAATGCAGCAGTATCTGATTTCAAGATAACCTCTGATACTTCAGCTAAAATTCCAAAAAATCAAATTAATGCTCATTTGAATCAAAACTTTGAGCTAGTCCCAGATATTTTAAAAACAATTAGTAAATCAAAAAAAGATAACCAAGTTTTTGTAGGCTTTTGTGCTTTTACAGGATCTATCGAAGAAGCACGAATGACAATTAAAGAAAAGATTATCCAAAAGGGTTGTGATTATCTATTCGCAAATCCAATTGATCTTGAAGGACAAGGATTTGGCTTTTTGGCACAAAATGAAGGTTGGCTATTCGATACTAATAATATGGAACACTACATTAACAAAACATCAAAAATTGATTTAGCAAATAAATTAATTACCCAAATTATTTCATTAAAAAAATAAAAAAATTTTTTAATTTGTATTTTTTTGTAATCTTAATCATTAAAAATAATGTGATAGCTTAAAATAATTCCAGTTTTTTAAAATCTAAAAAGCTACGGGTTGTTTCGAGGATTTAATAGTCCTATCTTTTATGGTCCTTTCCCTTGTAATATCCGTACTGAACTTATTAGATGACCTTGAATCTATCGTCACAGAACTTTACTGCAACTTTAATTATGAGAATTCGTTCTTTCTTAGCTTTTGTTATTTCAATCTGTATAACTTTTGCTTTCGTACCTGTTAAAACATTTGCTTTTTCTGAAAGAGGAAATGCACAATTCACAGATGTTGTTAACACAGGAAAAGCTAATGATTGCCCTACATTAGACTCATCTCTTGTCGGATCAATATCTCTAGGGAATGGAGATAGCCTTAAAGGAATATGCATGCATCCAACAGAAGTTTATGTAAAAGTGCCAGGGACAAAACGAAAAGCTGCAGAATTTGTTTCTACAAAAATTATTAGTCCTAGAAATAACACCACAGTGACAGAAGTTTATGGAGATATAGATTCAGGAACTTTCAATGAAAAAGGTGGTATTGATTTTCAACTTATAACCGTATTAACTCCTGGTGGCTTAGAGGTGCCATTTGCATTCTCAGCAAAAGATCTTACAGCTGATTTACCTTCATCAATTGAGCCAGGCACCGAGATTAGTGGTTCAACATTTACACCTAACTATAGAACTGGTGACTTTCTAGATCCTAAGGCAAGAGCTAAAAATACTGGTGTTGAATATGCTCAAGGTTTAGTTGCATTAGGAGGCGATGACGAAGAACTTGCAAAAGAAAATATTAAAGTTGATGTAAACGGTACTGGCGTTATTACTCTTTCAATCAACAATGTAGATTCTGACACAGACGAATTTGCTGGTACTTTTGAGGCAATCCAACCTTCAGATACAGATATGGGTTCAAAGGATCCACTTGATGTAAAAATAATTGGGGAGCTTTACGGAAGAAAGGCATAAATCCTACTTAAGAGCAAAAGGGGGTTAAACCCCTTTTTTTTTTCAAAATTTTTCTTTATCAATTTAAAAAATGGAATTGCAACAAAAAACCAAAACAGATACTAATGGACTAATACCGCCTTATGGAGGGGAACTAAAAAATTTAATTATCCAAGATAAAAACCTTAAAAATGATCTTATCTCTAAAGCTACTTATGAGTTTGAATGTAGCGAGAGAAATGCATGCGATGTAGAACTTCTGATGGTTGGAGCTTTTTCTCCATTGGAAGGTTTTATGGATGAAAATAACTACAATTCGGTAATTAAAAATAATAGAAATACAAATGGGTTGCTTTTTGGCTTGCCTATAGTATTTGATTCAAATAATGAAAAAGTAAAAACTGGAGAGACAATATTGCTTACTTATAAAAAACAAAAAATAGCAGTTTTAGAAGTTAGCTCAAAATGGGAGCCTGACAAATCCTTAGAAGCCGAACTTTGTTATGGTACTAATTCTTTAGATCATCCTGCTGTTAAGATGATTTTTAACGAGAGAGGGAGATTTTATATAGGAGGAAGAGTTTATGGTTTCGAACTGCCAATTAGAGAATTCCCCTGCAAAACCCCAGAAGAAGTTAGATCTACACTGCCATCAAATCATGATGTAGTTGCATTTCAATGCAGAAATCCAATTCATAGAGCACATTATGAATTATTTACTAATGCCTTACTTTCAGATAATGTCTCCTCTAAATCAGTTGTTTTAGTTCATCCAACATGTGGACCAACTCAACAAGATGATATCCCTGGAAAAGTTAGATATTTGACCTATAAAGAATTAGAACAGGAAATATCTGATGAAAGAATAAAATGGGCTTTTTTACCTTATTCAATGCATATGGCAGGGCCAAGAGAAGCTATTCAACATATGATAATCAGAAGAAATTATGGCTGCACCCACTTTATTATTGGTAGAGATATGGCTGGTTGTAAGTCTTCATCAACTGGTGAAGATTTTTATGGTCCATATGACGCCCAGAATTTTGCGAATAAGTGTGCAGATGAATTGATGATGCAAACTGTTCCTTCAAAAAATTTAGTTTATACAAAGGAAAAAGGATACATAACAGCTGAAGAAGCCAAAGAATTTAATTATGAAATCATGAAACTTAGTGGTACTGAATTTAGAAGGAAATTAAGGAATGGCGAACCAATTCCTGAATGGTTTGCATTCAAAAGTGTAGTAGATGTTCTAAGACGCTCTTAATATTGTTTTATTATTAGTATTATAGATTTATGAAAGATTTTTTATCGTGAACAAACGTTGGAGAAACGTAGGACTTTATGTCCTAGCTGTTATTACTGTAATTTTCATTGGTACTTCAGTTTTTGATAAACCTAGTACTGAAAGTTCTACAAAAACCTTGAGATATAGTGATTTTATAGAGGCAGTGCAAGATAAAGAAATCAGCAGAGTCCTAATTTCTCCAGATAATGCCACAGCTCAAGTTGTTGAAAATGATGGGAGCAGGTCTGAGGTCAATTTAGCCCCTGACAAAGATTTATTAAAAATACTGACTGAGAATAATGTAGATATAGCTGTAACTCCCACAAAATTAGCCAATCCATGGCAACAGGCTGTAAGTAGCTTAATTTTCCCGGTACTTTTGATAGGAGGCTTATTTTTTCTTTTCAGAAGATCCCAAAGTGGTAATGCTGGGGGTGGCAACCCTGCCATGAGTTTCGGAAAGAGCAAAGCTAGACTGCAAATGGAACCATCTACACAAGTAACCTTTTCAGATGTTGCTGGTGTTGAAGGTGCCAAATTAGAACTAACAGAAGTTGTAGATTTTCTTAAAAGCCCAGATAGATTTACTGCAGTCGGAGCAAAAATCCCAAAAGGAGTTCTTCTTGTTGGCCCTCCTGGTACAGGAAAAACATTGTTAGCAAAAGCAGTAGCTGGAGAAGCAGGTGTACCTTTTTTCTCAATATCCGGTTCAGAATTCGTAGAGATGTTTGTAGGAGTTGGAGCTAGCAGAGTTAGAGATCTTTTTGAACAAGCTAAAAAGAATGCTCCTTGTATTGTATTCATAGACGAAATTGATGCAGTTGGAAGACAAAGAGGTGCTGGCATGGGCGGAGGAAATGATGAAAGAGAGCAAACATTAAATCAACTCTTAACCGAAATGGATGGTTTCCAGGGTAATTCAGGAATAATAATTGTTGCAGCCACCAACAGACCTGATGTATTAGATTCAGCTTTAATGCGTCCAGGAAGATTCGATAGACAGGTCACAGTAGATAGACCAGATTACGCTGGAAGATTGCAGATATTAAATGTTCATGCAAAAGATAAAACTCTTTCAAAAGACGTTGATTTAGATAAAGTAGCTAGAAGAACACCAGGATTTACTGGTGCTGATTTAGCTAATCTTTTAAATGAAGCAGCAATACTAGCAGCAAGAAAAGATTTAGATAAAGTTAGTAATGATGAAGTCGGTGATGCCATTGAGAGAGTTATGGCAGGTCCAGAAAAGAAAGATAGAGTCATCAGTGACAAGAAAAAAGAATTAGTTGCTTATCACGAAGCTGGTCATGCACTCGTTGGAGCATTAATGCCTGATTACGATCCCGTAGCAAAAGTTTCAATAATTCCTAGAGGTCAGGCTGGAGGTTTAACCTTCTTTACTCCAAGTGAGGAAAGAATGGAATCTGGTCTTTACTCTCGTTCTTACCTTCAAAATCAAATGGCTGTAGCTCTTGGTGGAAGAGTTGCCGAAGAAATAGTCTATGGAGAAGAAGAAGTTACAACTGGAGCTTCGAATGACTTACAGCAAGTAGCCAATGTAGCAAGACAAATGATCACTAAATTCGGTATGAGTGACAAAATAGGTCCAGTCGCTTTAGGTCAATCTCAAGGTGGAATGTTTCTTGGAAGAGATATGAGCTCTACAAGAGACTTCTCTGAAGATACTGCTGCGACTATAGATGTTGAGGTTTCAGAGCTTGTTGATGTGGCATACAAAAGAGCTAAAAAAGTTTTGACAGATAATAGAATTGTCCTCGACGAAATGGCTCAAATGCTCATTGAAAGAGAAACAATAGATACTGAAGATATTGAAAACTTGCTTAACCGCTCAGAAGTCAAAGTTGCAAACTATATTTAGTTTAAAAATTTAAATACTTAATGGACATTAAGGAAGATTCTTTTTCTAATTTACTGTTAAAAGAATCTTTTTTTTTACTGATAAAACCTGAAGATAAGATTTACTTAAATACATCTATAAAGAATTTATTTTTTGAAGATTTAGAAAGCTTAGTAAAATTAGGATTAAAGAATATTGAAATAAGTTGGTCAAATAACGAAAATTGGTTGGATTTTGTATCCGAAATTAAACTCAAATATCCCAAAATTAATTTAGGCTCTGCCTCCATAGTTAATAAGCAATCAATAGAAGATTCATTAAAAATTGGATTAAATTTTTCGATGATGAAATTTTGGGATAAAGATCTTTTCAATTATGCAAAGACAAAAAATTATTTATTAATTCCCGGAATTAAAAATTTAAAAGATTTTGAGGAAGCGATAAATTTAAATTGCACAATAATCAAAATTTATCCAATAAAAAGTAAAGATAGTTCGATAGATATACTTAACTTTAAAAACATTAATTTCATTGCTGCTGGAGGTCTATCAATCAATGATGTAAAAACTTATAAATCTATAGGATATAAAGCAATCGTGATTGGAGATAAAGCAATTATAAATAAAAGATTTGATCCAAAAATATTTGAATGGCTCAAAAATAATTAAATTAAATACAAATATAATTTATTTAACAAAACTACTAATTATTCATTAAGCCACATTGCGCTTGATTCAAAAGTAAATGATCTGCAAGTACTAAAGCCACCATAGCATCAACCATAGGGACTGCTCTTGGTAGAACGCATGGATCATGTCTCCCTTTTGCTTTTATCAATACTTCTTTCCCTTCAGCATTTACTGTTTTCTGTTCTTTCCCGATAGTTGCTGTAGGTTTAAAAGCTATCTTCATCTCAATATTTTCGCCATTACTTATTCCTCCCTGTATACCGCCTGAATTATTAGATATTGTTCTTAACTTCCTAATATCATCAGATTTAATGAAGGCATCATTATGTTCGCTTCCTTTTAAATAAGTTCCAGAGAAACCTGAACCTATTTCAAAGCCTTTTGTGGCAGGCAAAGACATCAAAGCTTTTGCTAAATCAGCTTCTAATTTATCAAAAACAGGCATCCCAAGACCTGACGGAACATTTCTTACAAGGCATTCAATAACACCGCCACAAGAGTCTCCTTGACGCTTCAATTCTTGAATTCTCTCTATCATTTCTGTTGATACCTTTTCATCAGGACATCTAACAATATTTGAATCAATTTTTTTAAGAGAAATCTTCTCTTTATTTATATCAGAATCGATATCATGTATACGTTTTACCCAAGATAGTATTTCAGTGTTACAGAAGCTTTTTAATAATTGTTTTGCTACGGCACCAGCAGCTACTCTCCCGATTGTTTCTCTTGCAGAGGCTCTTCCACCGCCAGAACTTGCCTGAATTCCATATTTCAGATGATATGTACCATCTGCATGAGAAGGTCTAAATACCTGCTCCAAATTATTATAATCTCTTGGTCTTTGATCCTTGTTTCTTACCAACATCGCTATTGGAGTTCCAAGTGTTAACCCTTCCTTTATCCCACTTAATATTTCAATTTTATCTTCTTCATTTCTGGGTGTTGTAATGTCACTTTGGCCAGGTCTGCGCCTATCTAATTCATTTTGTATCAGATTTATATCTATTTTTAACTTAGGTGGACATCCATCAAGGATAACTCCTACTGCACCACCATGTGATTCTCCAAAAGTACTAACACGAAAAATTTTTCCAAAACTACTACTCATAGAAATATCAAATGTTTTATCTATATATAAACATTATATGAAACCAATTGAAAATTAAACAAAAAAAAGCCCCCAAAATGGGGGCTTGTAAGTTTAAGAACTTTAAGCTTAACCGATAGCTGGAGCTGAAAGAGCTACTGTTGTAGACTCAGCTGCTGCTAGATCAAGTGGGAAGTTGTGAGCGTTACGCTCGTGCATTACTTCCATACCTAGGTTAGCTCTGTTAAGAACGTCACCCCATGTAGGAACAATCTTACCGTTTGCATCAACAACTGACTGGTTGAAGTTGAAACCGTTAAGGTTGAATGCCATTGTGCATATACCCATTGAAGTTAACCATACACAAACAACTGGGAATACAGCTAGGAAGAAGTGAAGACTTCTGCTGTTGTTGAAACTTGCATATTGGAAGATCAAACGACCGAAGTAGCCGTGAGCTGCAACGATGTTATATGTTTCTTCTTCTTGTCCGAACTTGTAACCATAGTTCTGAGACTCTGTCTCAGTTGTTTCTCTGATTAGAGATGAAGTAACAAGTGAACCGTGCATAGCTGAGAATAAAGATCCTCCGAACATACCTGCAACACCAGCCATATGGAATGGGTGCATAAGAATGTTGTGCTCTGCTTGGAAAACAAACATGAAGTTGAATGTTCCAGAGATACCTAGAGGCATTCCGTCAGAGAATGAACCTTGACCGAATGGGTATACAAGGAATACTGCGAAAGCTGCTGAAACTGGTGCAGAGTATGCAACACAGATCCAAGGACGCATACCTAAACGGTATGAAAGCTCCCACTGTCTTCCCATGTATGCTGAGATACCAATTAGGAAGTGGAAAATTACAAGCTGGTAAGGACCACCGTTGTATAACCACTCATCTACAGTAGCTGCTTCCCAAATTGGGTAGAAGTGTAGACCAATAGCGTTAGATGAAGGAACAACTGCACCTGAAATGATGTTGTTTCCGTATAGGAATGAACCAGCAACTGGTTCTCTGATTCCGTCGATGTCTACTGGTGGTGCTGCGATGAATGCAACGATGAAGCAAGCCGCTGCTGTAAGAAGGCATGGAATCATTAAGACGCCGAACCAACCAACATAAATTCTGTTGTTAGTTGATGTTACCCACTCACAAAACTGTGGCCAACCTTTTAACAGCGAAGAACGCTGCTGCTGAATAGTTGTCATGAGTTCGTAAAGTATGTCTCTAAAGTGAGACGTGTAAATAAAAACGGAAAGTAAATTCCGCTTCGATGATTTTAGACCAAAATCGCTAAAAATGTGTAAATATATTTTCTTTAAGTAAACTTTTTTTTTGGAAAACAGGAGAAAAGAACTTCCATGTCTTAAGATTTTCTTTGTTATTGAGGATTCAACTTGGTAATAATCGAATGGCTTCTTGATGGAAAAAGATCTAGAGAGGTAGTTTCCTTAACAGAGGCTAAGCATAGAAGACTGCAATTAGAGGCTTTTGGAGCTGTTATTTATTGGAGTGAAAGAATTTAGGTTTTTAAGGTTTAAAAATTAGAAAAAAAATAAAAGTGTTAAATATTAAATAAACTTATCTATAAAATAAAAAATCCTTATTAGTTTTCAGTGATTTATTGTTCCGGTTTCTTAATTTAAAGACTTTCAAAATCTTGAACCCATTGTTTTTTGGAACAAATCACTTCTTTTTTTGTGTAGCTCATGGCAATCTTTTTTTCCTTATAAGCCACTTCTCCAATAAAAACAGGCCAAATCAGTTGATCTCCGTCATATTTGTGAATTATTCCTTGTTTATCCAGAAATAATGGATCTCCTTTTTTAATCATTTTCCAATCTTGGTTTATTCTCTCAGGATGAATTAGGCCATTAATATCTCCTTTTTCATCTCTTGGATAATCTATACTCCCTTGATGAACATGAACAACTAATTCCTTTGGAAGTTCTAAAAGATTGTTTTTTAATTTATCTATCTCTTCTCTTAAGGAGCTAATTATAAGAGAAAATCTATCTATGATTTTTGGATCGTAAAAATTTTGCGCGACAGCTCCTATTTCAATAACTAAACCACATGGCCAAGCTTCTACAAGAAAGCCTTTTTGGGCTTTATCTTTTTCATGCAAATAAATAGGCAATCCAAATTTGTTCTGCAGTAATGCAGCTAAACAAAAATCTTTGGATCTCCTCCCATATATAACAATGCTTGTTCCCATATTTGCAGTAGTAGTGTGCAAATCGATTGCAATTTGACAGGGTTTAGATCCGTCAATTCCAAATTCATCTACTAAAAAATTGGCTCTATTAGTTTCATAAAAGCTATTCTTGTTTTGATCAAAATTCTCACTTTCTTTAAAAGATCTATTTAAATCTACATCTATATATCTGCAACCTTTTTCATATGCAGCAGGATTACCTATGATGTACTCATACTCAATACCATTATTTAAACTATTTTCCTTTCTATTAAATTGTTTAACAGCCCACACAGGATTAATTTCATTCCCATGAGTACCTGAAACGATAAGTATTCTTTGAACAGTCATTTTTTCTTAAAAAATAAAATTTTATGCAAAATAAATACCTTATAAAGGCCTCCAGAAAATTCTGGTTTTGGTTTTGGACCCGATTAATGAATGGCTTCGCGCCATCAGATTTACATGGTAATTATAAAAGGCCTAAAGGTATAACCATTAATAGTGAATACGATATTAATAATGAGAATGGACAAATTTATTTATTAGTAGGTCATTCTTGTCCATGGTGTCAAAGAACTTTACTCGTATACGAAATAAAAGATTTATCTAAAAAAGTTAAAGTAATTTTTTTAAAGGCAGATGTTGAGCATGGCGAATGGATTTTCAATACAAAGATTAAGGGATGTAAGAGACTTTCAGACCTTTACAAAAAAGCTAATAAAAAGACTATTTTTAGAGCGACATTACCTCTTTTAATAAGCTTTGTAAAAGATGAAGTAAATATTCTGTCTAATGAAAGTTCACAGATTATAAGACTACTCAATTCAATAAAAAGTGAATCGAAATATCACGCATTAAGTATTAAAGATGGTGATCAAAAATTTTTAGATTTAATTAATAACAGCATTAATGATGGCGTATATAAATGTGGTTTCGCCAGAAACCAGTCAGCTTACGATAAAGCAAGTAAAAATCTTTTCGCAGCTATAAATGAAATTGAAAATTTACTACAGAAAAATAAAGGGGACTGGATATTTGGAGAAGAGTTAACCTACGCAGATATTTACCTTTTTCCAACGCTTATAAGATGGGAATTGATATATAGCAAACTTTTCAAATGTACTGAACAAGAACTATCAAGTTTTGAAAAGATTATTGAATGGAGATTAAAATTCTTTAAATTATCTAACGTAAAAAGGACATGCTTCGACAATGAATGGAAAAAAGATTACTACAAAGCTTTATTCCCTCTAAACCCAAATCAACTAATCCCAGTTTTACCATCGCTGGAGGAAATAATGAGACTAGAGTCCGAAAAAATATAAAAATCAATTTCTAAAAAAAAAATGATGTTGTAATTAACACTTATTTAGTTCATAGATAATGCAATTTCATTAGAAATTAACTATGTTATGTATGTCTACTAAAGTATGAAAAGCTTAAAATGAAATCCATTGACGAACACATCCAAAAAGATCAATCGGAAATCGAATCTGCAAAAGCAGAGGGCAACCTTCCAAAGGTCAGACATTTAACTGAAGAGCTAAAAGATCTTGAAGAATATAAGGATCATCATCCAGATGACAAACATGACCCTAATGCTTTGGAACTATTTTGCGATGCCAACCCGGATGAACCAGAATGTCTTGTTTACGATGATTAGTTTGCTTTCTATAGATAATCCATAAAAAAAGGGCTTTTAAAGCCCTTTTTTGTTTTTAAATTCTTTTAGTAATCTCTATTAAAGTCTGATGGACTTCCTGTCAGCGAACATATAACTGACTCTTCATTTTTCATTTCCTTAACTTCTACTATTGGTCTTCCCATTTTCTTCAAAACCTCAATATCTTGAATGGTTTGACATCTAGCTATTATTTTTCCTTGTTGATCAAAGCAACTATAGAAATTCATGTTGTGTTTAAAGAAGTATCTTATTTATGGCTAATTTTGATTATTAAATCAAGTATATTTTTTAACAAAAAAATCTTTAATTTAAGTTAAATCCTTTTCCATACTTCAGAAAGCAGTGAAGATAAACCTTTTTTTAAAGATGAAGAAATAACTAAAACTTTCTTTTTAGATAAATCTTCTAACTTTTTTGTAATTATTTTCAAATAATCATCATCTATCAGCTCCATTTTATTCAATACTATTATCCTTTCTTTATCAAGAAGACCTTTCCCATATTTTTTTAATTCCTGCTCAATTATCTCAAAATCATGTAAAGGATTTTCTGCAATTGAATCAATTAATTGTACGAGTATTTTCGTTCTTTGGATATGCCTTAAAAAATCATGTCCTAAACCTACTCCATCAGCTGCACCTGATATTAATCCAGGAATATCCGCAAAAAGACAACCATTTCCATCAATTTTTCTTACTACACCTAAGTTAGGTATTAAAGTTGTGAAAGGGTAATTTGCAATTTTTGGACGGGCAGATGATAAAACTGAAATCAAAGTACTTTTACCAGCATTTGGGAGACCTATAATACCAACTTCTGCAAGAAGTTTTAATTCTAATTGAACCTCCCATATCTCACCATCTTTACCTTCAGTGCATGATTCTGGGGCTCTATTTTGATTACTTAAATAGTAAGCATTACCATGTCCACCTCTTCCTCCTATAGCAATAGTTAAACTCTGTTTGTCTTTAGTTAAGTCTCCCAGAATAATGCCAGTTTTAACATCCCTTATTTCTGTACCACAGGGAACTTTAAGGATTGTATCTTCACCTGAAGCACCTGATCTCTTATTAGGACCTCCTTTGCATCCATCTTCAGCAATTATTTCATGTTTGAATTTGAAATCTAATAATGTTTGAAGATTATTATCAGCCATCAAAATTATTGAACCTCCTCTGCCACCATTTCCCCCCGACGGTCCCCCAGCAGGAACGAATTTTTCTCTTCTAAATGAAACTATTCCATTTCCACCTTTTCCAGCTTTAAGAATAATGTTTGCTTGATCAATAAATTGCACTTAATAAACTTATTAGATTGTTTTCTAGCTATTTTAAATTTTATTTTATCCACGCAATACTGCAACCAGGTCCACCTTCGTTGTTAGCAGCATCTTCAATCTTATCAACATAATTCAAACCTGATAACCAATTTCTTAATCCTTTTTTTAATTTGCCTGTTCCAATTCCATGAACAATCCATAATGGTCCATGAAATTTTCTAATTTTCTCTTCAATAATTATTTCGGCTTCGTGAACTCTTAGCCCTCTTACGTCAATTGTATTTTTACTCGTTCTTATTTTAGAAAAAGAAAAATCTTCTCTTGAGGACTTGATCTCAATTTTTGACCTTTTGAAATTCGGCTTTTCTCCGTTAATACCTTCAAAGTCATTTACAGATAATGTACTTCTAAATGAACCACATTTAACTTCATAAAAACCAGCTTTTTTATCTAAATCTACAATTTGTCCCTTACTATTTAGACTTTTAATCTTTACAAAATCGCCTACTTTAGGATTCCATGATGTTGACTTTTCAAATTTTTTTTGGGTTAAATGTTCCGTCTCAATTTCCTTTAATCTTTTTCCAATAATTCTAGTGTCCTCTCCATTAACATTTTTATCTCTTAATTTTTTAATCAAATCTATTACCTCTTTTTTTGCGGATACAATATGTTTTGATAATTTATACCTTTCAATTTCCTGAATTTTTTCAGCATTTATTTTTTGATATTCATAATTTCTCTTAAGTTCTTCATGTAATATTTCAGTCCTTGCAATTAATTCTGCAGCCGCTTCTGCAGAATTTTGTTGTTTAATCCTCTCTTCCTCAAGTCCTTTAATAATACCGTTAATATTATCAACTTCTTTTGGCTTTAGATAATTTGCAGCTTCATTGAGTATGCTTTCATCGAGACCAATTCTTTTTGAGATTGATAAAGCATTACTTCTCCCAGGAATGCCCCAGTTGAGTATATATTTTGGCATAAAAGATTCCTCATCAAAGGCAACTGATACGTTTTCGAATCTGGAATCATCATATTTTAATGCCTTAATATCTCCATAATGTGTAGTCGCTAAAGTGATATCAGATTTGTTTGCAAATTCTTTTAATAAAGCCATCGCCAGAGCACTACCTTCAAGAGGATCTGTACCAGATCCAATCTCATCTAACAAAACAACTGATAGTCCTTTCCTATTATCAAGCGAATCTAAAATCTCTTTTATACGGGATATATGCCCACTGAAGGTAGATAAATTTTCCTCTAATGATTGATTATCTCCTATATCGACAAATATGTTTGGACAAAAAGGGATTATAGGATTATTGGTTGAGGGTATCAATAATCCTGTTCTAGCCATAAGCAATGACAAACCCAATCCTTTTAAGGCTGCCGTTTTACCTCCAGTATTTGGACCAGTAATAGCTACAACCTTAATATTTCTATTTATATGAAAATCTATAGCAACGGGGGGAGGAGCTCCTTTTTTCTTGTGTTCCCAGATCAATAAAGGATGAGAAAAACCAATTAAGGAGATAATTGGATTTTTCTCAAAAGTAGGAATTTTGCCTCCAATCCATTTTGAATATCTTGCACGAGTTACAGCATTTTCTAATCTCAATAAAATAGATACCATTACAATAAGACTTTCTGAATTATCACTTACAACTTGAGACCATTTCTTAAGTAATTTAAATTCTTCCGCTGTGATCCTGGCCTCTAAAGAAGCAATCTTATTACCTTTAGTTACTACACTATCAGGTTCAAAATATACTGTATTTCCTGAAGATGAAGAGTCATGAATTATGCCTTTAAATTTATCTACATAATTAACTTTTACAGCTAAAACTGGTCTACCATATCGATCTCCAACAGTGGTATCTTGCAAATAAGCTAAATTTTTTTGAATAAATTTCTCAACTAATATTTTTCTTTCAAGTTTCTTAGATAATAATTCTTTTCTTAGAATAGATAGTTCATTACTAGCATTGTCTGAAATCCTTCCATTAGATTCAATACCTTTTTTAAAAATCGTCTCGATATTCTGATGGTCAATTAAATTTTTTGTAAATGATGAAATATAGGGCCTCTGTTCAAAATCTAACAAGATTTTTTTTAAATTTCTTGCTGTAGTAATTGTTTTCGCTATTTCTAATAAATCAGAAGATAAAATTACACCTCCCTTAGAACAAATTTCAATATTTCTACTAATATCAAAAACACCAGAAAAACTAATTGATTTGTCTAAGTTATTTTCTAGCTCAGTTATTTCAACCGTTTCATTCAGAAGTCTTTTAGATACCTCGTATTCTGAGGGAATTTCGAAACTTGCAATTGATCTTTTTCCCATTTCTGTAGAAGCAAATGAGGCTAAATGAGTTTTTAATGAATCCCACTCTAAAAGGCTTATAGATTCATCTTCTAAGGTTGTTTCTGAATATAATTTTTTAGAATAGCTTTTTTCTTGCATACAAAAAAGAATCAAACATTCGATTGAATCCCTTCGGGAGGAACATAAAGCATCTCGAGCCAATTTCCTTCAGTATCCTTCATATAAAAAGATGCAGTTCCATCTCGATGTTCATGCAAAGGACCAACTTTTAAGCCAGAATTTTTTAAATCATTTTGGATATTTACTACTTCTGTTTTATCTTCAAAATGAAAAGCAAAGTGAGGTCCTGCCGCTTTATAACTTGGACCCAATAATGCAAGTCCATCTTTCCCTTTACCGGCTTCCAAATAAGACCAATCTTTATCATCCCAAACCAAATTCATACCTAATTTAATATAAAAAGATTTCGCCCTTTCGAGATTCTCAACTCTAAGCGCGATGTGACCAATCCTATTTACTCCTTGTGAAAACTTCAAAACAAAGCCGTGAATTTATTATTAATTTAAGAATAAACCAAATTTTTGTTAATAATGAGTTTTTAAGTATCATGCAACCATTGAGATGCATCACAAGCATGATAAGTGAGTATTAATTTTGCTCCTGCTCTTTTGAAACTAAGCAACGTTTCTAAAACAATATCTTTTTCATTAATCCAGTTCTTCATAGCGGCAGACTTTACCATTGAGTACTCCCCACTAACGTTGTATGCAGCAATTGGTTTATTTGAAAAAGTGCTTAATCTATAAACAATATCCAAGTATGAAATCCCTGGTTTTACCATCAAAATATCAGCTCCTTCATACTGATCCAATGCAGATTCAATTAATGCCTCTTTTGAATTGGCAGGGTCCATTTGATATGTAGACTTATTATCTGGAATAATTTTCTTACTATTTTCTCTTGGAGCTGAATCTAAAGCAGTTCTAAATGGACCATAATAAGCAGATGAATATTTTGCTGTATAACTAATAATCCCTACATCACTAAATCCTTGACTATCAAGAACAGTTCTAATTGCTCCAACTCGCCCATCCATCATGTCACTAGGGCCAATAAAATCTGCTCCAGCACAAGCTTGCGTTAAAGCTTGTTTCTTTAAAATTTCGATTGTTTCATCGTTCAATATTTTTCCAGTTTCATCAACTAATCCATCATGACCATCACACGAGTATGGGTCCAAGGCTACATCTGTCATTATTGCCATTTGTGGAATCTCTTTTTTTAGTATTCGAATAGCTTTAGGTATTAAACCTTTTTCATTAAAACACTCTGCACCATCTTCAGTCTTTAAGTTATCATTGATTTTTGGGAAAAGAACCACACACCTTATTCCCAATTCCCATGCCCTAGTAACTTCCTTGATTAAGCCATTTATATCCCATCTAAAAGTTCCCGGCATTGCCGAAATTTCCTCTTTAAAATCTTTTTCGTGAATAAATAATGGATATATAAAATCCGAAGCCCTTAAATGGTTTTCTCTTACCATTTCTCTAATTGCCTCAGTTCTTCTTAATCTTCTTGGACGAATAATAGAATTCATTTGAATATTATTTAAGTTAAAAATATCTATCTAATAGATTAATCGTTCACATTGCACTTAAATCAATCAGAGACTTCTTTTGTTCAGGAAAATTAACTTAATTAATTTGTCATAGAGAATGAAAAAGTTACAAAAATATTTTGCTCAAACTTAATTTTTTACCAATTTACGTCATAAAGAGATAATATCTTTTAATTAATGTATTTATTTAAGGAGAGTATCTTTGAAAATAATTAATGGATTTCATTTGAAAAATGTAAGAGGCGATATTCTTGGAGGAATCACAGCCGCAGTTGTAGCTTTACCTCTGGCTCTTGCTTTTGGTAATGCTGCATTAGGCCCTGGGGGAGCAATTTATGGACTATATGGGGCAGTAGTAGTTGGTTTTTTAGCAGCATTATTTGGCGGAACACCTGCTCAAGTTAGTGGGCCTACCGGTCCCATGAGTGTAACTGTTGCTGGTGTAGTGGCTGGTTTAGCAGCAGTCGGAGTTCCAAGAGATCTTTCTGCAGGACAAATTTTACCTCTAGTGATGGCAGCAGTAGTAATTGGGGGCTTGCTGCAAATATTATTCGGGATTTTAAAACTAGGTAAGTACATTACTTTAGTTCCATATTCTGTTGTTTCAGGATTTATGTCTGGTATTGGAGTAATAATCATTGCTCTTCAGATTGGTCCATTATTAGGAATTAGCACTCGTGGTGGAGTAGTCGAATCTTTATCTACTGTATTTTCAAATTTCCAGCCCAACGGTGCTGCTATTGGAGTAGCAATAATGACTCTAGGTATTGTATTTCTAACTCCTAGAAAAATAAGTCAGTGGGTTCCTTCTCCTCTCTTAGCACTATTGATAGTAACTCCAATATCAATATTAATTTTTGGAGATGGAGCCATTGATAGAATTGGAGAAATTCCTAGGGGGGTTCCATCTTTAAATTTCCCAAGTTTTAATCAATATTTTCCAATTATTTTTAAGGCAGGATTAGTCCTAGCAGTACTTGGAGCAATTGACTCCCTACTAACATCTCTAGTAGCAGACAATATATCTCAAACAAAACATAATTCTGATAGAGAACTTATTGGTCAAGGAATAGGAAATGCTGTTGCAGGTTTGTTTTCAGGCTTACCTGGAGCCGGAGCGACAATGAGAACAGTCATTAATGTTAAATCTGGAGGATCCACTCCAATTTCTGGTATGGTTCATTCAGTTGTCTTGTTGATAGTTTTAGTTGGCGCAGGTCCTTTAGCTGAGCAAATACCAACTGCGTTGCTAGCGGGAATTCTTATAAAAGTTGGTCTGGATATTATTGATTGGGGTTTCTTGAGGAGAGCTCACAAATTATCTTTAAAAACTTCAGTTGTAATGTACGGAGTACTTCTAATGACTGTTTTTTGGGATTTAATTTGGGCAGTTTTAGTAGGTGTATTCATAGCAAATATGCTCACTATTGATTCAATAACAGAAACTCAATTAGAAGGTATGGACGAAGATAATCCTTTATCAAAAAATGATCAAGCTAAAAACGCATTACCTGCTGATGAAAAAGCACTACTAGATAGATGTTCCGGAGAAGTAATGTTATTCAGACTTAAAGGACCACTTAGTTTTGGGGCAGCTAAAGGTATATCTGAGAGAATGATGCTAGTAAGAAATTACAAAGTTTTGATATTAGATATCACTGATGTACCAAGACTTGGAGTAACTGCGACTCTCGCAATTGAGGATATGATGCAAGAAGCAAAAAATAATTCCAGAAAAGCATTTGTTGCTGGGGCAAATGAAAAAGTAAAGGATAGATTAGCTAAGTTTGGAGTTGAGGGCATCATTGAGACAAGAAAAGAAGCTTTAGAAACTGCTCTAAATGAAATAGCCTAATAATTTATGGAAATAAATCCAATTCTGCAAAATGTATTAGCCCCACCGGTTCTTTTCTTTTTAATTGGAGCAATATCAGTAATCTTTAAATCTGATTTAGAAATACCAGCTCCACTACCTAAACTCTTCTCCTTATATCTTCTCCTAGCTATTGGTTTTAAAGGAGGTATAGAGATACAGAAAAGTGGGTTTACTGATCAAGTATTGCCGACTTTAAGTGCTGCAATACTGATGTCACTATTAATACCACTGATTGGATTCTTAATTTTAAGATTTAAGTTTGATGTCTTTAATTCAGCCGCAATAGCAGCAGCATACGGCTCAATAAGTGCTGTTACATTTATTTCTGCAGAAAGTTTTTTAGAAAGTCAAAAAATAGCTTTTGATGGGTTTATGGTTGGCGCCTTAGCTTTAATGGAATCTCCTGCAATCATTGTGGGATTATTACTTGTGAAATTTGCAGCTCCAAAAAACAGACCAAAATCAAGAAAAATGCATCTAAGCGCAATATTACATGAATCCCTTTTGAATGGATCAGTTTATTTATTGCTTTCGAGCTTAATTGTGGGATTTCTGACTGCCTCCAGTAATCCCTCAGGAATTGTAAAAATGGAACCTTTTACTGGACAATTATTCTATGGTGCAGAATGCTTCTTCTTATTAGATATGGGAATAGTAGCTGCTCAAAGATTGCCGAGACTGAAGAATGCGGGTTCGTTCTTGATTGGCTTTGCTATTTTTATGCCATTATTTAATGCTTTTATTGGTGTTTTTGTTGCAAGATTTTTATCTTTAGGACCTGGCAACGCACTTTTATTTGTGGTTTTATGTGCAAGCGCCTCTTATTTGGCAGTTCCTGCAGCGATGAGGATGACAGTTCCAGAAGCTAAATCTAGTTATTATATTTCAACTACGCTAGGTCTAACTTTCCCATTCAATATAGTTCTCGGCATTCCCATATATATGAGTTTAGTAAATACCATTATCCCACTTACCCCTCTATAAAAATGAAAAGATTAGACTTGATATTTAGTGAAAGAGAACTCGATGCAATCATTAAAACATTAGAAAAAGCTAATGTTCCTGGATATACAGTGATGAAACACGCCACAGGCAGAGGGCCTGAAAGAGTTGTTACTGAAGATATGGAATTTACTGGATATGGATCAAATGCTCATGTAATTGTTTTTTGTGAGCAAGAATTAATAGATAAAATGAGAGATAACATCAGGGACGATTTAAGTTACTACGGAGGAGTCGCTTATATTTCTGAGGCAACGCCCCTTTAAGGTAAATAAAATATATTTATTTTAAGAATGAATCCAATCTACTCTTATATTTTTTCTACTATTTAGATATCTATCAATTGACATCGCGGCAATACACCCATCAGAAGCAGCAACGACGGCTTGTTTAAATGGTGTATTTCTTATATCTCCAATTGCCCATACTCCATCAGAGTTTGTAGACATAAAGTCATCTACAATAACTCCACCGTCTTCTTTTAAAGCAATTTGATCCCCTAAAAAATCAGTAATCGGCTTTGAACCACTCATATAAACAAAGACTCCATCTAAATTTAAGTTGATAGGATTTTCTTCTTGCTTATTTTTTACAACAATCCCATTAACACCCATATCATTACCCAATATTTCCAATAATCTTGTTCTACTCCAATGTTTAATATTTGAATTATCCATCAATTGCATAGCTTCTTCATTATCTGATTTTGGATCGCTTGATGTAATCCAATGCACAGTAGATGCAAATTTAGTTAGAACAGTTGCCTCTTCAATTGCCTCTTTATTCACTCCAACAACGGCAACTTCTCTATTTTTGTAAAAAGCACCATCACATGTAGCACAATAACTCACTCCTTTGCCAAGAAAATCCGCTTCTCCCTTAAATGATGCAGGCCTACCCATAGCTCCACTTGCAAGTACAAGTGCTTTAGCTTTGAACGTGCCTTCGGGTGTATAAACCATTTTCCATTCTCCACTAGTGTCTATTCCAAAAACTTGGGCTCTTCTATAGTCTGTGCCGTATTGCACAGCCTGTTCTCTCATTAGAGTAAGTAATTTATCCCCGCTTATATCAACCGGAACACCTGGATAATTAGCTATTTGATGAGTTATTGCTAAGGCGCCAACAGATGGATTTTTATCTAAAATTACCGTTTTTAAGTTTGAACGAGATGTATAAAGTGCGCAAGTACATCCAGCCGGGCCTCCTCCGATAATAACTACATCTGACTCAATGATTTCCAATTTAATAAAACTCCTTTTTAGTAGTTAATTAGATGAGCTTTTGGTTAGAAGATATCTTTAATGTGAATACCTAACCTTGTATATAGATATAAGTTAAAAGAAAAAAGAGAAAAAAGCATAATATAGAAACAAACTTACATAGGAAAAATATAAAAAATTAATTATCAAAATGATCAGTTACGTGAAATGTTCTGTATTGATCTATTATTAGATCATATAGAAAAATCAATCGCCGTTGAAACATTATATTTTTCATGACCAACTCTGACTACCTTTTAAAAGCTGCCCTTAAGAAAGTAACCGAAAAATTAAACGAGATAGTAGTTGAAAAAATTGAAGAAGCAACAAATATTGCTCAGGATGCTCCAGAAATTCTCAAAAAAGAATTTGATATTTTAAAAGAATCCATAATCGAAGAAGCCTCAAGAATGGAGAAAGCCGAAAACATTCAAGAAAATAAGTCCACAAATACTTATCAAGATTCCAAAATAAAAAAAGCTTTAAATGAAATTGAATATATCAATAAGCAAATTGATCTTTTTAATAAAACTATAAATAATCAAATTAAATGAGTTATCACATTCTTCAGTATCGTTTTAAAAAATTTAAGAGGGCATTTCTTATTTGGATAACACTGATTTCGCTTTTAATAAATTTGTGGATAGATAATATTAGATTTACAATTTTCCAAACTAAAAGCAATGAAAAAAGTAGGGTCCAAGTTAAAAGAGCTAGGTGGTTTACTAATCAATTAATAAAGCTTGGTTCAGCATTTATTAAAATTGGACAATTATTATCTGCGAGACCTGATTTACTTCCTAATACCTGGATACAGGAATTATCTAAATTGCAGGATCAAGTTCCTAATTTTTCATTTACGCAAGTTGAAGAAACTATAAGAGAAGAACTAGGGTTTAAGTTTAATGAAATATATGAAATAATAGGTGATCCTGTGGGATCAGCATCGCTAGCTCAGGTTCATAGAGCGACTTTAAATGATGGTAAGAAAGTAGTATTTAAAGTTCAAAGACCTAATTTAAAAGAATTATTTATTATCGATTTGGGTATTATGCAGCAAATAGCTGGATTGTTGCAGAAAAATAAAAATTGGAGTCGAGGTAGAAACTGGGTTGAGATTGCTAAAGAGTGTAGGAAAGTTCTCATGAAGGAGCTTGATTTTAATTGTGAAGCACAATATGCAGCAAGATTTAGACAGCAATTTCTTGATGATGAAAATATTGAAGTTCCTGAAGTAATTTGGGATATGAGCAGTGAAAAAGTGCTTTGTTTAAGTTATCTGGAAGGAACAAAAATAAGTGATTTAGAAAAATTAAAATCACAAGAAATTAATTTACCTAAAATTGCAGAAATTGGAGCCATCAGCTATTTAAAACAATTAGTAAATTACGGTTTTTTTCATGCAGACCCTCATCCTGGGAATCTAGCAGTTTCAAATAAAGGTAAATTAATTTTTTATGATTTTGGAATGATGGGCAATATCTCAAATAATCTTCAAACAAGATTAGGAGGGATGGTTAAGGCTGCTGCATTAAGAGACGCCTCATCTCTTGTTAGTCAATTACAACAAGCCGGTCTAATTTCAAAAGATATTGATGTAGGACCAGTCAGAAGATTAGTTAGATTGATGCTTAAAGAAGCCTTAACTCCCCCATTTAGTCCTAATATTATTGAAAAATTATCTGGAGATTTATACGAACTGGTTTATGAGACACCATTTCAACTGCCAGTAGATTTAATCTTTGTGATGAGGGCTTTATCAACTTTTGAAGGAGTTGGTAGAATGCTTGACCCAGGGTTTAATCTTGTATCAGTTACCAAGCCTTATTTAATAGAACTTATGACTTCAAATAATCAAACTCCCAACGATTTAATTAACCAATTTGGAAGGCAAGTAGGTGAACTAGGATCTAAAGCTGTTGGAATTCCCAAAAGAATAGATGAAAGTTTAGAAAGATTAGAGCAAGGCGATTTACAATTGCAAATAAGAATGGGAGAGTCTGATAGGCAATTCAAAAAAATGTTTACTGCTCAAAAAACTTTAGGCCATTCAATTCTTATAGGAAGCTTATCAATTGCATCTGCTTTACTCGTGACTAATAAACAAAATAATTTTGCATTGTTGCCACTTTTTTTTGCACTACCAATAAGTATTGATTGGATAAAATGCCAATTAAGTATGAGAAAAGGCTCACGTTTAGAAAAACTTAAGCAATAAAAAACTATATATTTTTGGGACCCAAACCTACAGCTCCAGCGAATCTTGCTTGATTTCCCAATTCTTCTTCAATTTTTAAAAGCCTATTATATTTTGCAATCCTCTCACTTCTACTCAAAGAGCCGGTCTTGATCTGACCCGATCTTGTGGCTACAGATAAATCAGCAATTGTTGTATCTTCAGTCTCACCACTTCTATGACTAATAACACTTGTGAAACCGGACATTTTAGCTAACTCAATAGCTTCCAAAGTTTCAGTTAATGTTCCAATTTGATTTACCTTTATTAGGATTGAATTGGCAGATTTTTCCATAATCCCTTTCTTTAACCTTTGTGTATTAGTAACAAACAAATCATCACCTACAAGCTGAACTTTATTTCCTAATTCATTGTTTAATTCTGACCAACCCTCCCAATCATCCTCTGCTAAACCGTCTTCTATTGAAACTATTGGATAATTAGAAACTAAACTTGAAAGATATGAAATCATTTCAGAACTATTTAAGCTTTTCCCTTCATATTTATAAATACCATCACTATAAAATTCAGTACTAGCAACATCTAAAGCTAAAGATACCTGCTCACCAGGCTTAAATCCTGCTTTTTGAATTGCTTGTAATAATAGGTCCCCTGCCTCTTCACTGGATGACAAATTTGGGGCAAATCCACCCTCATCGCCTACAGCAGTTGAAAGACCTTTTTGATCAAGTAATGATTTTAATGAGTGAAAAATTTCAGTACCCATTCTTAATGATTCACTGAAATTATTAACTCCATGTGGGACAAGCATAAATTCCTGAAAATCAAGACTATTTGGTGCATGAGCACCACCATTTATTACATTCATCAATGGGACTGGAAGAAGATTGGATAATGGATCTCCAAGATATCTATATAGGGGAATATCTAAAGCATTTGCTGATGCTCTGGCAGTTGCAAGGCTTACTGCAAGGATTGAATTTGCTCCAAGGTTAGACTTATTAGGAGTTCCATCAATTTCAATCATTAATTTATCTACTGCAGTTTGATCTAAAGCTGACAAACCACATAAAGCAGGGGATATTGTTTCATGAATTTTATTCACAGCATTCAAAACACCTTTTCCCATATATTTTGAACCACCGTCTCTTAATTCATGTGCCTCATGAGCACCAGTGCTAGCTCCGCTGGGAACAATTGCTCTACCACTTGAACCACATTCCAAAAATACTTCTGCCTCTACAGTTGGATTACCTCTTGAATCAAGGACTTGTCTTGCTTCAATAGTATCAATTAGAAAATCAATAGTTTCTTTCACAATTTAATTATTACTATTTAAATCCTATAAATAGCTGAACTATTTGGCTAATATCTGAAATATATATTTTAACCAATTAAAATTTTTTGATTCTAGAACAACTCAGATATTAGTTAAAGCTTTTATTTTTAAAACTCATCACAACCCACCTCATAATCATATTTTTCAAATTCATCTTACAATTTGAAAATTATTGGATGATTATTAATACAAATCCTACTTAAAATATTAATTAATATTCAACTATAGTTTTATAGTTTATGAAAGAAACACTTACATCCAGTCCTGAACTTTTTAGCGATATCAGTTGGAATCTTCTTTTATTAGGGGAAGAAACCGCAAAAAAATGGGACCATAGCGAATTTAATATTGAACACATAATTCATACATTGTTCTCATCAAGTGAATTCTTTGCTTTCATTGAAAAATTATCAATCGACCAAGATACAGTTTTAGATATAACAGAAGATTTTTTAGAAGAGACACCAACAAATGAGTCAGATTTTTTTACTATTGGAGAAGATTTAGAAATTTTATTAGACAATGCGAATCAGATTAAAATTCAATGGGGATCTAAATTAATAGAAATCCCTCATTTACTAATTGCTCTTGGAAGAGATTTAAGAATTGGAAATTATGTTTTTGAAGAAAGCAATCTTTCAATGGAAAAATTAGAAGAGGAATTAAAGTTTTTCCCAAATATCAATCAATCAAAAGATTCTTTTAATTATAAAAATGTAATTGAGATAAATAATCAATCTAATTTTGAATCAAACAAAGAGACTTTAGTTAAAGAAGAAAAATTTAAAAAAGCTATTAATCCATTACCTAAAAGTGAACTTCAAATTGAAACCCAAAAACAAGTTAAAAAAAATGAAAATGCTCTTTCAATTTATGGAAAAGATTTAACAGAATCAGCTAAAAAAGGTTTACTGGATCCCGTTTTAGGAAGAGAGAGTGAGATCAATAATTTAATGAGGGTACTCTGCAGAAGAAACAAAAATAATCCCATACTTATAGGCAATCCTGGAGTTGGTAAAACCTCAATCGCAAAATTACTTGCTCAATTAATTATTGAAAATAAAGTTCCTGATTCTCTAAAAGACTTAAAAATTATTTCACTTGACTTAGGTGCTTTAGTTTCTGGGACAAAATTTAGAGGGCAACTAGAGGAACGACTAAGCTTAATAATGCAGGAACTAAACGATCCAAGCCAAGGAATGATTCTATTTATTGATGAAATTCACTCAATATTAAGTTCTGACAGATCTTCTACCGACATTAGTAATATCTTAAAACCTTTACTAGCTGAAGGAGATCTTAGATGTATCGGTACAACAACACCTGAGAAATTTCGTGAAACTATTGAAAAAGATCAGGCATTGAATAATTGCTTTCAAAAGATAGCTGTTAATGAACCTTCACTAGAATTAAGCGCAAAAATACTGCAAGGAATCAAAAAGAAATATGAATCACATCATGGAATAAAAATTTCTGAAGAGGCTGTAAACTATTCTGCAAAATTGGCCGACAGATACATTAGCGATAAGTGTCTTCCTGATAAAGCAATAGATTTAATTGATGAAGCAGCTGCCCAGTTAAAAATCGAAGCTAATAATAAGCCTCAAGTAATTCTGGAACTAGAAAACAAACTTCATACTATTGATGAAAAACTGAATAATTTACAAGGAGAAAAAATCGAAGCTAAAGAAAAACTTTTGAATATAAGAAAACAATCAGAGGCAAAATTGAACGTTCTCTTGGACAATTGGAACAACTTTAGGGAAGAAATGCAGCAATTATCTATTTTGATGAAAGAAGAAGATAAGCTAACCAAACAAATTAAAGATAAATCAAATCACGAAATTGAAAATGATCTGGATTATTTAGAAAAACTTGAAGAAGAGTTAAGTGAAATAGAGAATGAAATACAAAAAGTTGAAGAGAACTTTAGTAAATTAAAGAAGAATAGGAATTTTCCTTTTAAATATCAAGTTGAACCTGATGATATTGCTGATGTCATCTCAAAAACCACAGGTATTCCAATTTCTAAAGTAGTTTCAAATGAACGTAAGAAATTAGTCAATCTAGAAACAGAACTAAGTGAAAAAGTTATTGGACAAGAAAAAGCTATAGAAGCTGTTTCTGCTGCAATTAGAAGAGCTCGCGTGGGCATGAAAAGTCCTAAAAGACCTATTGGATCTTTTTTATTTTTGGGTCCTACTGGGGTTGGTAAAACAGAATTAGCAAAATCTCTTGCAACAGCTTTATTTGATGAAGAAGATGCACTTCTAAGATTAGACATGAGTGAATATATGGAGAAAAATGCCGTAGCAAGACTTTTGGGAGCTCCTCCAGGTTATGTTGGCTATGAAGAGGGAGGTCAATTAACTGAAGCTGTAAGACGTAAACCCTATTCAGTAATACTTCTTGATGAGATAGAAAAAGCGCATACAGAAGTATTTAATATCCTTTTGCAAGTCTTAGACGAAGGAAGATTAACAGACTCTCAAGGGAGGACAGTAGATTTCAAAAATACCGTAATAATTATGACTAGTAACCTAGCTGGTAAATCTATACTGGAGTATTCACAAAAGATTTCTAAAAGTGAAGTAAATTTAGAAAAAGATCAACAAATTCTAGATAATTCCATTAGTAATACATTATCTTCAATTTTTAGACCTGAATTTTTAAATAGAATCGACGAAGTAGTAAAGTTTGATCCATTATCTATTGATGAACTTCAAAAAATAATAATTTTACAGACAGAAGATTTAAAAAACCTACTACTTGAACAGAAAATAAATATTACTATAGACAAAAAAGTTATCAATAAAATTGCAAATGATTCTTACGAACCTAAATATGGTGCTAGACCACTTAGTAGGGAACTTAGAAGACAAATAGAAAACCCCTTAGCTGCAAAACTTTTAGAGGATAACTTTAAAAACAAAAAAAATATCACAATTAAAATTAACCCCGCTAAAAAAGATGAGATTGTTTTCAAACCTAGCTGAGGAGTAAATCGATAAGCTAAAATAAAATCAAAGCGCAAAGCTTAATCCAAAAAATCTTGTGACAAGTCCAACTACTAATCAAGAACCTCTTAAAAAAGATTCACCTCAAATAGAAGAGCCTAAAAAAAAGAGTAATTTTTTAAAGTCTACCTATGATGAGCTTAAACTCGTTGTATGGCCAAACAAACAACAACTTTTTAGCGAATCGGTTGCGGTTATAATTATGGTATCCTTTTCTGCCGCAGCCATAGCCTCTGTGAGCAGATTCTATGGATGGGCAGCTTCGCAAATTTTTGGTTGAATTATCCCTGAATATCAATTTTATAAAGAACTTACCTAAGCTTTCAGAAAAACAATGAGTGATGAATTAACTACAAACCTTGCTTCTTCAAAAGCAAATACAAGTATAGCTAGATGGTACGCAATACAAGTAGCATCAAGCTGTGAAAAAAAAGTAAAAGCAACTCTTGAGCAAAGATCAGTAACTTTGGGAGTTAATAATCGAATCATTGAAATTGAAATCCCCCAAACTCCAGGAATAAAATTAAAAAAAGATGGAAGTAGACAAACCACTGAAGAAAAAGTTTTTCCAGGTTATGTTCTGGTGAGAATGATACTGGATGAAGATACAATGATGGCTGTAAAAAGTACTCCAAATGTAATTAACTTTGTCGGTGCTGATGACGGTAGAGGTAGCGGGAGATCAAGAGGTCATATCAAACCTAGACCACTATCCAGGCAAGAGGTTAATAGAATCTTTAAGCGCGCATCAGAGAAAAAAACTGTTATCAAATTAGATATTGAAGCAAAAGATAGAATTATAGTCACTAGTGGTCCATTCAAAGACTTCCAGGGAGAAGTCATAGAAGTCTCTGGAGAAAGAAATAAATTAAAAGCATTACTTTCAATATTTGGGCGCGAGACTCCTGTAGAATTAGAATTCTCCCAAATCAATAAACAAAATTAATTTCTAATTATTCTTGTTTATCGAGTAAAATTATGATTTTCTACCTCAGCTTAAATTCTTTAATCTAATGGCAAAAAAAATTGTTGCAGTTATCAAGCTTGCTCTACAAGCAGGAAAAGCAAATCCAGCCCCTCCTGTAGGGCCAGCTTTAGGACAACATGGTGTCAATATCATGGCGTTTTGTAAAGAATACAATGCAAGGACTCAAGATAAAGCTGGTTTTGTAATTCCAGTTGAGATTTCTGTTTTTGAAGATAGAAGCTTTACTTTTATCACAAAAACACCTCCTGCATCCGTTTTAATAACAAAGGCAGCTGGTATAGAGAAAGGATCAGGTGAGTCCGCAAAAGGCTCCGTTGGGAATATAACTAAAGCTCAACTAGAAGAAATAGCCAAAACTAAGCTTCCTGATCTAAACTGTTCTAGTGTTGAATCAGCAATGAAAGTAATTGAGGGTACTGCTCGTAATATGGGCGTCTCTGTTACTGAATGATTTCAAGACAAAATTGCTCACTATTTAGGGGAGGTTAGTTATTAACCGTTTGAACCCAAAATTACTATGAAAAAACTATCAAAAAGAATGGCGGCTCTATCAACAAAGATAGAAGATCGCATTTACCCCCCACTTGAAGCTCTAAGTATTATCAAGGAAAATGCTAATGCCAAATTTGATGAAACTATTGAAGCGCATATACGTCTAGGTATTGATCCAAAATATACTGATCAACAATTAAGGACCACTGTTGCATTACCACATGGGACTGGTCAAAGTATTAAAATTGCAGTCATTACAAGCGGTGAGAATGTATCGAAAGCCAAGTCTGCAGGTGCAGACCTATTTGGCGAAGAAGATCTTGTGGAAAGTATCAACAAAGGAAATATGGAGTTCGATCTACTTATTGCAACTCCAGATATGATGCCAAAGGTTGCAAAATTAGGACGAGTTTTAGGACCTAGAGGTTTAATGCCTAATCCTAAAGCTGGGACAGTAACGAATGATATTGCTAATGCAATAAAAGAATTCAAAGCTGGTAAGCTCGAATTTAGAGCAGATAAAGCCGGTATTGTTCATGTCCGCTTTGGAAAAGCAAGTTTTTCAAAAGAGGCTCTATTTGACAACTTAAAGACCTTACAAGAATCAATTGATAAAAATAAACCAAGTGGAGCCAAAGGAAAGTATTGGAAAACTTTTTATGTAACTTCAACTATGGGACCTTCAATTCAAGTTGATTTAAATGCAATACAAGATTACCAACCTGAAGGTTAACTCTTTGTAGTATAATTTAAATTGCAATAATACGGCCAAAGAAAGTAGGTTAATTTAGTAATTCTAAATTTTAATTCCTACCGAGGACTCGTCTTAATTATTTCTTTTTGGATCTAATAAAAGCGGCCTCTTTAAAAGGACTTTGCCGCATTTCCTGCTCTCCCTAAATTACGATCCAAAAAAACAATGGGCCGAACACTAGAGAATAAGCAACAAATCGTTACTGAGATTAAATCTCTTTTAAACGACTCGGAAATGGCTGTAGTTCTTGACTATAAAGGTTTAACTATCAAAGAAATGTCAGATTTGCGATCTAGATTGCAAACAACTAACGGCATTTGCAAAGTTACTAAAAATTCATTAATGCGTAAAGCGATTGATGGAGATAGTAATTGGAACGATCTTGAATCTTTACTGACCGGAACAAATGCTTTTGTCTTAATCAAAGAAGATGTTGGTGGTGCTGTAAAAGCAATCCAATCTTTTCAAAAAGACACCAAAAAATCCGAAACCAAAGGAGCTTTATTTGAAGGCAGACTTCTTAGCAATTCTGAAATAAAAGAAATTGCAAGTCTTCCATCTAAGGAAGTATTGATGGCAAAAATTGCTGGCGCTCTTAATGGCGTTGCAACAAAAATTGCGATCTCTATCAATGAAGTACCTTCTGGACTTGCTAGATCACTTAAACAACATTCTGAAAAATCAGAATCCTAAATTCAAAACCTAATTAACTTTTAAGAAAATGTCCGCAAAAACTGAAGAAATTCTTGAATCATTAAAATCTCTATCCCTTTTAGAAGCATCTGAGCTTGTAAAACAAATTGAAGAGGCTTTTGGTGTATCTGCTGCAGCTTCTGCAGGGGTGGTAATGGCAGCTCCAGGAGCAGCTGGCGGTGAGGCAGATGGTGGCGCTGCTGAAGAAAAAACTGAATTTGATGTAGTTCTCGAAAGCTTTGATGCAGCTGCAAAAATCAAAGTACTTAAAGTTGTAAGAAATGCAACTGGTCTAGGTCTTGGCGATGCAAAAGCACTTGTTGAATCTGCACCAAAAACAGTAAAAGAAGGAATTGCTAAAGCAGATGCTGAATCTTTAAAGAAAGAGATTGAAGAAGCTGGCGGTAAAGTTACACTTAAATAAGAGAATATTTTTTTCAAGCCGATAGACTTTATATCGGCTTCAAAAATTATGAATATTGATAGTATTGCAATTGAAGCTGCAACAGATGGAGCGTGCAGTGGTAATCCAGGTCCAGGTGGTTGGGGTGGCCTAATAATCTTTGATGACAAAAGTGAATTAGAAATAGGTGGTTCCGAGCAAAATACTACTAATAATAGAATGGAACTCACTGCAGCTATAAAAACACTTGAGAAATTAAAAACCTATAAATTAAAAGAAAACTTTAAATTAAGAACTGATAGTAAATATGTCATAGAAGGGTATACAAAATGGATTATTAATTGGAAGAGAAATGGATGGAAAACAAGTTCAGGAAAATCAGTTCAAAATCTTGATTTATGGCAAAAAATTGATCAATTAAGAATTAATGGTCTTGTAATGGAATATGTTAAAGGCCATAGCGGTGACAAGCAAAATGATAGGGTAGATAAAATCGCAAATAACTATAGCAAAGGTATACCTCTTAAAAGTAACTTAAAAGAGTCTGAATCTTCAGTAGATTTTTTTGAAAAAAGTGCACCTATAGAAATTCAGGAATTATTTTCAAGAAATGAATTAATTCAAAAATTTGCAGAAAAAAAATACTTGTTAAGTTCCCTAGAACTCACTAACTTATTAGGAGAAGAAAACCACTTAAAGATAAGACAATATTTACCTTTTGAATGGCGTAATTGGTTATTAATTCCCAAAGGTGAAAAATATTGGATAATAGAAAAAAAGAATCCTGATTTTTTATGAATGAACAAAAGAGGGTATTTAAAAATCTTTATAAAAACTTGGTTACTCCTATATTAAAAAAAGACTCCGGAATCGATGCAGAATATTTAACTAATTTATCTCTTAACCTTCTATCATTCAGTTCAAGAAAATATAATTGGCCATTAATTTCAAATATCCTAAAAAATCTAAATGAAGAATTTTCTATAACTGACCAAAGGTTAACTCAGAAAATATGTGGAATAAATTTTTGTAATCCAATTGGTTTAGCTGCGGGTTTTGACAAAAATGGAAATGCTGCAAACATATGGCAAAATTTTGGTTTTGGATTTGCTGAACTTGGAACAGTTACTAAGTTTGCTCAAGAAGGTAATCCCAAACCAAGATTGTTTAGATTAGCAGAAGAAGAGGCGGCATTAAATAGAATGGGTTTTAATAATAATGGTGCTGAAAATCTAGTTAAAAACTTTCTTGAACAAGGTATTGATTTAAAAAAAAACAGGAAGAATATTTGTTTAGGGATAAATTTCGGGAAGTCAAAAATTACAGGTTTATCTCAAGCAAAAGATGATTATTTAACATCTCTAAAATTATTAATTCCATATTGTGATTACGCAGCAATAAACGTTAGTTCTCCAAATACTGAAGGACTAAGAAAGTTACAAGATCCAATTCTTCTAAAAGAACTTCTTAGAGAAATTAAAAACATACCTAATTGTCCACCATTATTTGTAAAAATTGCACCAGATTTAGGCCTTAAAGATATTGAAGATATTTGCCAATTAATAATCGAGGAAAAAATCGATGGAATAATTGCTACAAATACCAGCATTGATAGATTAGGTCTTGAAAATAGAAAGATTAGGCAAACCGGATTATTACTCTCTCAAGAGAATGGAGGATTAAGTGGAAGGCCTCTACAAAAAAAAGCAAATCAAATAATAAAACAAATACATAATATTGATAAAAAGATTATATTAATTGGAGTTGGTGGAATAGATAGTCCTGAGTCAGCTTGGGAAAGAATTTGTTCTGGAGCATCATTAATTCAACTTTATACAGGATGGATATATAAGGGTCCACAATTAGTACCAGATATACTTGAGGGACTTTTAAAGCAACTAAATAACCATCAATTATCTAATATCAAAGATGCAATTGGATCAGATTTAAAATGGGTTGAATAACATTTGAGAATGAATAATGAACAAATCTGAACCTCATGATTACTCAACGTTAGCCATGCAAGGATCAAACTTAAAGCACGGTGGCAATGTATATGCAATTGCGAAAAAATTAAATTTATTGCCCTCCGAAATCATTGATGCGAGTGCATCATTAGTACCCTTTGATCCCCCTCAAATACTAATAGATTCAATAAATGCGGAAATTGAGAATCTTGGCTTTAGATATTACCCAGAAAGAAACTTGAGTGATCTGAAAGAAATAATCGGCAAATTTCATGGGATAAATCCAGAAAATATATTGCCTGGGAATGGAGCTTCTGAACTAATAACCTGGGCAGGTTATGAAGCATCCAAATTTGGAATAAGTTGTATTCCTTCTCCATCATTTGTTGATTATGAAAGATCTTTAAATTTTTGGAATAGCAATTTTATACATTGCAAATTACCAAAAAACTGGAATTATATTTTTCCTCAATCATTTCCGCTTTATCCAAAAGGTGATGTTATTTGGATAACAAATCCACATAACCCTACCGGCCAATTATGGGACAAGAATTCATTGGAGAAAGTTGTAAAAAAATATAAATTAGTTATCTGCGATGAAGCTTTCTTATCGATAACACCTGATGGAGACAAAGAATCTTTAATACCATTAACCCAAAGGTTTGATAATTTATTAGTCTTGAGAAGCTTGACCAAAATCTTCAATATTCCTGGTCTTAGATTAGGTTACGTTATTGGCTCATCAAAAAAACTTAAACAATGGGAAATAAATAGAGATCCTTGGCCTTTAAATTCATTTGCTATTAAAGCCGGAATTGATCTACTAAGTAATAAGAAATTCTATGAACAGTGGACAAAACAGATTCACAGCTGGATAAATATTGAAAAAAAGAGAGTATTTGAAAAATTATCCAAAATAGAGAACCTTAAAGTTCATAACTCTTCAACCAACTTTTTTTTAATAGAAAGTAAAACATCTCTGTCCCCAAATATAAAATACTTAGAAAATAAGGGAATATTGCTTAGAGAATGCAGTTCTTTTAGATTTCTTGACGAAAAGTGGGCAAGAATAAGTTTGCAGAATAGGAAAAATAACACTCTTTTATGTAAAGAAATTCAGAATTCCTTTAAAAAATAATTAATAAATTTTTTAATCTCATTTTTAGATTTAATTTTATTATTATTTTCCATGTTCTTCTTCATAAGTTCTAATATTTCATAATGATTTTTCCCCTTTTTTGATTTTATTTTAAAAATTCTTTCTAGGGTTTCTTCAAAAACTTCTTTAGAAATTTTATTCTGATTGATTAAAACTGAGCCTCCAAATTCAGCAAGAATCATTGCATTTTTCTCCTGATGATTATTTTTAGAATCTGGATATGGAATTAAAATTGAAGGTTTTTCAGCCTCTATTAGTTCATTGATTGTTCCTGCACCCGATCTCGATATTACAAGATCGCAGTTTTGAATTAAAGCTGCTATTTCATTAGTAAATTTCTTTTGAATATAATTTTTGGATTTTTTTACATAAAAAGATTGTTGATTAGATTCGCCAATAATATGAACTATCCGAAATTGTTTTTTTATTAAAAATTCTAGAGATTCATAAAGAATTTGATTTATGGCTTTTGCTCCTTGACTACCTCCCATAACAATCAAAAGAGGGCCATTGCCTTTTGGAACCCATTCTGGCAAAAAATTAAATTTATAGAATTCCTCTCTTAAAGGTGTTCCAGTGAAAATAGTTTTACAATTTTTTAAATAAGAATTTGTTTTCTTAAACCCTAAAAGAACATAGTTACATAAAAAACCAAAATATTTCGTGACCATTCCAGGAATTACATTTGATTCATGAATAATGATAGGTATCCTGAGAAGTTTTGAAGCAACAATAGTAGGTGCTGATATATAACCGCCAGTCGTAAAAACTAAGTTAATTTTTTTTTCTTTTAAGATCCTAATTATTTGGAAAGTTGACATTAAAATTTTTATATATTGATAAAACAAAAAAACATTTTTTCTTGGTGTCTTTATATTCAAAGTCCTCAAATTATATTTTTTAGGAATAAAATTTGCATCTAATCTTTGACGAACACCCAACCAATGAATATTCCATTCATTTTCCACCTCTTTAGAAACTGCTAATGCTGGGAAAATATGCCCCCCTGTACCACTGGCTGCGACTAATAAATTATTTTTTTTAGACATAAAAACTTAAATTAGTAGAATAAAAATACCCAATGATTAATATGTTTAATTTAAACTTATTCAAAAATATAGGATTTCTTCTCTACTTATTTGTTTATCTTATTATTCCCTATTCAGCAATAACAGAAACTTTAAAAGTTGATTTTATAAGAAATCTTGAAAACTCTTTAAATACAAGAGATTTAGAATTCATTAAAAAAAATTTTAGAAATGAAGAAAGCCAAAATATACCAAAACAATTTTCAAAGATTATTAATGATTTCCCTAACAGCAAATGGAAAATCAAAAGATTAAAATCTAATATTGTAAATGAAGATATTTTGCGAATAAAAGTTTCTGGAGAAAAAATAGTTAATAGAGAAATATTTATACTCGAATCCAATTTTGATTATTTATTTTCAATTGTAAATGGGAAAATAGATGAAGGGATTATCAAAAATTTATTCACAACTATAAGAAACGATAAAAAAAAGATAGATATTAGTTTTAAAATTCCTGATAGAGTTCTTACTGGTTCAAAATATGATATCGACATAATTATAAATAAGCCTCTTGAAGAAGTGATTATTGCTGGAGCTATAAAACCTCATCAAGTTAATTCATTTTTTGAACAAGAAATGTTATTAGAGCCATTAGCGTCTGGAGGTATTTTTAAAATAACAAGAGCACCTTCAAAACCAGCGATACAAATTTGGTCAGGAATCATAGCTCACCCTGAAGGAATAATTACTTTCACAAAGAGCATTGATATTGTTGATGAGTTATAGCCTAGGCGTCGTTTAACGCAGCTACACCTGGTAAGGTTTTACCTTCTAAAAGTTCCAAACTTGCGCCACCCCCAGTAGATATATGAGACATTTTCTCAGCTAATCCTGCTTTCTCTACTGCTGCGACTGAATCTCCACCACCAATTATTGTACAAACTTCAGCAAAAGCACTTAAGTCCGCAAGAGTAGTAGCTATTGCATTTGTACCGTCTGCAAATTTATCAAATTCAAAAACTCCCATTGGACCATTCCAAATAATTGTCTTGCATTCTGCAAGAGCGTTCTGAAAAACTTTTATGGAATCTGGACCAATATCGAGACCCATCCAATTGCCACTAATTGAATCAATTTGAGATATTTTACTATTGGCTTCCGGAGAAAATTCATCAGCTAAAACAACATCAGTGGGTAATAATAGTTCTACTCCTTTTGCTTTTGCTTTTGCTTCTAAATCTTTAGCAAGCTCGAGTTTATCTTCTTCTACAAGGCTCTTTCCGACATCTAAACCTCTAGCTTTATAAAAGGTAAAAATCATACCTCCACCAATCATGATTTTGTCACACTTATCAAGTAAAGAATCAAGTACTCCTATTTTGCTACTAACCTTTGATCCTCCAACTATTGCTGCCAATGGACGATTTGGAGAATCTATCGCTCCTTGTAGGTATTTCAATTCTTTTTCTAAAAGGAATCCAGCTACTGAGGGACTTAAATAATTAGTAACACCCTGAGTTGAAGCATGAGCTCTATGAGCAGCACCGAAAGCATCATTTACATACATATCTGCATGTAATGCTAATTTTCTAGCAAACTCCAGGTCATTCTTTTCCTCTTCACCAAAAAAACGAACATTTTCAAGTAAAAGAACATCTCCATTAGATAAGCTATTTGATTGTGCAACTGCTTCATCACCAATACAACTGTTAGTAAGAGCAACATTTTGCCCCAACAATTCACTTAATCTTGCTGCTACTGGAGTTAATCTCATTTTTTCATTTACCTGACCCTTTGGTCGACCAAAATGAGCAGCTAAAATTACTTTTGCAGAATGATTAATAAGATATTCAATAGTTGGGATCGCTGCACGAATACGCGTATCGTCGGTTATTTGACCATCTTCATTTAATGGAACATTAAAATCTACTCTTACAAGAACTTTTTTTCCTTCTAAATGTGTCTTATCAAGACTGGAAAGAGATAATTTTGACATTAAACAAGCTTATTTTTAATCATAAGACCCTAACGTTAATTTGGGTCTATTGGGTTAAAAAGTAGTTACTGTTACCTATGCCTTAATAAAATTTAAGAATTAACGATTATAAAATTTTTTTTAGTCATTCAATTTATACTAAACTTTAGAAGTAAATACTTTTGAAACTTATAAAAACTAAAAGGAATACAAAATTTTATCTGATTTATTGAAGTGGACATACCCAAAATTCAATGGTACCCAGGCCATATTGCAAAAGCAGAAAAGAAATTATCTGAAGTTATCAATAAAGTAGATTTAGTTATAGAAGTTAGAGATGCACGAATTCCTTTGTCCACAGGACATCCACACTTAAATAAATGGATAGATAATAAAAAACATATTCTTGTTATTAACAGATCAGACATGATCTCCCCTAATACAATCAATAGTTGGAATAAATGGTTTAATGCTAAGGATCAATATCCTCTTTGGTGTGATGCTAAAAGAGGAATAGGTATTAAAGAAATTTGTAAGTCAGCCAAAGATTCTAGGTCGTCAATCGACGATAGAAGAATCTCTAGAGGAATGCGAATTAGGCCAATTAGAGCCCTTACACTTGGTTTTCCAAACGTAGGAAAGTCAGCACTAATTAATAGAATTGCAAAGAAAAGAGTTGTAGATAGCGCTAGAAAAGCAGGCGTGACTCGTAATTTAAGATGGATAAAATTAGAAAGTGGTATAGATTTGCTAGATGCTCCTGGTGTAATACCTCCAAATTTAGAAGATCAAAAATCAGCACTTAATCTTGCACTTTGTGACGACATTGGTGAAGCTGCTTATGAAATAGAGAGTGTCGCAATTGGATTTATCAAAATTATATCTACTCTCAACAAAGATAAGAATGCGAATATCTCAGTTAAACAAATTTCTAATAGATATGGAGTTGATATTACAAAAGGCTTTAAGAGTCCTTCTGCTTGGATCGACGAAGCAGCGTCAAAACATACATCAGGCAATAAAAGGAGAATGTCTCATAAGTTATTAGAAGATTATAGAAATCAAATGCTGGGCAAAATTGCTTTAGAAGTCCCACTATGGAATTAAATAATCAAAATTCTTTCGGCATTGGAGAAGGTGAGCTTATAGAAATTATTTATGAGCTACCTCTCCCTATGAGGCTAGACAGATGGTTGGTAAGTAAAAGGCCAGAACAAAGTAGAGCAAGAATTCAACATTTTATAAATTCAGGTTTAGTACTTGTAAACTATAAGACCGCGAAAGCAAAAACCCCATTAAAAAATGGCGACAATGTTCAAATATGGATGCCTCCTCCAGAACCTCTTATTTATTTGAAACCTGAAAAAATGGATTTAAATATCCTTTTTGAAGATGAGCACATCATAGTAATCAATAAGCAATCAGGAGTGATAGTTCATCCAGCCCCTGGACACAAATCTGGAACTTTAGTGAATGGATTACTTTTTCACTGTAAAGATCTACCTGGAATTAATGGGAAACTAAGACCTGGGATCGTTCACAGACTAGATAAAGATACCTCCGGATGTATGGTAGTTGCAAAAAGCCAAGAGGCTTTAGTAAATCTCCAGAAACAAATTAAAGAAAAAATAGCATCACGCGAATATATTGCAGTAATTCATGGGGCACCTGGTTCCGAAGAAGGCCAAATAGTGGGACACATTGGCAGAGATAAATTAAATAGATTGAAATATAAAGTAGTTGAAGAAACTTCAGGGAGGTATGCCTGTACCTATTGGAAATTAGAAGAAAGATTTGGGAATTACTCATTAATGAGTTTCAAACTAGATACAGGGCGAACGCATCAAATAAGAGTTCATTGCGCTCACATTAATCATCCAATTGTGGGAGATCCGTTATATGGAAGATGTAAAAAACTACCATGTAAATTAGATGGCCAAGCTTTACACGCCATTAAGCTTGGACTTATACATCCAATAAATGGTGAAGAAATGATATTCGAATCAGAATTACCATTAGATTTTCAAAAATTACTAAGTGTTCTTAGAGTTAAATAAGATTTAAAGAGGAATTTAGAAGCGATTTTGTATACGTGTTTTGAGTTTTTGTGAATATTGTAGAACTTTCTCCTTCATCAACTATCTTTCCGTGATTCATAACTAGCAACCTATCACAAAATCTTTTAGCAATGCCTAAATCATGAGTAATAAAGATAATAGTTAAATTCATTTTTTCTTGCAAGAATCTAAGTAATTCAAGAATCTCTATTTTTACTGAAGCATCCAACATATTTACGCTCTCATCACAAATCAAAATTTTTGGTTTCAACAATAGCGCTCTGGCTAATGAAATTCTTTGCAATTGACCACCAGATAATTGGCTAGGATAAGAATTCAAAAAATCATTATTTAAGGGAAGATTTAAATTTCTTAACATTAATTTTATTTCTTTTTCGATTTTTCTTTTGTCTGAAATTTTTTGAATAAAAAATATATCTTCCAAACTATTTTTAATTGTCATTTTCGGATTTAAACTTGAAAAAGGATCTTGAAAAATAATTTGAACGTTATTATTCTTTTTAAAAGATTTAATTTTTTTAGATGCATGATTTTTATCATAAATTTTGATTTCACCACCTCTTACTTTAAGAAGTCCAATTAAAGCCCTACATAATGTACTTTTACCGCTCCCTGAAGAACCAACTATTCCAAGAGTCTCATTCTGATATAATTTGAAACTAACTTCATTTAAAGCCTTATTCCATTTATTAATGAAAATTGAAGAATTTAATTGATACCAATGTCTTAGGTTATTTACCTCTAGAACGACCTCATCTCGAGCACTAATTTTAATATTTGGTTCTAATACTATTTTTGAAGCATTTACTAATTTTTTCCCGATATCTGATTTTGGTGATTGAAAAATATCTAATATATTCCCTTTTTCAACAATCGATCCCTTTTCAATTATTGCAACTTTCTTACACCACTTTGCTGCAAGATTTATATCGTGACTAATTAAAATTAAAGTAGTATCAAATTCATTACATAGATGAATTATTTCTTGCATAATTTCGAAACTTGTTTTAGTATCTAAGCTTGTTGTAGGTTCATCAGCTATTAATATTTTAGGTTTCAAAGCAAGTGCCATTGCTATAGAAACTCTCTGTCTCATTCCACCGCTAAATTGATGTGGGAAAGAATTAAGTCTACTTTCTTCAATTCCAACTTTTTGAAAAACTTCTTTTACTAATTTTTTAATAAGTACAGATGATTTCGTTTGATCATGAGTTTTAAATAATTCATATAAATGATCCCCAACTCTCATTAGCGGATTAAGTTTTTTTATAGAGTCTTGATAAATAAATCCAAAATTCTTTCTTCTAAATAATTGTGCATCTTTGTTATTTATTTTCCTAGGATCTACATTAGAAATCGATAAATACCCTTTAGAAGTGGCCTTTTCAGGCAATATATTTACCAATGTTTTTGCAAAAGTGGTCTTTCCACATCCTGAAGGTCCTATTATGGCCAAATGATCTCCACTATCTATTTCCAAATTAAAATTTTTGATAATAGGTTGCTTTTTTAAACCATATTTAACAGTAAGATTTTTAACTACAATAATTTTTTCTTTATTTATTTCCATAATTTATAGCAAATTTTTCTAGACCTAAATAAAATACATCTAAAGCAATATAAAATGTCCGAGGCAGCTGCAAATTCAAAAGAAAAAAACGAAATTAAAGTTTCCAAAACTATTTTGCCTGAAAATAAAAAATATGAAAGTGAATCTTTGAATTATCAAATAAAAGTTCCCGATTGGCTTCTTAAAGATATTCATAATTTTGAAAAATCAAATAAAGAAAATGATGAGAATCAAAACCTTATAGTAAAGGCTTTTAAACTTGCTTATAAAGCTCATGATGGACAATTCCGAGCGAGTGGTGAGCCATACATAATCCACCCGGTTGCTGTTGCAAATCTCCTCAAAGAAATAGGTGCTAGTTCATCTGTTATTGCTGCAGGCCTTTTACATGATGTTGTTGAAGATACTGGCATTGATTTATCCGAAATAGAAACAAATTTTGGATTGGAAGTAAAAATACTTGTAGAAGGAGTAACAAAATTAGGAGGCATTCACTTTAACAACAGGACTGAAGCACAAGCTGAAAATCTCAGGAAAATGTTTTTGGCTATGGCCAGCGATATCAGAGTTGTTTTAGTAAAACTTGCAGATCGACTTCATAACATGAGAACAATTGAATGGCTAAATGATGAGAAAAAACTAAGAATAGCGAAAGAAACAAGAGAGATTTACGCACCATTAGCTAATCGACTAGGAATAAACAGATTTAAATGGGAATTAGAAGATTTGGCTTTTAAGTTCCTAGAGCCTAAAGAATATCAAGATCTTAAAGATCAAATCGCTGTTAAAAGAAGTGATAGAGAAAAAAGATTAGAAGTAACTTTGAATCTTATGAAGGAAAACTTGGTTTCTGCAGGTTTGAAAAATTTTGAAATAACAGGAAGGCCAAAACATCTATATGGTATCTGGAGCAAAATGGAAAGACAGCAAAAGCATTTTCACGAGATTTATGATGTTGCTGCCCTAAGAATTATCGTTGGCAATTCAGATAGTTGTTATAGAGCTTTAGCAGTTGTTCATGATACTTTCAAACCAATTCCAGGAAGATTTAAAGATTATATAGGATTACCAAAACCCAATGGATACCAGTCCTTACACACTTCTGTGATTGGAAGACATCGACCTATTGAAGTTCAAATTAGAACTACTTCCATGCATCAAATTGCTGAATATGGTATTGCCGCTCATTGGCAATACAAAGAGGGTGGTTCTCCTGCTAAAAGTAATGCTGAGAGATTTAATTGGCTAAGACAATTAGTAGAATGGCAACAAGAGGGTAATGAAGGTGATCATAATGATTATTTAGCTTCAATTAAAGAGGATTTATTTGATGAAGAAGTATTTGTGATCACTCCAAAAGGAGACGTTGTTGGTTTAAGGAAAGGATCTACCGCGATAGATTTCGCCTACAGAATTCATTCTGAAGTTGGGAATCACTGTAATGGAATAAGAATTAATGAAAAGCTTTCTCCATTATCTACTGCACTTCAAAATGGTGACTTCATAGAAATTTTGACAAGTAATAATGCTACTCCAAGCTTGGATTGGCTGAACTTTGTAGTTACGCCAACTGCTAAAAATAGAATCCGCCAATGGTATAAGAAAAGCCATCGTGATGAAACGATTAAAAGAGGTAGAGATTTACTTGAAAAAGAAGTAGGTCGAAACGGTTTTGAAGCATTACTTTCTAGTGAAGCCATGAAAAAAGTTGCAAATCGATGTAATTTAAAAACGACTGAAGATCTTCTTGCATCTCTTGGTTTTGGTGGTTTAACTTTGCATCAAGTATTAAACAGACTAAGAGAAGAAATAAAATTACAGACAGATGATGTAAAAAATGATTCTGATTATGAAATAGCAAAATCTCTTAAAAGTAATAGTAATTTATCGACTAATAAATCTAAGACAGCAGCTAAATCACCAATTTCCGGGATAGAAGGTCTTGATTACAGAATAGGTAAATGCTGTACCCCACTTCCAGGCGAGGATATTATCGGAACTGTGTCTCTCGGCAACCATGGGATAACCATACATAGGGAAGATTGTGAAAATGTAATACCAATTCCAATAGAGAGAAGATTACCTGTTGGTTGGAATCAAGATAATAAAACTGGCGATAATAAGTTTCCAATTCAGCTACGAATAGAAGTAATTGATAGAGTTGGAGTCCTTAAAGATATTCTTATGCGGTTATCTGATAAAGGTATAAACGTTAGCGATGCCAATGTTAAAACTGCTTATGGTAAACCAGCTATTATAAATCTTTGTGTAGGTCTTGAAAGTTATAATCAACTTCACAAAACAATTGAACAAATTAAATCAATGGCAGATGTTTTAGATATTGCAAGAGTTGGTCAAAGTTAATTTTAAAATCAGATTAATCTATCTTTTACTTTTTATCTTGTAGATAAAGAAAGCAATACTGCCGCAAATCAAAGCTAATAAAATACCTACACATGATGAACCCAAGAGTATTTTGAGGGAAAAAATTCTACCTTGCTTCCATAAGTCATCAATAACTAAACTTTTTTCAAGAATTTTATCAGATGAATTATAAAAAAAAATAGAACCAACTTTATAGTTAAAATAATAAAGTGGAATATAAGTAAAAGGGTTACTAATCCAAGTACCAATTGCGGCTAGAACAATATTTCCCTTAGCTATTTTTGCAAAAAATACCCCTATTAAAGTCTGAAACCCAAAAAAAGGAAAGCAGCCACTAAATACCCCTATAGCTAAACCTTTAGCATTAAAGAAAGGACTTCCATTCTGATTCCTAAATAATGATAGAATTTTCTTATAGCTGATATCTCTTTTAAATCTCATTCAGAAAGAAAAATTTAAAATTCTTGATAATCTTACTTAATTATCCATAACAAAGCGAGAGATGGATTCGATAGTTACTACAGAAGATACGATAGCCGCAATTGCTTCAGCTATAAGTATAGGGAAAGGAGGAGTTGCGATAATAAGAGTATCAGGGAAAGACTCAATAAATTCTTGCAAAAAGATTGTTCAAACTAAATCTAAATATGCATGGGAATCACACAGAGTTTTTCATGGTTTTATTCATGAAAATAAACAAAATCAATTTATAGATGAGGTTTTAATTTTAGTGATGAAATCACCAAATAGCTTTACAGGAGAGGATGTTGTTGAACTTCATTGCCATGGAGGAATTATCCTAGTTAATAAAGTTCTAAAAATATTATTAGCTAGTAATTCTAGAGTTAGACTTGCAAATCCAGGAGAATTTAGTCAAAGAGCTTTTCTTAATGGAAAAATAGACCTTACTCAAGCCGAATCGATTAATCAATTAATTAATGCAAGCAATACCAGATCCGCAGAGTTAGCTTTTAGCGGGGTTCAAGGAGAAATAAAGAAAAAAATTGATGATATTAAAAATGACCTTATAAATCAACTTTGCGAAATAGAAGCTAGAGTTGATTTTGAAGAAGACTTCACAGATTTTGATTACACCAAATATCTTAAAAACATTAAAAAAGTAAAAGAAAAAATAGAATTACTTATAGAAAATGCAAAAAGAAATTCATATATTCATAATGGAATATCCATAGCGCTTATAGGCAAAACAAATGTTGGTAAAAGCTCTCTACTAAATTTGCTTGCAAAAAAAGAGAAGGCAATCGTAACTAATATTCCTGGAACTACAAGAGATGTTATTGAAGTTAATTTAACTATTAATGATATTCCAATGAAAATAATTGATACCGCTGGCATAAGAGAAACTTATGAACAAATTGAAAGTATTGGAATTAAAAAAAGTTTTAGGAAAATTAAAGAGTCAGATTTTATTATTTATATTTACAGTCTTGAAGAAGGATTTAATGAAGAAGACAAAAAAATAATACAAGAAATACCCAAAGAAAAATTAATTACTATTTTAGGTAATAAAAAAGATTTAATTGATTGCAAAAATATTAATTCAAATGAGTTAAAAAACACAATTCTTATGAGCATTAAGAATAATGATGGTGAAAGATTATTAATCGACACAATCATAAAAAAATGCGGATTAAAACAAGTAGAAAATATCAATATATTTTTAAATGAAAGACATCTAACAAATTTGTCTGCTTGCCTATCTAATTTAAATGATACTGATGAAATAATTAAAAATAAATTGCCATTTGATTTGTTATCAATAGAACTGAGAGATGGAATTCAAAACTTATCTAAAATAACTGGTCAAGAATTAACAGAGGAACTTCTAGATAATATTTTTTCTAAGTTTTGTATTGGAAAATAAATTTGAGTTAAATTACATAGTGATATATAGTTGATTCTCTAACTTCAGTTGAATTTTTATTAATTAATTATTTTTTAGTTAAGTGGATTTAAATACTCCAACAATAAGTAAGATCATTGATAATTGGATCGATGAAGATATAGGAAGGGGAGATCTTACAAGTCCTTCTATTACAGAAGAGAATGGTAATGCATATTGGATTGCAAAAGAAGATGGTATATTTTGTGGTGTCGAAATTATAAAAGAAATTTTTAAAAAAATTGATTTAAAAATCATCCCAAAATTTAATATCTCTGATGGAGATCAATTTGTTAAAGATCAAAAAATCCTGGAAATATATGGACCTTCAAAAAGTTTGCTTGCTAGTGAAAGAATAGGCTTAAATATAGCAATGCATTTATCTGGAATATCAACATATACTAAGAATCTTGTAAATAAGTTAGAAGGTACAAATATAAAATTAACAGATACCAGGAAAACTACTCCTGGATTAAGAATATTTGAAAAATATGCATTCAAATGCGGAGGTGGACTTAATCATAGAATGGGATTATATGATGCAGCTATGATAAAAGAAAATCACATTGCATGGACAGATAATCTTAATAATGCAGTAAAAAAAATTAGACTAAATTCGCCTTTTACGACTCATATCATAATTGAGGCTGAGAATATTGAACAGGCAAAAGAAGCAGTATTAGCAGGAGCAGATAGTGTCTTACTGGATGAACTTAGTCCTGAAATAATCAAAAAGAACATTCAAGAATTAAGAGATTTATCAATAAATAGCTTAAAAAAAGAAGTCAATAAAAATTTGATCATAGAAGTTTCTGGTATTAATCCTAAAGAAATTAGTAAATATCTAATAAAGGGTATTGATTTAATTTCAACAAGTTCTTCAATTACCAAAAGTAATTGGATTGATTTAAGTATGCGTTATATTAATTAACTATACAGATAAATAATTGAATAATTAATGCTAATCATTTTTAAAGAATTAACAAAACAATTTGAACAAACTCTTTTAGATAGTCTTGAAAAAAATGATAAAAAAGGAGAATTCGACAATCTTAGAAAAAATTTAGTTACACAATCATCAAAAGAAGAGTTTGGTGATTATCAATGTAATGTTTGTCTAAGTTTATCTAAAATATATAAAAAGAGACCAAGAGAGATCTATGATGATTTTGTTAATCTATTAAATAGAAATAAAAGTATATCAAAATTATGCAAGAGTCTTGAAATAGCAGGACCTGGATTTATAAATATAAAATTAAAAGATGAAGTTCTAATAAATGAAATCAAATTAAATATTGAATGCCATAGAGCTGGCATACCTCTAATTAAAAAAGATTTAGATAGTGGTTTGTCTAATAAAGTTATTGTAGATTTTTCTAGTCCTAATATTGCTAAAGAAATGCATGTAGGGCATTTAAGATCAACAATAATAGGTGACTCAATATCTAGAATCTTCGAGTTAAGAGGTTATGAAGTATTAAGACTCAATCATGTTGGTGATTGGGGAACACAATTTGGAATGCTTATTACTCAGCTAAAAGATTTATATTCAAATGATCTAGAAGAAATAGGCAAGATCAAGATAAGTGATTTAGTTGATTTTTATAAAGCATCAAAAAAAAGATTTGATAATGAATCTGAATTCCAAAAAAGATCTAGGGAGGAAGTAGTAAAGTTACAAAGTGGAGATAGTAAATCGATCCAAGCCTGGAAATTGTTATGTGATCAATCGAGAAAGGAATTTGATGAAATCTATAAAAATTTAAAAATAAAAATAAAAGAAAGAGGTGAATCTTTTTATAATCCATTTTTAAAGTCAGTTATTGAGGATTTGAAGTTTAAAAAAATACTCATAGAAGATCAAGGAGCTAAATGTGTATTTTTAGATGGGATGACTAATAAAGAAGGCAACCCTTTACCGCTAATTGTTCAAAAAAAAGATGGCGGTTTTAATTATGCCACCACTGATCTTGCGGCTATAAGATACAGATTCAATAAAGCGCCTAATGGGGATAATGCTTCAAGAATTATTTATGTAACTGATCATGGACAAGCAAATCATTTTGCTGGAGTTTTTCAAGTTGCAAAAAAAGCAAAATGGATCCCGGAAAACTGTCAAGTTGACCATGTCCCTTTTGGGTTAGTTCAAGGAGTTGATGGCAAAAAACTAAAGACAAGAGAAGGTGAAACAGTACGACTAAAAGATTTATTAAATGAAGCAGTTAGAAGAGCAAAAGAAGATTTATTGAAAAGATTAGAAGATGAAGATCGTTATGAGACCGAAGAGTTTATTGCAAATACTTCAAGAATTATTGGATTAGGAGCTGTTAAGTATGCAGATTTAAGTCAAAATAGGATTACTAATTATCAATTTAGTTTTGATAAAATGCTTTCCCTGAATGGTAATACTGCTCCTTATTTGTTATATACACTTGTAAGAATTTTAGGAATTAAAAGAAAAAATGATTTTGTTTATGAATCTAAAGATTTTCAGTACGTAAATTATGAACATAAATCTGAGTGGAAACTTATCAGAAAATTACTTAGGTTCGATGAAGTCATAATTTCTATTGAAAAAGACTTAATGCCAAATAGATTATGCAATTATCTGTTCGAGCTATGTCAGACTTTTAATAGATTCTATGATCAAGTTCCAATCCTCAAAGAAGAAAAAAATATAAAAATCTCTAGGCTTAATTTATGTGACCTAACTGCAAAAACACTAAAATTAAGCTTAGAGCTTTTAGGAATTGAAACTTTAGAAAGAATGTAATGAATGATTTTGATCCATTAAATAATCTTTTCCCAAAACCAAGAGAAGAAATAATAAATATGCAATCTTACTCTGCACCTTTAGAAAATAGAAGAAATTTACTCCGCTTAGACTTTAATGAAAATACTTTAGGTCCAAGTCCTAAGGTTTTAGAGGCATTACAAGCGATAAAATTAGATGAGATATCAATTTATCCAGAATATAATTTTTTAAAAAAATTTTTATGTGATAAATATCTTGATTCAAGAAAATTTGGTAATGATGAAATCGGAATTTTCAATGGAGCAGATGCAGCAATAAATGCAATTTTCAATTGCTTTGGAGAAAAAGATCAGATATTTCTAACCACAAATCCAACTTTTGGTTACTATTCTCCTTGTGCAGAAATCCGAGGAATGAAAAAAATAAGTTGTTCTTACATTGGAGAAAATTTTCTATTCCCCATCGAAGAATTTAGGGAAAAAATAATAAAGCATAATCCAAAGTTAATATTTATTTGCAATCCAAATAATCCAACAGGAACTGTTCTAAGCTCTCATGAAATAATTAATTTAGCCAATATCAATAACGATTCATTAATAGTTGTTGATGAACTATATGAAAAATTTAATGGAGATAGTCTTCTTGAATCGATAGATTTTGAAAAGAATAAAAATATAATAATAATCCAATCTCTTTCAAAAACTGCAGGTCTAGCTGGTTTAAGAATAGGTTTTACTTTTGGCAATAAAAGTTTAATTCAGTACATTAATAAAGTTACAGGACCATATGATGTAAACAGCTTTGCTATAACAGCTGCATTAGCAGCACTTAAAGACAAATCATATATTGATAATTATGTTTTAGAAGTAAAAAAGGCGAGGGAATGGATTTTAAATAAATTTAAACCAACAAAAATCAGAACTCACTTTAGTGGGGGTAATTATTTCTTAATTTGGCCAAAAAAAGATCCAAAAATCCTAATACAACAGATGAGAGAAAAAGGTATTCTTATTAGAAGTATGGGAAACAAAAAAGATATCAGTAATTCAATACGGGTTAGTATTGGAACTAAAGAACAAATGATTTTTTTCTGGGACAATTACAAGAACTTAGATTTAAAAAACTAATTACTGAAAATATAAATTGTATTTTGATCGATTCTTTTAGGTTTTATTTGAAAATCTTTTCCAACATATTTTACTTTAAAATCTTTCATATTTTCGATAAATAAATCAGCATTTGAGAAATCACATTCTTTATTAATTTGTTTGCCACGTTCAAAGTGAACAGGAATAACTATTTTAGGTTTTAAGATCTTAACTATTTTTGAGGCTTCTTTACCATTGTAAGATTTTATTCCTCCTCCAATTGAAATAAATAATATATCTGGACGAGACAAAATAATTTGACTATTTATATCAATATCACCAGCAGCTCCTCCCATATGAACAATTTTAAGATCATTCTGCTCCCAACTCCAAACAGTTGCCATCCCAAATCTTCTTCCATCTACTCTGTCATGTGGTACAGAAATTCCATTTAATAAAATATCCTCAAATTGATAGATTCCTGGCTCAACAAACATTAATTTATCATTAGGATTATATCCTTCATCAGCAAGCCTAGAACTAGCCAAAATAAAATCTACTTTAACGTCTTTTGGCTCCTTTAAATTACTCGCACAACCTATTGCTTTAAAGGGATTTATAAGAATAGATTTTTCTGCACTATTAATTAAAAAACTACTATGTCCCAAACTTTTTATTCCTAAATTCCTTGCCAATAATGAGTTAGGTAAAAAAGAGCTAACTAATATCAAAAATAAAAAGTTTTTAATTTGAGAAATCATAATATTAATTTTTTTTTATTTTACTTTTGTTCAGCCATTTTTAGAAAATTACTAATTAATTTATGACCAAATTGCGTCAACACACTTTCAGGATGGAACTGCACCCCATGTAAATGTTTATATTCTTTATGAGAGATAGCCATAATAGTTGAGTCTTCTAAAGTCGCAGTTATATCGAAACAAGATGGTAAAGAACTTGAATCGACAATAAGACTATGGTATCTAGTAGCCACAAATGGAGTCTCGATATCTTTAAACAATCCTTTTTGATTATGAAAAATTTTGGATGTCTTACCATGCATGAGTTCTTTCCCAACTATAACTTTACCTCCAAAAGCTTGGGCCAAAGCTTGATGACCTAAACAAACTCCCAAGGTCGGAATATTTTTAGATAATTTTTTTAGAATTGGCAGACAAATTCCAGATTGATCTGGATTACCTGGACCTGGAGATAAGAGAATTCCATCAGGATTTAGTTTGATAATTTCTTCTAGAGTAATTTCATCATTTCTTTTAACTATTAATTCTTTAGTTATTTCATGCTCAACTGAAAGTTCTCCTAAATATTGAACAAGGTTATAAGTAAAACTATCGTAATTATCAATAACAAGAAACATATTTATATGGATTTAAAATAACAACTTTATTTTAGGAACAAAGATATATACAGCAATAATAACAGAATTAATGGAAGCTAATAATACTGCTCCTGCAGAAGTATCTTTTGAAATTTTAGCCAAAATACTAAATTCTTTTTTCACTACTAAATCAACGATTGATTCAATAGATGTGTTCAATATTTCTAATATTAAAACAGACATTATTGTTGCAATCAAAATAACATAATTACTTAGACTAATTTTGAGTAAAAAACCAATTATTAAACTTATAACTGCAAAAATTAATTGAATTTTAAAATTTCTTGAAGTTTTTAATACATAACTAATACCACTGAAAGCATACTTAAAACTTATGAATACATTACTAGAAGTTTTGTATGATTCTTTTCTATTTTCTAAATAGTTTATTTTTTTTCCCATTGATTTTTAATCTAATCGAGTAATTAAATATTCTTGGAAATTTAACATATTTTCTAAATCATGGTCATTATTATGTTCCCATCCCAAAAGATGTAAAAATCCATGACTAGCCAACCAGATCATCTCTCTATAGATTGAATGTTTATATTCATAAGATTGCTCAAGTGCCATCTCTAATGATATAAAAATATCTCCCAACTCTATATGATCTAAATTATTTAGAGATTCATCAGAAATAATTGGAAAAGATAGAACATCAGTTGGACCATTTTTTTGCATCCATTTCTTATTCAAAGAAGCAATTTCTTGATTAGATATTATCTGTAAGCCTAATGAAAAAGATTTTTTTTCAAAAATATAATTTGGTAATTCATAATCCTCTTTTTTTAATATAGTATTTATCCAAGATAAAAAAACTTTCTCCCAAAAAATAGATTCAAAAATAAGATGAGTTTTAGTATCTTTTAACTTATTTGACAATTGAGAGAAATCATTACATTGAAAAACCAAATCTAAATTTATTTCAGAAATAATTTTTTCTTTCATATATTCTTAAACTGGAATATTGGGCTTACCTATTGTGGCCACAAGTATTAATATCCCAATTAAAACTAGAAAGGTTATTGAAAAATGAGAAATACTTTTTGAGCCTTTCCTTACCATATTTCTCATAGCAAGCTTTATAAAGCTTGGAGGAGAAACTTTTTTTTCTAAAATTTCGTTTTTATTTTCCATTAGTTATTCAAGAGATTCATTAGAAGAAATGTTGATTCGTAATAATTCATGAATAAATGGTTCAAGTCCACCATCTAAAACACTATCTAACTCGTTAGTCTCCTGCATAGTCCTAAGATCTTTTACCATTTGATAGGGATGGAAAACATAATTTCTTATTTGATTGCCCCATGCAGCTTCCACAATATCACCTTTAATATCAGCTACTTCAGCAGCTCGTTGTTCTTTAGCAATCACTAATAGTTTAGACTTTAAAAGTAACATAGCTTTTTCTTTATTTTGTAATTGAGATCTTTCTTGAGTACATCTTACTGAAATCCCTGAAGGCAAATGAACAATTCTCACTGCTGTTTCTACTTTATTAACATTTTGTCCTCCAGCTCCACCGGATCTACTTGTTGTGATTTCTAAATCTTTTTCAGGTATATCAAGTGAAATATTATCATCTAATTTTGGCATAACCTCTACCCCAGCAAAGCTGGTTTGTCTTTTGCCATTGGCATTGAAAGGAGAAATTCTTACTAATCTATGAGTTCCTTTTTCATGTTGCAGATAGCCATATGCATATTTTCCATCAATTTCGAACGTTACACTTTTAATACCTGCTTCTTCTCCTTGAGATAATTCATTAATGACAAGGCTCATTTGATTATTATCGGCCCATCTTGAGTACATTCTTAATAATATCTCTACCCAATCCTGCGCATCTGTTCCACCCGCACCTGCGTTAATAGAAACTACTGCTCCTTCCTTATCGTATTCACCACATAACAATCTTTCAAATTCCCATTTATCCAAATTATCTCTTAATTTCTTTAATCCCAGCTGCGATTCTAAAATCATTTCCTCTTCGGGTTCTAGAGAATAAAGCTCAAGAGAGGCATTAGCATCAGAAATAAAAGTTTTCCATTTATCCAATAATTCGAGTTGAGCCTTAACATCATCAAGGATTAACATTTGCTTTTTAGCTTCTTCTTGATTTTCCCAAAATTCAGGCTGAGCAGAAATTTGCTCTAACTCTTTCCTTTTCGCTTTTAATCTTGGAACGTCAAAGACAATCCTGAGCATTACCCAGGCGCTCTGTTAGTTCCGAAAGATCTTTTTTGAAATCTGTAATATCTATCAAAATAGAATTTAATCGTTATTTATAATCTAACAAGCACTTTTGTTTAATAGTATAAACTAAGTATTATTTTAAAAAAATGTCCAAAGTTGAAATTTATACTTGGCAATATTGCCCATTCTGTATTCGAGCAAAATCACTACTCAAGAAAAAAAATGTAAATTTTACAGAATATAAAATAGATGGCGACGAAGATGCCAGAGCATTGATGATTGAAAGAGCTGATGGTAGAAGAACATTACCACAAATATTTATAGATAATGAGGGTATCGGAGGCTGCGATGATCTCTACGCATTAGAAAATGAAAATAAATTAGAAGCATTATTAAGCTAGATCTTATGAAATTTCTATTCGTAATAGATCCAATTAAAAATATAAATCCCTTAAAAGATTCAACTGCTGCTTTAATGCAAGCATCATCAAAAAAAAATATTGAAATCTGGAGTTGTACTCCTCAAGACCTGGAAGCTAGAGGTGATGAAGTATGGGCATCTTCCGTAAAAGTTGAAGTAATTCCGTGGATTTCTTTCAAAGAGAATGATTGCATACCTCTCGCCGAATTTAATTGCATTTGGATGAGAAAAGATCCTCCTGTAAATGAGGCTTATTTATATGCAACCCATCTTTTAGAAGTTGCCGAAAGAAAAGGAGTAAAAGTAATTAATAAACCCTCATCGTTAAGAGCGTGGAATGAAAAGCTAGGTGCTTTAAGATACAGCCACTTAATGGCACCTACAATAGTTGCGAGTAAGGTAAAAGATCTTATTAATTTTGCAAATATAAATAATGAAGTAGTCATAAAACCTCTTGGAGGAAAAGGTGGTCAAGGTGTTATAAGGATAAATAAAAATTCTCCAGGAATTAAATCAATCATTGAATTAATCACTTCTCAAGAAGAATTACCCGTTATGATGCAAAAATTTATTCCTGAAGTCATAGAGGGTGATAAAAGAATAATTATCGTAAACGGAGAAGCAATTGGATCAATAAATAGGATTCCTCAAGGAGGCGATTTTAGGAGTAATTTAGCTATGGGAGGCAAGGCTGAACCCACATTATTAACAGAAAAAGAAAAAAGTATCTGCTCAGAATTATCTCAACACTTCAAAGATGAGGGTTTATTTTTTGTAGGTATTGATGTAATAAATGGAATGCTTAGCGAGATTAATGTAACCAGTCCAACAGGTTTAAGAGAAATAGAAAATTTATCCAATAAAAATGTTTCAGAGGAAGTTATTGAAAAATTAGTAGAAATTATCTAGGATTTTTAGCGCAAAATATCTGTTTTACTATAGATTCAAATTTTAATTTAATCTCATCTATTTCTTTCTCTAAAACGGAGCCAGAAACTATACCTGAACCTGCAGTAAATTCAATATTTTCTTCAATACATCTTGCGCCTCTTATTGTCAAAAGAAATGAAGCATTGCCTGATGAATCCACCCAACCCATTGGAGAAGCATAATTTCCTCTAGGGAAAGACTCAAGAGTGTTTATCCAATCCAATGCTGCATTTTTTGGGTATCCACACACAGCTGGAGATGGATGTAAGTTTTTAAGCAATTCAAAAGGACAAATATTTTCAACTTTAGAGAAAATGAGTGTTTGCAAATGAGAAATATCTCCAAATGAATTTACCTTGATATCACTTTTTTTAAAGTTTGTTATTTTTGAAACTTCTAAAGATTTAATCAAATGTTGTATTACATAATTATGTTCCTTTAAGTCTTTAGCACTTTTTAGGAGTTTCTTAAAATTTGAATTAGTAGATATAGTTCCAGCAAGAGCCTCTAAAGTTAAATAAGGTTTAGAGAAAGAAAATAATTTTTCTGGGGATGCTCCAAATAAAATATCCTTACTATTCCTTTTCCAAACGTATCTACATGTATTTGGTTGCTTCTTTTTAAATCTTTTTAAAATTTCTACTAAATCTAATTTATTTTTAAGTCTTATTTTAATCCTATTCGCTAAAACTATCTTTTCGAGGATATCTTTCTCTACTAATTGAATTCCTCTATTTACTACTTTTTTCATGTTTGTTTTAGAATTTTCTAAGGAGCTTGAGAAATCATCAATAAAAGGGGAATCAAAACTAGTTTTTAAGCTAGATGATTTTATTAATTCTGAGCCAGAATTAATAACTTGATTTCTAATTGTCCATATTTCTTCAATTAATGTTCTTAATGATGATTTACCTTCAACATGACCATTGATTCTTAACCAGCAATTCTTGCCACTTTTAGTAATTAATATTTTTGGCAAAATGGCTTCCAAACTAGGGATATCTGAAGGTAAATTCTTATTATTCAAATTTTCAGAGAAAGAAAATAAATAAATAATTTTTGAAAGTGCAGAATTATGCGATTCATTAGTTAAGTTAATTAAATTTTTAAAATTCTCAGAATTAAACTCTTTTGCTACCTCAAATCTTTTTGGGCCATCCAAGGTAACATATTTACACTTCTCGAAAGCTATATATGAAATGCCATCAGATTCCTCCCAAAATGAAGAAAACGGATATTTATTTATTAACAATTCATAAACTTGAAATAAATCAATACAAGGAATCTCAACACAAATACTTACTAATCCAGAATTTTCAACTTTCTTATCGAAAGAGGAAAATACATCTTTTAAAAAATCTGTTAAGTTTAAATCATTTTTCATTACTTATTGAAAATAACTAAAAATGATGCAATAAAGTAAAAAATGTAACTCAATTTATAAACTACATTCAATAATTATCTAATTTTGCGTGTTAATTAAAAATGGACGAAGATAAAAAAAAATTATGGAAAAAAGCAATAAAATGGCCTCTTTATTCTGTTGCCATACTTCCAGTTTTAATAACAGGGGCTTACTTACTCAATCAATATGAAGAGGTAAAAATTTATAATTTGATTTCATTTACTTTAGCTGCAATTTTGATATTACTTTGGGAAAATCTAACTAATGATTTATACGACGCAGAAACAGGAATCGATGAATTTAAATTCCATTCAATAGTAAATCTTGTAAAAAATAAAAAAATAATTTCATTTATTGCATATACATCTTTAGTTATTGGTTTATTAATAATTTTAATTATTTCAGTATCAACAAGTATAAACATTTTTATTTTGGTGGCAGCTTGCTGCTTCTTAGGATATTTATATCAAGGTCCTCCTTTTAGATTGGGTTATCAAGGTTTAGGAGAACCATTATGCTGGCTTGCATTTGGACCTTTTGCGTACTCTGCAGTCTTAATTGCGTTAAATCCGTCTAATATTTACTTCGAAGATATTCCATGGAAAGTTTCTTTATTACTTGGTTCAGGACCTTCCTTGGCAACAACACTCGTATTATTTTGTTCTCATTTTCATCAAATTTCTGAAGATAAAAAGCATGGGAAAAATTCACCTTTAGTTCGCTTAGGGGCAAAAAAAGGTTCTCAATTTGTGCCTTGGATAATTTTTACAATATATATTTTTCAACTTTTCACAATAGTTTATGGATTTATTCCAGTGTTTTGTATCCTTTATTTGCTTAGTTTCCCTCAAGCAATAAGACTTATAAATTTATTAAAGTCTTCGTATGCAAAACCTTCTACAATAAAAAATTGCAAATTCGTCGCAATAAAATTTCAAACTCTTAATGGAATTGGTTTAATCACAGGATTAATATTTAATTACTATCTAAATAAATGAACTTAATATTTCAAAAAAAATCTTATAGCTTTAAGTTATCGGCCAAAGTAGAAAATTCTAAAACCAATTACCATACAAAATCGGGTTGGATAATTAAATTAATAAGTAATGATAAAAAAATAGGGTTTGGAGAAGTTTCACCGCTACATAAAAAAGACTTAAAAAAGTGCGCGAAACAACTAGATATGATCCCTGAGTATATAGAGGAATTTAATTTATCTGAGCAAATAAATATTTTTCATCCATGCATTCAATCTGCAATAAATTCTGCATTAGCAGAGATCAATGGAAAAATAATTTTTAAAGAAAACTACTACTTTGATGAAATTGGTAAAACAGCCATATTGTTAAATCATGAAAATGTAGTTTCAGATCTAAATGATATTAAAAAAAGACATTGTGATATTGGAAAATCATTAACCTTAAAATGGAAAGTAGCACTAAAAAATAACCATGAGGAAGAAGCAAAATTAGAAGAAATTTTAAGCAAAATAGGTAATAATATTAAGTTAAGAATAGATGCTAATGGTTCTTGGGGAAGAGAGATAGCTAATAGATGGGCTGATATTTTGAAAGATAATAAAAATATAGATTGGTTAGAACAACCTCTCTGTGTTGATGATATTGATGGAATGACAGAACTAAACAAAAAAATTCCAATAGCTTTAGACGAATCACTTTTAAAATTTCCAACTTTGATTGATGAGTGGAAGGGTTGGCAAATTAGAAGGCCTTCTCAAGAAAATAATCCAGTTAAGCTTTTAAGAGAATTAGAAAATAAAAAAGCTTTAATATCTATAAGTACCTCATTTGAAACTGGAATAGGAAAGAGATGGCTCAATCATTTATCTTCTCTACAATTACAAGGACCAACGCCAAAAGTTCCTGGTTTAGCAATGAATAAATTCCCTAATTCGTTTCTATTTTTAAATGAAGCAAAAAAGATATGGGATCAACTATGAAAAATAAAATTCATACTATTGAAGTTGAAAATAACGAAACTAAATCTGTAGAAAAAATTATCGAAAAAATTAGAGAGAATAAAATTATTTATGTAAAAAACAAATTTTATGAAGACAAAGATGTATTAGATTCAATTACTGAAAATGGGCCAGCAATTATCTTAAACAGTAGTGGGAGTTCTGGAAAACCGAGACAATGTTTTCACCATTTAAATAATCTTAAATTATCTGCAACTACATCAGGTCAATGGCTAATAGAGCAAGGATTTGAATTACAAAACTGCTTAATTTTAAATACTTTACCCCTGAACCACATAAGTGGATTAATGCCAATTTTTAGAAGTCAAACTTGGGGATGTGATTGTATTAATATTTCTCCGAATTTGATAAAAAAAACTCGAGAACTTTTACTTTTCACAATTAAATTTAAAAAAAACAAAAAACACTTGATTACGTCATTAGTACCTACCCAATTACAAAGACTTTTAGCTCAAAAAGATGGAATTAGTTGGCTAAAAATTTTTGATCTAATTTGGGTAGGTGGAGCTTCAATTTCAGACGAAACTGCAGAACAATGTATAAAAGAAAAAATAAAATTAGCACCTTGTTACGGCTCAACTGAAACAGCAGCAATGGTTACTAGTTTAAAACCAAAAGAATTCTTGATGGGTTTTAAAAATGTTGGAGAAATACTACCTGATACAAAAATAAGAATTAACGCACAAGGATTAATAGAGATAAAATCAGCCAGAATTGGAATTGAAATAATAGACTCTTTAAAAACTGAAAATTTCAAAAATAAAAATGGGTGGTGGCAAACAAGTGATTTAGGTGAAATTAATCAAATCAATAATTCTTTCTATTTAAACTTTGTTGGAAGAAATGATAATGCCTTTAATTCAGGAGGAGAAATCGTTTTCCCTGAAGTAATTGAATCTAGATTAAATGATTTCATTATGAAAGAAAATATCCCAATTAATAAATTCAATATTTCAAAAGTATCTAACAAATTATGGGGAAATAAAATTAAAGTAATAGTTGAATTTAGAGAACTTACAAATAATAATATTATTGAAATTTCTTTAAATTTATTAAAAAAATTTTCTCAAAGTTGGCCTAAACATGAAAAGCCTGAAAAATGGATTGTTAAAAACAAAAATAGCATTACAGAAAAAATAAACTATAAATTTAAAAAATAATTATTAGCATTCTTTTAAATTTGTACTCACATTAGAAGCCTCTATCCATCTTTCTAACTGATCGGGAAGTTCTATTTTATTTCTTGAATCAATATCTAAAGAACAATGTATAATTTTCCCTTCGGCTACTTTATTTCCATTTTTTATAAAAAAGCTATTTACTTGGAACAAATGAGTATTAATTTTATGAGGGGTAATTTTTACTTTTAATAAATCTCCAATTTTTATAGGCGCAAGAAAGTTTGCTTCACAATTTACTATTGGAAAAATAATTTGACTTTTACGTATAGAAAAATCTGGAAAAATATCTTGAGAAGGAATCCCATAAATTTCAATACTTTCTTCCCAAGCTTCATGCGACCATTTTAATAAGTTATGAAAATGAATTACACCTGCAGAATCACAATCACCAAATCTTACCTTCTTCTGCAATATTAACCAGTCAGAGGGGTTCATTTAAAGAAATTATCTATCAACAGATCCCATAATGACATCTATTGAACCAAGGATTGCCATAATATCAGCGATTTTGGCACCTTTAAGAATATGAGGCAATATTTGCAGATTATTTAAATCAGCTGCTCTGATTTTAAATCTCCATGGGGTAACTTCATTATTTCCTTGAATAAATACACCTATTTCTCCTTTGCCGGACTCTAATCTTGTATATAATTCTCCGTTAGGAATTTTAAAAGTTGGAGCAACCTTCTTAGCTACATATTGATAGTCGATACCAAATATTTCACTTTTCTTATCTTCAGTCGCCATTCTTTGAGCTTCTAAATTTTCTGTTGGACCTCCGGGAATCATTTTGCAGGCTTGGCGAATGATGCTTAATGATTGTCTCATCTCTTCAACTCTTACTCGATATCTCGCATAACAATCTCCTTCTTTTTCTGAAGCAATCTGCCAATCAAAATCGTCATAACATTCATAACTATCGACTTTCCTTAAATCCCAAGAAACTCCAGAAGCTCTAAGCATTGGTCCAGACAAAGACCAATTAATTGCCTGGTCTCTTTGTATTGTTCCTAGACCTTCAATTCTTTTTCTAAAAATTGGATTATTTGTGATTAATTTTTCGTATTCATCTATCTTAGGACCAAACCAATCGCAAAAGTCTATACATTTTTCTAACCATCCGTATGGGAGATCACATGCGACACCACCTATCCTAAAGAAATTATTATTTATTAGCCTTTGTCCAGTAGCAGCTTCCCAGAGATCATATATCATCTCTCTTTCTCTAAAAATATAGAAAAATGGAGTTTGAGCTCCTACGTCTGCTAAAAAGGGACCAAGCCATAAAAGATGATTAGCAATACGATTAAGTTCGAGCATAAGAACTCTGATGTAACTAGCTCTTTTGGGAACTGGAATATTAGCTAATCTTTCAGGAGCATTTACTACAATAGCTTCATAAAACATTCCTGCTGCATAATCCATTCTGCTTACATAAGGGACATACATTACATTTGTCCTATTTTCAGCTATCTTTTCCATTCCTCTATGTAAATATCCAATTACTGGCTCACAATCAATGACATTCTCACCATCAAGAGTTACAACTAACCTTAAAACCCCATGCATTGAGGGATGGTGAGGGCCAAAATTGACCACCATTGGTTCTGTTCTAGTCTCTAGCTGAGCCATTCGAAATTTAACTTCTAAATAAATCTTAGTCGAAAGTTATGCAAACTGACCTATCTGATTCATCTTTTTTCAATCATCAATCAGTCATGACAGATGAGATTATGGCCTCATTAGAGCATTACCCACTTATAAATAACAATCAAATTAAAGGAATAGACGCAACTTTAGGCGGAGGCGGGCACTCTTATCATTTATTAAGAAAATATTCAGATTTAAATATAATTGGACTTGATCAAGATCCATTCGCAAGAAAATCAGCATTAAAAAAACTTGACGAGTTTAAAAGTAGGATTGATATAAGAGCTTCAAATTTTGCGGATTTTGTACCAAAAGAGAAAGTTTCTTTTGTGATTGCAGATCTTGGAGTAAATAGTAATCAACTTGATGACCCTAAAAGAGGATTTAGTTTCCAAAAAGATGGTCCGCTTGATATGCGCATGAATCCTTTGCTTGATTTTGATGCAGAGAAATTAATTGAGTCTTTAAATGAAAAAGATCTAGCTAACCTAATCTATAAATATGGAGATGAGAGATTATCAAGAAAGATTGCTAGGAAAATAAAATTTGATTTGAAGGAAAATGGGAAATATTCTGGGACAAAAGAATTAGCTTATTCTATTGCAGGCTGCTTCCCACCAAAACAAAGATATAAAAAATTACATCCAGCCACAAGAACATTTCAAGCACTAAGAATTGCTGTTAATAAAGAAATTGAAGTATTAGAAAAATTTTTGCAAGTTGTACCTGAATGGCTTTTGCCAGGAGGTATTATTTCTATTATTAGTTTTCATTCCCTTGAGGATAGGTTAGTTAAAAGTTGTTTTAAGAATGATCAAAGACTAAAAAACCTGACAAAAAAGCCAATAACTCCTTCCGAACAAGAAGTCGAACTTAATAAAAGAGCTAGAAGTGGAAAATTAAGAATTGCTCAGTTAAATTAAAAGCCAATAATTTCTATCGTAATGATCTGATCGTATTTGTAAGAATATGAATTGCTTGTTTTATATCTTTTGAATTAGTACTTAATCCAATACTTAACCTTATTGAAGATTCTGCTTCTTTAAGAGATCTACCTAAAGCTAGTAAAACATGAGATGGTTCACCATTACTACATGCAGATCCAGTAGAACAAATTATTTTAGATTTTAAAAGTTTATGAAACTTTGCTCCGTTTAAATCCAATACAGTCAAATTTAAATTGTGAGGTAATCTTTTTTCTATGGAGCCATTAATTAATAAACCAGAATTATTTTTTAACAACCCCTCCAAAAGGTTATTTCTATGAAAAAGTAATTTCTCAGCATTATTTTTTTGATTAAGAACCGCTATCTCTATTGCTTTAGCAAAGCCAACTACTAAAGGAAGAGGTAATGTGCCAGACCTAAAACCATACTCCTGACCTCCTCCAACAATTAAAGGCTCAAGATTAATTTCTTCATCAATCAAAAGAAGTCCTATCCCTTTAGGACCATATATTTTGTGAGAACTCATCGTTATCATATTTACATCTGACAAAAGATTGTCTAACGCCATATAACCTAAGCATTGAGCAAAATCAGAGTGAAATGTTATTCCTCTCGATTTACATATCTTTAAAATATTTTCTATGGGCTGAATAACTCCTATTTCATTATTTGCCAACATGACACTAACCAGAAATGTATCTTCTCTTATATTTTTTTTGAATTGTTCTTCTGAAATTAAGCCATCTTTCTCAGGATTAATTTCCGTAACTATAAATCCCTCTTTTTTTAGTTGGTTTAAGGGCTCCAAAACAGCTTTATGCTCCGTTTTTAAGGTAATAATATGTCCATAATTTCCTGTTTTTTTATAGAAATTTCTGGCAAAACCTAATAAAGCTAAGTTATTAGATTCAGTTGCCCCACTTGTAAAAATAACTTTTTTATTATTAAGAAATAAACTTTGTTCTATTTTTTCTCTTGAGGCTTCCAATATAGCGCTTGCGTTAATCCCAGCCAAATTAGATTTGCTTGCAGGGTTAGAAAATATCTCACTCCAAAAAGGTTTCATAGAATCAACGACATCTTTAGAGCAAGGAGTCGAAGATTGATAGTCTAGTAGTATGGGAGTTGATAGCATTATGTTTAGTATATAAAATTCTGTTTATTACAAGAAAATCAAATTAAAGAATTAAAAAAATGAATGAAATTAATCAAATAAATAATGAACCTGTAAGAAAATCAAGAATTTTATTAGTTGATGATGAGCCTGGCTTAAGAACAGCTGTTAAAACATTTCTAGAAGATGAAGGCTTTGAAATATTTATTGCAGTTGATGGAGAGGATGGTTGGGAAAAAGCTCAAACAATTTTCCCCGATTTGATAATTAGCGATGTTATGATGCCCCGAGCCAACGGTTATGCTTTATTAGAAAAAATTAGAGAAGATGAAAAATTAGGAGGAACTCCAGTTATTTTTCTAACTGCAAAAGGAATGACCCTAGACAGAACAGAAGGTTATCTTGCAGGAGTTGATGATTATATTTCCAAACCTTTCGATCCTGATGAATTAGCAGCAAGAGTCAAAAATGTAATCAACAGACAAGAACGATTATTAAAAGAAGCGGCACGATTCGCAGATATTGACGTTAGCAAAATGGCAAAACAAATTACTGAAATAAAATCTATGCTCACAGACCAAAACCAGACTAATCTAGAAAATAAAATAAATCTTCCTAGTTTTACTCCTAGAGAAGCAAGTGTGCTTCAACTAGTAGCAGAGGGACTGATGAACAAAGAAATTGCAAGACAGCTTGAAACATCTATTAGAAATGTTGAGAAATATGTAAGTAGACTTTTTATCAAGACAGGTACATCTAGCCGAACAGAATTAGTTCGTTATGCACTTGAAAATCATTTAGTGAAATAAATTATTTAATTTTTTCGAATTCAATTAGTTTTGAAAAATAAAAAGGAGCTTGATTTAATTTCTTTTTAACAACTTTAAACCCTCTTTCTTTAACAGCATTAATAATACCCTTTTCTTTCAATGTATATGCTCTTGTAGTTTTACTTGGCCCAGGAAATAATTTTCCAATATTTTTTAAAACAGCAAGAACTGGGGTATAAGGAGCAAAGCTAACGATTAGTTTTTCTTTGCTTAAATCGCATAGATGTTGCACCATTTCTTCTGCGACCGGTTGAGGATAATGAATAAATACATCCAAACAAACTACAACATCAAATAATCCTTTTAATTTTTCTAGATCACAGATTTCATATTTGATTTTACCTTGATTCAACCCTAATTCATTAATGCGTTTCTTTGTTTCTTTAATCATTTCAGAAGAAATATCGCTCACCTGTAGTTCTTTTATACCAAGTCTTAGTAAAGGTATGGAAAGACTTCCTACACCACAGCCTGCATCACAATAACTTTTTTTTGTTAGTTCAGGATAATTTTTGATGTATGAGACTACATCATCTACAGTTTTTTGATGTCCTTTCCTAATATTTTTCTGAACTGTATTAATTTCATCAGATTTGCTATAAATTTTATTCCATCTTTCAAAGCCAGTACCATTAAAATACTCTCTTACTTCACTTTTTTCGATAATCTTATTTGACGTCATAATATTCTATGAAAATTTATTCTTTTTATACTAACTAACTGGCGCCAAATTAATTGCACGCCATTATAGGAAAGAATTGATTTGTTATTTTGTCAGAATTGAATTCTAAAGATATTTATAAAATTGCTGTCGTAATGGGTAGTGATTCAGATCTAAAAACATTGAAACCAGCCATTGATATTTTAAGAGAATTTGGAATAAAAACTGAAGTTTCTATACTTTCTGCTCATCGAACACCTTTTGAAATGATGGAATATGCAAAAAATGCAGAATCAGAAAACATAAAAGTAATAATTGCAGGTGCTGGGGGTGCTGCTCATCTTCCAGGAATGCTGGCATCCATAACTTGCATTCCTGTAATTGGCGTACCAGTAGAGAGTAAGACTCTTAAGGGGATTGACTCTCTTTTATCAATCGTTCAAATGCCCGCTGGAATTCCAGTTGCAACAGTTGCAATTAATGGAGGTCAGAATGCTGGATTATTGGCAATAGAGATGATCAGTTTATTTGATGAATCCATAAAGAAAAATTTGAAAAAATTTAGAAAAAATCTACATACACTGGTAAGAACTAAAAATAGTAAGTTATCAAATATTGGACCTGATAATTATCTTCAAAATGAATGAACTAATATTTTTCTATTAGGTCTTGTTAAGCAAGTTTTCTTTTTTAAGGTAGTTAATAATTTTTTCAACGGAATCATTTAAATCTAACGAACCTGTATCAACAACAATTTCGGGATTAAGAGGCGCTTCATATGGACTAGAAATCCCTGTGAATTCTTTAATTTCTCCCAAACGAGCTTTTTTATAAAAACCTTTAGTATCCCTATTTTCGCAAACTGTGATATCAGCAGAACAATAAACTTCAATAAAATCCTTAGATCCAATAATTTTTCTCACCTTCTCTCTATCGCTAATAAATGGCGAAACGAATGCTGTAATAGTTATTATCCCAGCATTCATAAATAAATTCGCAACTTCGCCAATTCTTCTTATATTTTCTTCCCTATCTTCATCCGAAAAACCAAGATCTTTACATAAACCGTGTCTAATATTATCTCCATCCAACACATAAGTCGAAAAACCATCCAAGTGTAAAACTTCATTTAAAGCGTTGGCCAAAGTACTTTTGCCAGAACCAGACAAACCTGTAAACCAAATAACCAAACCTTTATGACCTCTCATTTTCTCTAACTTTTCTCTATCAATAGTTAAGTTGTGCCACTTTATATTGGTTGACTTTGTTTGATTTTGTTCTTTCATTTTTTACTTCATCAAAATTAAAAACCTATCCTAACCCTTGCTTCATAAATTATGAAATCCCTCTTTACGAAGAAACTCAATTGATTTCGATACCATATCACCCTGTAACTGGATATTTCTATCAATTAATGCTCCTCCAGTCCCACAAAAAACTTTAATTTTTTTTAGTAATTCTTTTAATAAGATTTCATCCTCAGTGCCTAAACCTCTAATTAAAGTTATAGTCTTGCCCTTTTTACCTTTTTTTTGTTTTGAAATATTTATTTTTGATCTTTTATTAAAAGTATCTACCTTAGCTGTTTCTTCAGATTTCTTTTCTTGATTATCAAATTCGATCCAATTCTTTTTTCCCATTATTTTCAAAATAATCTATAGTTAGTTAATACTTATTCTATAGAAAAAGTGGTAAGTACATTTTCTCGCAAAGATCAAAACTATAAAAATGACGATTTAAATCAACCCTCCAAAGAGGGAAGATTTGGAAAATATGGTGGTCAATATGTTCCTGAAACGCTAATGCCCGCTCTTTTTGAGCTTGAAGACGCTGCATCTAATGCATGGAAAGATAAACTTTTTGTAGAAGAATTAAATCATCTACTTAAGACTTATGTAGGAAGAGAAACACCACTTTATGAAGCCAAAAGACTTACTGAACATTACAAAAATAACCAAGCAACTCCTAGAATATGGCTTAAAAGAGAAGATTTAAATCATACTGGGGCTCACAAAATTAATAATGCTCTTGGTCAAGCTTTATTGGCAATAAGAATGGGTAAAAAAAGAATAATTGCAGAAACTGGAGCAGGTCAGCATGGAGTTGCTACTGCCACTGTTTGTGCGAGATTTGGCTTGAAATGTATTATCTACATGGGTGCTGAAGACATTAAAAGACAATCCCTTAACGTTTTCAGAATGAAACTTTTAGGAGCTGAAGTTAAAGTTGTAAATTCTGGAACTGCAACACTTAAGGATGCTACTAGTGAGGCCATTAGAGATTGGGTTTCTAATGTCGAAACCACACACTACATTTTAGGATCTGTTGCAGGCCCACACCCTTTCCCAAAGATTGTGCGGGATTTTCATGCAGTTATAGGTGAAGAAACTAAAAAACAATGTTTCAAATCATTTGGATCTTTGCCCGATATTTTGCTTGCTTGTGTAGGTGGGGGATCAAACGCAATGGGGCTTTTCCATCCCTTTGTTAAAGAAACTTCTGTGCGACTTATTGGAGTTGAAGCCGCAGGAAGCGGAGTTGATACTGACAAACATGCTGCCACTATTACTAAAGGGTCAGCTGGAATTTTGCATGGCTCAATGAGTCTTCTCTTGCAAGATGATAATGGTCAAGTACAAGAAGCTCACTCAATAAGTGCAGGTTTAGATTACCCTGGAGTAGGACCTGAACATAGCCATTTAAAAGATATAGGTAGAGCAGAATATGGATCAGTCACAGATCAAGAAGCTTTAGACGCTTTAAAACTTGTTAGTGAACTAGAAGGAATTATACCTGCACTTGAAACTTCCCATGCCTTTGCTTGGTTAGATAAATTATGCCCTACTCTTGAAAAAGATACTCATATAGTTATCAATTGCTCTGGTAGAGGCGACAAAGATGTTAATACTGTTGCATCTTCATTAGATATTTAATCAATACCTTGGGATTGATGGGTCAATATTTCTACTCCATCCATCAATACCCTCCTCCAAATTCCAAATTTCGCTCACAATATTATTATCCAAGCACCATTTAGAAAAGTTATAACTTCTTATTCCTGCATGACAGGTAACTACAATTTCTCTATCTAATAAACCAGCAAATATTTCTTCAACATATTCAGATGTGACTTTACTAATTGGTATATGTAAAAATTCTTTTGAGAAACGAGCTATTTCAAGCTCTGACTGTTCTCTTACATCAATTAAAACTGGATCTTCTTTCTCAGAATTAAACCAATCATTGAGACTAGAAGCATTTATGGATTTTGGATAACTTCCCAATTTATAGGATAAATTATGTGTTATTTACAATTTAATAAATTAAGTTGCAGTAAGAAGTTTATTGTTAAAAATAAAAATAAACATTGATAATGAAACTTAAAGTAGTAGCAATAATAATATTATTATCTTTATTACTTTTTTTTGGTTTTAAAAAAGTTTCTGCTAATAAAAATAAGGAGCAAAGTACAAATATTGAGCAACTAAATATCTTAAGATATATACCTGAAAACAATAAATTATTATTTATTTCAAATTTAGATAGTTTTCATATTGTTAATAATAATGAAAAAGATAAAAATTCAACAAACCAAGATGACTTTGTTTTAATAAAAGACTCTATCTTAGATTACTTAGGTATAGATCTAGGCAACAATAAATTAGAAGATATCTATAACAATGAACTTATAATCTCATTTTTTGAAAATCATAAGAAGCTTAAAGATGATATTTTGATTATTTTTAAAATTAAGCCAGAAAAAACAATAGACGATTTATTAAATTTGCCTAATAAAATTGATCAAATTGATGAGATAATTTCAATTAATAGAGAAAACAAAATAAGTTTCCTTAACTATATATACCGAACCAACGATAATTATATAATTGCTTCATCAGATAAAAACTTAATCAAAAATAGTATTTATTCTAGTAATCACTTTAAAGAAAAAAAATTTGAATATGAGGGAGAACTTTCTAGACTAAAAAAAGAAAAAAATATATTATTTACAAATAAATTTTGTGAAAGCATTTTTTTTAATAAAGAATTTTTTACTGAAAATAATGAGGATATTATAGCTACAACATTTGACTTAAAAAATAAAAATCTAATTTTAAAATCATATCTGCTAAATAATAAAAAAAATCTTGATATTCTTACTTACGATAAACTAATAAATGAAGAAAATAATAATGAAAATAATCCTGAAGTTTCAATTTTTAGTGACATAAATAATTTTGGCAAATACATTAAACCTTTAATAAATGATTTTGAACAAGAATTTTTTGAGGATTTTAATAATAATGCAAATCAAAACATTTTAATTCTCAATTCAAAAAAAGATTGGCTAATTACATTTGAAAAAAATACTGAAGATCAATTTGATTTAAGTGCTTTGAAAAAACTAAAAGATTTCAATAAATATACTTTGAAACAAAAGGAAGATATATATTCGATATATTCCAAAGATATTCTTGAAGAAAAAGATGATGTAATCAAACAAATAACTTTTGAAAATGTCTATTCAATAGAATCTGGAGGTTTGCAATTCATAAGTAATTATTTAATTGATAGTAAAAAACTAGAAACAATCTCAAAAAAATTTTTTAACTTAAAAAGTAATAAAGATAAATCTGCTTTTCTTTATGCAAAAGTTGATACCAAAAATGAAAATTCCAATAAAATTGAATATCTTTCAGATTTGGAAGATCTTAATTTTCTCGTTAAAAATATTTTAAAAATATCAAATGAAGAATCTCTAGAAATCATAAGTCAATCTATTCCAGAAAAAAATCCAATTTTTTATACAGAAAAAAGTTTAAAAATCCTTTAATAAATTTATTCAAAAAAGCTTCAAACTCAAACATTCTAAATTTTTGTGAAGTTAAAAACTTGTGGTTAATTAAAAATTATTTGACTATCTTTAATCTATAAGTATTTGATATTGAATTAAGCAATTGGACAATAAAAAACTAATTTTAAAACCAGGATTAGAGGGTGTCCCAGTTACTAATTCATCTATCTGTGATATTGACGGCAACAAAGGCAAACTATTATATAGAGGCTACACCATTGAGGAACTATCCCAAAAAAGTAGTTTTTTAGAAACTGCTTACTTATTAATTTGGGGTGAATTGCCTACAGCTACTCAACTAAGAGATTTTGAACAAGAAGTTCAGATGCATCGCAGATTAAGTTTTAGAGTCCGAGATATGATGAAATGTTTCCCTGCGACAGGTCATCCTATGGATGCCCTCCAATCAAGTGCGGCTTCCTTAGGGCTTTTCTATTCACGTAGAGCGATAGATGATCCTAATTACATCTACAACGCAGTGATAAGACTAATAGCAAAAATACCAACTATGATAGCTGCTTTTCAACTTATTAGGAAAGGACAAGACCCTATTCAACCTCGAGATGATTTAACTTACTCATCAAATTTTCTTTATATGCTGACTGAGAGAGAACAAGATCCTATAGCTGCAAAAGTTTTTGATAGGTGTTTAATTCTTCATGCCGAACATAGTTTAAACGCAAGTACATTTAGCGCTAGAGTAACCGCAAGCACTCTTACAGATCCGTATGCTGTTATCGCCTCTGCGGTAGGAACCCTAGCTGGTCCACTGCATGGAGGAGCAAATGAAGATGTGATTGCAATGTTAGAAGAGATCAAAACTCCAGAAAATGCTGGGTGTTTTTTAGATAACGCGATAAAAAATAAAACTAAAATCATGGGCTTTGGCCATAGAGAGTATAAAGTCAAAGATCCAAGAGCAATAATTCTTCAAAAACTTGCAGAAGAGCTTTTTATTAGATTTGGAGCAGATAAAATGTATGAAGTTGCTAAAGCATTAGAGGCAGAGGCAATTCCAAGACTTGGACCTAAAGGTATTTTCCCCAACGTGGACTTTTATTCTGGTCTTGTTTATAGAAAACTTGGTATTCCTCGTGATTTATTTACTCCAATTTTTGCCATATCTAGAGTTGCTGGTTGGTTAGCTCATTGGAGAGAGCAACTTGGTGCAAATAGAATTTTTAGACCATCTCAAATCTATACTGGTTCAGCACCAAGAGATTGGATCAACCTAGAAAATAGAGAATAATATTTGCAGCTTTTCATAAAAAACACACATATTGTTTGTGAAGAGTTAATGTATTAAGTAAATAACATAAAAATTTTGGAATACGGATTAGATCTCGAATATAGTTTTAATGAATTCTTAAAAGGTTTTGGCCTTTCTAGTGAAATTGCCCATATAATTTGGATTCCTATACCTATGCTTCTAGTTTTAGTAGCAGCAGTTGTTGGCGTTTTGGTAACAGTTTGGCTTGAAAGAAAGATATCTGCTGCTGCTCAACAAAGAATAGGTCCCGAATATGCTGGTGCCCTTGGCGTCCTACAACCAATTGCAGATGGTCTTAAGTTACTTGTCAAAGAGGATATTATTCCTGCTAAAGCTGATGGAATCCTCTTCACTGCAGGACCTATATTAGTTCTTGTCCCAGTAATACTCTCATGGTTAATTGTCCCTTTTGGACAAAATCTTTTAATAAGTAACGTTGGTATTGGAATTTTTTTATGGATCGCTTTAAGCAGTATCCAGCCAATTGGACTTCTTATGAGCGGATATGCATCAAACAATAAATACTCTTTATTAGGAGGATTAAGAGCAGCAGCTCAATCAATAAGTTACGAAATACCTTTAGCTTTATCTGTACTAGCTATCGTCCTAATGACAAATTCTCTCAGTACTATTGACATTGTTAACCAACAAAGTGGTGCTGGAATACTAAGTTGGAACATTTGGAGACAACCAGTAGGTTTTATAGTTTTTTGGATTTGTGCTCTTGCAGAATGCGAAAGACTTCCATTCGACTTACCTGAAGCTGAAGAAGAATTAGTTGCAGGATATCAAACTGAATATGCTGGGATGAAATTCGCATTGTTCTACCTTGGTAGTTACATCAATTTAATTCTTTCAGCATTATTAGTATCAATACTTTATTTGGGAGGATGGGGGTTTCCTATTCCAGTTGAATTAATAGCTAATTTTTTTAATTTGCCAATTAATGCACCTTTCGTTCAGGTTTTCACTGCATCAATAGGAATTGTAATGACTGTTTTAAAAGCATATCTTTTAGTTTTCATTGCAATATTATTACGCTGGACAACTCCCAGAGTAAGAATAGATCAACTTTTAGATCTAGGATGGAAGTTTCTTCTTCCAATTTCTCTTGCTAATCTTTTGATAACTGCAGGATTAAAACTTGCTTTTCCCCAATTCTTTGGTGGCTAAATTTAAGTAAAAATACTTAAATTTAAAATTATTCCACTAAAATAAAAATAACAAAGCAAATTCTTCAAAATGAACAATTTCCTTCAACAAATAAATAGCTATATCAAGGAAGCATTTAATGCTGGGAAATATTTATACAATGGTATATCGGTAACTTTTGATCATCTTCGAAGAAGACCTGTCACTGTCCAATATCCGTATGAAAAGTTAATACCTTCTGAAAGATATAGAGGAAGGATACATTATGAATTCGATAAATGTATTGCTTGCGAAGTTTGTGTGAGAGTATGTCCCATCAATCTGCCAGTAGTTGATTGGGTAATGAATAAAGAAACCAAAAAAAAGGAACTTCGAAATTATTCAATAGATTTTGGAGTTTGTATATTTTGTGGAAATTGTGTTGAATATTGTCCAACTAATTGTCTATCAATGACTGAAGAATATGAATTAGCTACTTTCGATAGACACAATCTAAATTTCGATAATGTAGCACTTGGTAGACTACCTACAAACGTCACAACAGATCCATCAGTTAAACCTCTTAGAGAACTTGCCTACCTCCCTAAAGGTGTAATGGACCCTCATGAAATCCCAGCCTCAAATACTAGAGCTGGTAAACTACCTGAAGAAGTCTATGATTGGATGAGACCTGAATCCAATGAAAATAAAGATAAAGTTTCTAATCCAACTAATTAACTTACATTAAGTTATGTCCATTGCAATAACAACACAATTTATTTGTTTTACAGTTCTATCTTTAGTTGTCATTATTGGAGCCCTCGGTGTTATATTGCTTGAAAGCATTGTCTACTCAGCCTTCCTTCTTGGAGGGGTTTTCATGAGTGTGGCGGGATTATATCTTCTTTTAAATGCAAGTTTTGTTGCTGCGGCACAGGTTTTAGTTTATGTGGGTGCAGTGAATGTATTAATAATTTTTGCTATTATGCTTGTCAATAAAAAAGAAAATTTAAAGCCTATCAATGACATTAAATCGAGAAGAATCATATCAACATCGATATGTTTAACCCTACTAAGTCTCTTAATAAGGGTTGACTTGACAAATGTGTGGAGTCTATCCAGTCCTCAAAACTCTATAGGAGAAGAATCAACTATTAGAATTGGAGAACATCTGTTTAGTGATTATTTACTTCCATTTGAAGTAGCTTCAGTCTTACTTTTAATGGCAATGATTGGAGCTATTGTTTTAGCAAGAAGAGATGTAATGAGCAAAGATATTTCTACAGGATTACCTGTTGATCAAGAGTTAATTGAAAAATCATCTGAACCATTACTTACAAACAAAAATTAACCTTTCCACTCTCTTATTATGAATTTAGAATCAATACCTCTTCAAGCTTTTTTGATAGTATCTTCAGCACTATTTTGCATTGGTATTTGGGGATTATTAAATAGCAGAAATGCAGTCAGAGTTCTAATGAGTATTGAATTAATGCTCAATGCGGTCAATATCAACTTAATGGCTTTTTCTTCCTATATTGATAATAATTTAATTCAAGGACAAGTTTTTACGATTTTTGTGATTACTGTTGCTGCAGCAGAAGCCGCCGTTGGATTAGCTATTTTGTTATCTCTTTACAGGAATAGAGTGACTGTAGATATGGAAAGCTTTAATTTACTAAAATGGTAAAAGTATTAAATGAAACTTTCATTAGTTCTCATTGTATATCGTTCAGATAGTTCTATAGCTTTAGAGGCTTCAAAATTTTGTGAAGAAGTTCTTAAAGCTAAAAATATTAAATCAAACAGGATTGAAAGTGATTTTCATAAAGAGGAAATTGAAAAATATCTTTGCAAGTCAGAATCACAACCAAATATAGGAATAGTACTTGGTGGGGATGGTACCTTCCTGAAATGTGCAAATGCTTTAGCTGATTATGATATTCCTTTATTGAGCATTAATATTGGTGGTAATTTGGGTTTCCTGACACAAGAGAAAGATTTTCTATTTGACAAATCTTTTATTGAAATTCTTGAAAACGAAGAATATATAATTGATTTTCGGAATAGAATCAATTGTGATGTTTGTATTAGTGGAAAAAGTACTGAAAAAAAAATTATAAAAAGCTATGACGCATTAAATGATTTTTATTTTAAATCCGTTGAAGAAGATATTTCTCCTACTAACCAAATACAAATTGAAATAGATAATGAGAAGGTAAATGAATATAAAGGTGATGGATTGATTATAGCTACATCTACTGGTTCAACAGCATACTCAATGGCTGCAGGTGGTCCAATAGTACATCCAAGTATAGATGCAATGATAATTAACCCTATATGCCCAATGAGTTTAGCTAGTAGACCAATAGTTATTCCTAATACAAGTAAGGTAATCATTAAACCAGTAAAAAAAAGTAAAGGTGAAATTAAATTATGGAGAGACGGTTCAAAATGTATGACTATTAAAGAAAATTATTATTGTGAGATCAAAAAAGGGGAATCACCCTGCAAAATAATAAAGTTTAAAAAAAGTGCTAACTACTATAATACTTTAATAAAAAAACTAGATTGGAAAGGGGATTTATCTCTAAAAAATTAAATGGCCTTAGAAATAGAAAGACGATTTCTTATAAAGAACGATAGCTGGAAAAAATTCATCACAAAAAAAATCTGTATTGAACAGGGATACTTATCAGAAAGTTTAGATAATTGGATAATTAGAATAAGGCGCACGGGCAAAGAGTATAAAATTGCACTCAAAAAACATATCGAAAGCTTTACCAACTTTGAATTTGAATACTACATTCCACAAAAAGATGGCAAAACTATAATGTCGAATCTCACAAATACAATAAAGAAAGAAAGATTCTTTTTAGATGTTGAAAAAAAATTTTGGATAATAGATCGCTTTAAAGAAGATAATTATCCACTTGAAATTGCTGAAATTGAACTTCCTAATGAAGAGGAAAATTTGTATCTTCCATCTTTCATTTCAAAAGAAATTACAGGGCTCAAAAATTACACTAATTTCGGTCTCACAAACAAACCTTTTTCAAAATGGGAAGATAAAAATTTGACAACTTTCAAAAACAACTAGTCAAAGTTACCACTTTTCCTTTATATTTTCTTTATATTTTAAAAAACATACCTTTCTTCAAATGTATGGTCTTTACGACAAAGAAGGAATATTGAGATTTGTTGATTCAGACAAAGATGCCTGCTTAGCATATGCTGAACTATTCGATTTAGGCTCTACAAACTATTGTTTAATGAATTTAGCTAACGATACAAAAAAATTAGAGCGCACTAATCTTGATCTGAATCTGGGAGGGAACAACAATTAAATCCATCTCTACAAATCTTTCCATTATCCATTGCCCAATTTAAAAGTGCTACTCTATTTTTTGAACCTGTTTTTGTAAACATATTACTTACATGATTATCAACAGTTCTTTTACTAATGGTAAGTTTTACTGCAATTTCTTGATTTGTCAGCCCATCAGCTACGAGATCAATGATTTCCATCTCTCTTGTTGAGAGACCCATCATATCAATGTTGTTTACTTCTTCTTCAACCATTTGCATTTAAACAGTTCCTTTTTTATATTAATTAAGTTTAGCAATCTAATCACACTTGTTACCAAGTAGGAAACAAAAGCAATTGAAATCAAAACTTCAGCAGACTTTAGAAAAAAAATCCAAAGTAATTACAGCAGAATTAATGCCGCCTAGAGGTGGTAGCCCCGTAAGATCTCTTAAGATAGCACAACTTTTGAAAGATAAGGTACATGCTGTTAACATTACTGACGGAAGCAGAGCTGTAATGAGAATGTGCAGCTTGGCAATGTCCAAACTATTACTGGAAAATGGTATAGAACCAGTAATGCAAATATCTTGCAGAGATCGTAATAAAATTGCTTTACAATCAGATATTCTTGGAGCAAATGCTTTAGGAATTAAAAACATTTTATGCATTACCGGTGATTCAGTAAAAGCCGGGGATCAACAAGATGCAAAAGCAGTTCACGAGTTCGAATCAGTTAGATTGCTTCAACAAATTCAAGCATTCAATAATGGTATTGATCCAACTTTTGGAGAACTTCCCGATAAAAAAACATTTATTTTTTCTGGAGCTGCGGCTGATCCAAGTTGCAGAAATCTAAGAAGTTTAAAAAATAGAATGAAGAAGAAAAAAGAGGCTGGAGTTAAATTCTTACAAACTCAAATGGTTATGAAAAAAGAAAATCTGATAGAATTTTGCGAAGAAGTTAGCAACCCTCTAGAGATACCCGTAATTGCAGGTGTATTCTTATTGAAATCCTATAAAAACGCTCTCTTCATAAACAAATATGTACCGGGCGCAAACATTCCTGAAGATATTTTAAATCGTCTTCAAAATGCTAAGGACCCTTTAAAAGAAGGTATAGAAATTGCAGCTGAGCAAGCTCATAATTTTATTAATATTGCAAATGGTATTCATCTAATGGCTGTTAAGTCTGAACATTTAATCCCTGAGATTCTTGATAAAGCAAACATTAATCTGGAATATTAATCAAATCAGTACCTAACAATTCTGCCATTGCCTTCTGCTGTGGAGATGGTTCAGTCATATCAGATCTTCTAGAATCTGTTATCAACCAATCCAACGATGCATCTTGCAAATCAAAGTGATCTCCATTTTTGTCCACACAATAACGGCCAAAAACTAATTTATCAACCAGTCGAACACCCTTACCAATTTTGGAATAATCAAAAATAATTGAATTATCAATTGTTGCACCTTCGCAAATACAACAACTTGGTCCAATCATTGCAGGGCCAATAATCTTTGCACCATCTTCAATTCGGGTCATCCCACCTATGTATACTGGACCATTTACATCTATCGTTTCCCAATTCGCAGCAACATTTAATCCAGTGAAAACTCCAGGTCTAATTTCTTTACCAGGGATCTCTACTTGTCTTACCTTACCTAATAATACATTTCGAATGGCACTCCAATAATCAGGAACTTTTCCAATATCTACCCATTCAAAATCCATTGGTAGTGCAAAAAATGGTAAATCCATTTCAACAAGTTTAGGAAAGAGATCAGCACCAATATCAAATTTTTCACCTGATGGAATGTAATTAAAAATTTCAGGTTCAAAAAGATAAATACCAGTATTAATAGAGTCGCCTAAGGCTTGATCTATAGATGGTTTTTCTTGAAATGCTTTGATTCGACCATTATCATCTGAAACTACTACTCCATAACTTGATACTTGATCAATCGTTACTTTTTTAGTTATTAAACTTGCAATTGCTCCCTTTTCTTTATGTTTCTTTACTGCTTCAGTCAAATCTAAGTCAACTAAAGCATCGCCACAAAGTACAACAAAAGTTTCATCAAAAAAATTTTGAAAATCTTGAATTTTTTTTAATCCTCCTGCTGAACCCAAAGCATCTCCTATTAACTCCCCGTCTTCAATCCTACCCTCAAAACTATACGCAATCTCCACTCCAAATCTTTGACCATCCCTGAAATAATTTTCAATTTCTTCAGCAAGGTGAGAAACGTTAACCATTATTTCTTTAAATCCATGTTCTTTTAAGAGTTCTAAAAGAAACTCCATTACAGGTTTTTGTAAAATCGGTATCATTGGTTTAGGTATAATATGAGTTATGGGCTGAACACGTGTACCTTTTCCTGCCGCAAGTATCATTGCCTTCATAAATTCAAAACCTCTTTTTAAAGATTATACGTTATTACTATTAAGCTTCTAAACAGCAGTGGTAGAGATATTTGTTTCGTCAAGATTTTCAATTGGCAATTGAGCTAATCCTCCTTCAGGAATTATTCTTTTTATTTGAATTGGGCCATATAAAGAATTGATTTGTTTAATTTTAATTTTATTTTCAGAAGATAAAAATAACAAAGCCCAAAAGACCCCAAGACGATCTTTATCTAAATCATTTTTTACAACTTTTTGCCATTGCTTCACTAAATATTCAAAATCAGTCCACTGCAATGCTTTTTCCCACCCATCAATAAATTTACCTAATTCTTTTGTGGTTTCCGGTAGTTTTTCACTATGGGCTAAAGATTTGACTTCAGAAATTAAAGACTTATTAGAATATTTTTTATTTCGTTTTCTCTTCATAAGTAGAAGATCCTGGGTTTCTATAACTTCAGCAATAGACTCTAATTGACTTACAAGTTCTCCCAATGTTGTAGTACGTTTAAGAATTGGTTGTGCTACTGATCTTCTTCTTAAGTATTTCTCAGGGTATTTTGGGAAATCAAATTCTTGATCTATCCAATCTTGATCATCAACTTCAAAATCATCTTCAAAATCTGAAGAATTTTCTTTGAAAACATCAGATTCTAAAACTTGAGCCTTTAAATTCACCAATACAGAAGCCGCAAAAAAAGCCTCGCTCGTCTCAGATAAATCCCTCTGATATGAAATATGACTATTTGAAGTTTTTTCAAAAGAATGTGAATATTGCTCTAAAAAACTATCAATTACACTTATTACATCAATATCCCATGGATCAAGATCACCTTTGCCAGCGGCGTCTTGGAGAAACTTAATCAACAATCTTGGCCCTAATTGTTGACTATCGATAGAGTTTAAAGAGAATATTTTAAATTTGGTAATAACTACACATAAGATATCTTCTTATTTATTTGACGCAAAACAATATTGCATTAATTTACGAAACTAAATTGTTGGAGCTTTTAAAATCTCATTTTTCTTAGTTCCTGAGAAAATATTTGTTTTAGCAGCACTTTTAACTGCAGTTAAATTTCTATCTACAAGGTTATTAATAGAAGCAAGATAACTTTCAGTAACTAATCTTGGGTATAAACCTATTCCAATTATTGGCAAAAGTAAACAAGCAATAATATAGACTTCCCTAGGCTCTGCATCAATAAGTTTTCGTTCTTCGGCTAATTTTGGATTTTCTTTGCCAAAGAAAATTTCTCGCAACATTGAGAGTAGATAAATAGGAGTAAGTATTACACCAATAGCAGCTAAAGAGGCCATAACTATCCTAAAAGGGAGTGTATAAACTTCATCTGTCACAAAGCCTGTAAATACCATCAATTCCGAAACAAATCCACTCATACCTGGTAAAGCAAGTGATGCTAGGGAGCAAGCAGTCCATAGTGCAAACATGATTCTCATTTTTTGTCCCACACCACTCATTTCATCAAGTTTCAGAGTCTTTGTTCTATCATAAGTAGCCCCAACAAGAAAAAATAAACTAGCCCCAATCAATCCATGACTAACCATTTGAAGCATTGCACCACTCGTTCCAAGACTACTAAAACTTCCTATTCCAATAAGAACGAAGCCCATATGACTTATTGAACTATATGCAATTTTTCTTTTTAGATTTCTTTGAGCAAAAGAAGTTAATGCAGCATAGATTATATTTACTACACCTAGAACAATTAATAATGGGGCAAATTGAGCGTGAGCTATAGGTAATAATTGCGCATTAAATCTTAAAAGAGCATATCCTCCCATCTTTAATAAAATTCCCGCTAGAAGCATATGAACAGGAGCCGTAGCCTCTCCATGAGCATCAGGAAGCCAAGTATGAAGAGGTACTATTGGAAGTTTCACCCCAAATGCAATTAAAAGACCTACATAGCAGAGGATTTGGAATTTTTGACTAAAATCTTGTTCTGCCAAGTGAGAAAACTCAAAGTTGGGGATTTCTGTACCGTAGAAACCCATAGCCAATGCTGCTAGAAGAATAAATATAGAACTGCCAGCTGTATAAATAATGAATTTTGTCGCAGCATATTGTCTATTTTTGCCACCCCAAATAGCCAATAGTAAATATACAGGGATTAATTCAAGTTCCCAAGTAAGAAAGAATAAAAGCATATCTTGAACAGCAAATACAGCGATTTGGCCCCCATCCATCACTAATATTAAGAAGAAAAATAACTTTGGTTTAAACTTTACTGGCCATGCAGCTAGAACTGCTAAAGCAGTTATAAAACTAGTTAATAATATTAATGGCATCGAAATACCGTCAGCACCAACTGACCATGTAAGACCTAAATCAGGGAGCCAATTCAAATTTTCCTTAAGTTGAACATTTTCATTATCAATATCGAAGCCATTTATATATGAACCGACAGTTATTAAAAAAGTTATTAATGCAATAGACAATGCAAACCATCTAACCTCTTTACCCTCTCCTTTATCTGGGAAAAAAGGTATAACAAATGCACTACCAATTGGGAACAAAATTGCAGCTGATAGCCAAGGAAAAGTCGACAATCCTGCCCCCAAGGTACCTAACATTTGTGTCGCAAAACAAGTATTCAATTTAATTAGAAAATTATCTTAAATAAATTCTAGAAATTATCTGTATTTTTTCATCCTAATGAACAGTGAAGACACACAATTGAAATTAAGTTACCTGAGGAGATTGAAACCCAAATATTGCAACTAATAAAATTACACCTCCAAAAACAATAAGAGCGTAAAATTGAGCTCTACCGGTCTCAAAATATTTTAAACCCTCTCCACTTCCTAGAGTAATAAGTCCAGTAAGATTTACTACGCCATCAACTACCTTAGAATCAACTTCTAAAACTTCTTTAGCTAGTTTTCTACTACCCTTCACAAAAAGCTTTTCGTTAATATCATCTAGATACCATTTATTGGATAAAAATTTATTAATAGAGGGAAATTTCTCTGCAAATAAAACTGATAAATTAATTTTTTTCGCAAAATATGCTTGGTAAGCAATAATTATTCCAGCTGATGCGATTACAACAGATGCTATAGCTAAAGGCAAAAATTCTTTTAATTCAAAGGCATTTTTTGCAATTTCTGCTTCTTCGGGATCTAGTAAATTTGCAAATTTACTATTCCATGGGAGTCCCATAAAGCCGATAATTACTGAGGGTACAGCTAGAAATACTAATGGAAATGTCATTGACCAAGGAGACTCATGAATGGACCCATGTTCTTCATGGTCTTCTTCGTTTTCTTCATCTAGATTAACTTTAGAAGCCATTAAAAGCTCTTTTTGTAATTCCGTATTATCACCTCTAAAATCCCCTTCAAATGTCAAAAAATACAGCCTAAACATATAAAAAGCAGTCATCCCAGCTGTTAATAATCCTATAAACCAAAAAGCTGGAAATGATATAAATGCATTTCCGAGTATCTCATCTTTACTCCAAAAACCTGCCAATGGAGGAATACCGCTAATTGCTACACAACCTATTAAGAATGTTGTCGATGTAAATGGCATTTTTTTTCTTAAACCGCCCATTAATCTCATATCTTGTGCCAATACAGGCTGATGACCTACTACTTCTTCCATAGCATGAATAACAGAACCAGATCCTAAAAATAGCATTGCTTTAAAACATGCATGAGTTACTAGATGAAATATTCCAGCTACTGGAGCTCCACAACCCATCGCGAGCATCATATAACCAAGTTGAGAAACGGTACTGTATGCCAAACCCTTTTTTAAATCCATTTGGGTCAAAGCTATAGAAGCGCCCAAAAAACAAGTAATAGTACCAACTAAAGCAATAATGAACTGAATTGAAGGAAATATAGAATATAGTGGTTGAAGTCTAGCTACTAGAAATATTCCAGCGGCAACCATAGTAGCGGCATGGATAAGTGCAGAAATCGGCGTCGGTCCCTCCATCGCATCAGGTAACCATACATGAAGAGGAAACTGAGCAGATTTTGCCATTGGACCTAAAAACACCAAAAAACAAAGTAGTAAAGCAGCCCAAACAGGTAATGAATTATCAGATACTGATTGAGAAATTCCATTAGCTATCTCACTAAAATCAAAACTATTTGTTGCCCAAAATAGGCCAAGAATTCCTAGCAATAATCCAAAATCTCCTACCCGATTAACAACAAATGCTTTTTGTGCAGCGTGAGCGGCACCATCTCTGTCGTACCAAAAACCAACCAATAAGTAAGAGCACATTCCTACTAATTCCCAAAAAACGTAAATTTCCAACAAATTTGGGCTGATTATTAGTCCCATCATAGAACTACTAAATAGGGCTAAATATGTAAAAAATCTCACATAACCCTTATCATGTGCCATATAACCATGAGAGTAAATCATAACCAACAAAGTTATGGTAGTTACAAGAGCCAGCATTACACTACCCAAAGGATCAAGTACAAAGCCCATTGGAATTGTGAAATCTCCAGCATTAGCCCATACAAATAATTTCTCTACAGATTGATAACCGTTAACTTGTTCAATCAGAGCTTTATAACTAATTACAGCAGAAATGCCAACAAAAGAAATCAGGCCTGTAGAAACAATTTCTCTGGAATTATTAATTTTCTTATTAATACTTATCAGTCCTAAACCAGAAAGCACTGCTCCAATAAGTGGGAAAACAGGAATTAACCAGGCAATTTCTGAAGCTTGAGGCATGTTTTAAAGAATTTATACTTTAGATTTTAAACTGTCAATTGAAAAATTCCGACAAAAATGATGAATTAAATGTTTTAACAGCAATATTTATATACTGATGAGACCACCAAAGTACTCCTATTGCAATAAATATTCCAAGTTGAGATATTCTAAAAAACTCTTTAATCTTAAATTTTTGTCTGCCTTCAAATATTGCTACAAAGGGAATTATGGAAGTATTTTGTTTAAACTTTTCAAATTCATCTCCAAATCTATAGGCTAATCTTTTATCCCCATGCCAGATAGCAAAAAGATGATGCATTATTAACCCAATAGAAGTTATTAATGTAAAAGATGTGCCAATCCATAGAGTATGAGCAAAACACCAAATTATCTGACCAAATGCTTGGGGATGCCGTGTAATTCTCATTATCCCGGTTCCATAAATTCGCACTTTAGGTTTTAACACTGACGGGATCTCAAGAAGATTATAAGTAGCAGGATATAAAAATAAAAAACTTATCGCAGTTAGAAACCAAACTATTACAAAAACAAAATTATTACTCTGCAAATTCCATAATCTGATTCCGTCATATCTGTGAGCCAAAAAATAACTAATTAATACTATTGCAGATGGCAAACTAAAAAAAACAAAGCATAACCTCCATATTCTTGGTCCCATAAAAGATTCTGCTTTAATTCTTAAAGCTGCTCCCCCACTATGAATTACTGCAAAAATAAAAATCAGGGTTAATATTATTAAAGAAGTTTTATGAGTTTCCATAAAATTTGATTATCCAAAAAATTTGATTCTTAACAAGAATGCTTCTTAGTACTAGAATTATAAATAATTGTAGGGATAATGGATGCCCGAATTACCATTTACTCTAGACCAATTAAGAATATTAAAAGCAATAGCAGCTCAAGGAAGTTTTAAGAAAGCTGCAGATTTATTGTACGTAACCCAACCTGCTGTAAGTTTGCAAATACAAAATCTGGAAAAACAACTTGAAATCACAATTTTTGATAGAGGGGGCAGAAAAGCTCTTTTAACAGAAGCAGGCAGACTACTCCTTGAATACTGTGAACGGATCTTGAATCAGTGTGACGAAGCTTGTAAAGCTATTGAAGATTTAAATAGTTTAAAAGGTGGAACCCTTGTTATTGGAGCGAGTCAAACCACAGGAACTTATCTAATGCCTAGAATGATAGGATTATTTAGACAAAAATATCCTGAAGTATCTGTTCAACTTCAAGTTCACAGTACTAGAAGAACTGGCTGGAGTGTTGCCAATGGACAAATTGATTTAGCAATTATTGGTGGACAATTACCTGGAGATTTAGAAAATCTGCTACAAGTGATTCCATATGCGACAGATGAATTAGCACTTGTTTTGCCTTCTAAACACCCACTTTCAAATAAAAAAGAACTTTTAAAAGAAGATTTATACAAATTAAATTTTGTAACATTAGATTCTCAATCTACAACGAGAAAAGTTGTCGATAAACTTCTACAAGACTCCGGACTTGAAATTCAAAGATTAAAAATTGAGATGGAGCTAAACTCACTTGAAGCAATCAAGAATGCAGTTCAATCGGGTTTAGGGGCTTCCTTTTTACCAGTTGTTTCAATTGAAAGAGAATTAGCAGCTGGAACAATCCACAAAGCATTTATAGCTGACCTAGAGGTCAAAAGAGAGCTTAAATTAATTACTAATCCATCAAGGTATACATCAAGAGCATCAGAGGTCTTCAAGAAAAATATTCTGCCGCAATTCGCTAGTTTGGATAGCCCATTGAGGAAAATATAAATCTAATCAGAACTGAATAGCTTCTTTGTTAATACCAACTCCACCATCTTCGGCCTGACCATCGCCTTTTATTATGAATTTATTTTCATTTACATCAGTCTGATAAACACATTTAACTATAGGCTTGTCTCTTATAGAGCCAATATAAGCAAAAGTATTCATTCTTTGCTTACATTCTCTTACATCTTCATTACTAATAGCTCCCTGTTTTTGTAAAACTGTCCAATTCTCTCTTCTAATTACACAACCCGGCTGAAGAGCTGGTTGCGTTACAAAACTGGTGGATGGATTAAGAGTTGTATACATTTCAACATCAATTACAAAAGCACTGGCTCCCCATTGTCTACAAAATTCAGGGTCTGGTACAGCCATATCTAATTGTTGTTGACTAGCTATATTTCCCTGTCCACCATCTGTTGTACTGGTAATAGCGCTTCCAATACCAACTCCTAAAATTAATACCCCCGCAAGTACAGCAATGGTCCCTGTACTAAAATTAATCTTTTGATCAGAAGAAGCAGGCAACCTACTATTTCTTTGACCAAAAGAATCAATATCTCTCGGATTTGAAGAATAATAATTTTTATTTGAGCCTCTCCTCGGCCTTCTATTTGACGGTGATCTGTTCACAGTACTTCATTTGTTTTTGGTAAACCCATTGAATAGTTCATTACTCTACAATCAGGATTATAAGTGAGTTGGCCATTTTGAAGCAAAAATTTAATTAAGCCTTCAATTTCTGATCCTATTTTCCGAAGTTCATAATCATCTAAATCCTTTCCGGCTCTCTCGTTTATTAGTTCATTAAATTTATTATTTATTTTGGCCAAAGAATCTTCGTTCCAAATAAATTCGTTATCAGGATCTAAATCAAGAGTAAGTTTGTTGGGGTGAAATTTTAATTCTTTGTCAACTACTTCGGCTGTAAAAATTCTTACATGACGAGTAGTTGATTTTATAAGCATTTTTTCCATAATTTTGAGAAATAATCAACGAAACAAGCTATTATGTTCTAACTTTAATGTAGCTTATTAGTAAGTGTTAATTTATTTCTTGATTTAAGAATGCGTGTAGTAATTGCTGGAGCAGGTTTAGCAGGTTTATCTTGTGCCAAATATCTCGTTGATAATGGGCATATTCCAATTGTACTTGAAGCTAGAGATGTTCTAGGGGGGAAAGTTGCAGCATGGAAAGATGAAGATGGAGATTGGTATGAAACTGGTTTACATATATTTTTTGGAGCCTACCCCAATATGTTGCAACTATTTAAAGAATTAGATATTGAAGATAGACTTCAATGGAAAAGTCATTCAATGATATTTAATCAGCCATCCGAGCCCGGCACCTACAGTAGATTTGACTTTCCCGATATTCCAGCTCCCGTAAATGGAGTATCAGCCATTCTTAGCAATAATGATATGCTTTCATGGAATGAAAAGATTCTTTTTGGTCTAGGTTTAGTTCCTGCAATGTTGAGAGGCCAAAAGTACTTAGATAAATGTGATACCAAATCATGGACAGATTGGCTCAAAGAACACAATATTCCAGAAAGAGTAAATGATGAAGTTTTTATAGCCATGAGTAAAGCTTTAAATTTTATTGGGCCCGATGAAATATCCTCTACAGTTTTATTAACAGCGCTAAATAGATTTCTGCAAGAAAAAAATGGTTCAAAAATGGCATTCCTTGACGGTGCTCCTCCAGAAAGACTTTGCCAACCAATGGTTGATTATATTACTGATCGTGGTGGGGAGGTTCACATGAATAGCCCATTAAGACAAATAAACCTTAATGAAGATAGTACTGTTAAAAGTTTTACAATTGCCTCTTTAAATGAAAACGAAAAAAAAGAGCTCACTGCTGATGCTTATGTTAGTGCAATGCCAGTAGATATATTTAAATTGATGATCCCCAAGCAATGGAAAGGTCTAGATGCTTTTTCTAAATTAGATGGTTTAAATGGTGTACCAGTAATTAATATTCACTTATGGTTTGACAAAAAATTAACAGATATTGACCATTTACTATTTAGCAGATCACCACTTCTCAGTGTTTATGCAGATATGAGTATCACATGTAAAGAATATGAAGATCCAAATAGATCAATGCTTGAATTAGTCTTCGCACCAGCAAAAGATTGGATAGATAAGAGTGATCAAGACATTGTTGATGCAACTATGGAAGAACTTAAAAAATTATTTCCAGCACATTTCATGGGTGATGAAAAGACAAAATTAAGAAAATATAAAGTAGTTAAAACTCCAAGATCTGTATACAAAGCTGTTCCCGGATGCCAAGAGTTCAGACCTAGTCAAAAATCTCCCATAAAAAACTTTTTCTTAACTGGTGATTATACAATGCAAAAATATTTAGCCTCTATGGAAGGAGCTGTTTTAAGTGGTAAATTATGCGCGGAATCAATTAATAATGAGTATTCCAAAACCACTCAAAATGTTTCTTAATAACATTTAATAAAAATTCCCAAAATTCAGCTAAACTTTTTGAAAAATTCAATTACTCAACTAGATAAAGCATATGAAATATGCCGTAAGGAAACTCAACTATGGGCTAAAACCTTTTACTTAGGTACTCTTCTACTACCACTAGAAAAAAGAAAAGCTATATGGGCTATTTATGTATGGTGCAGGAGAACAGATGAAATAATGGATAGCGAAGAAGCATCAATTAAATCGCAAGATGAGCTTTCAGATAATTTAGATGCATGGGAAGAAAATACGAAAAATGTATTTAAAGGGAAAATTAAATCTGAATTAGATTCAGTTTTATTAGATACCATTGAAAAATATCCTCAAAGTATTGAACCTTATTTAGATATGATAGAAGGTCAAAGAATGGATCTTAATAAATTTAGATACAAAGATTTTGATGAATTAAAACTTTATTGTTACCGAGTAGCAGGGACTGTAGGTTTAATGACTCAGAATGTAATGGGAATTGATAGCGCTTATACATCAGCTCCTTGGAGTGCAAAGCCAGACCCCTCAGAAGCAGCAATAGCTTTAGGAATAGCCAATCAATTAACAAATATTTTGAGAGATGTTGGAGAAGATAGACAAAGAGGTAGGATTTATATTCCACAAGATGAAATCAAAAAATTTAATTATTCTGAAGCAGAACTTTTAGAAGGCGCAATCAACAATCAGTGGAGGGCGCTGATGAATTTTCAGTTAATAAGGGCACGAGATTGGTTCCAAAAGTCTGAAGATGGGATTAAGTGGTTATCTTCTGACGCAAGGTGGCCCGTTTGGACATCTTTACGGCTCTATAGAGGAATATTAGATTCTATTGAAAAGCTAGATTATGATGTCTTTAATAACAGAGCTTTTGTAAAAAATTCAGTCAAAGCTTTTGAGATCCCAATATCTTTTTTAATTTCTCGAATTAAATAATTAAGCAGGCGTCTTTTGATTAGCCAACAAATCTTTTAATTTGGATAGTTCTCCAGCCCATCTTGGATCGGGAGCCTCAAGATTAGGTGCATCACTATGCACAATTTTCTTGAAATCTTTCCTCTTCTTATTCTTGTTTAAGTTTCCGCTATTTCTTTTATTTGATGCAGAATCTTTCTTTTCTGATAATTCGACTCTTAGTTTGGAACCATTAAATTCAAAACCATTTAATTTTTGAATTAATAAATTAGCATTCTCTTCATTATTTGCTGTTGCGAAACCAAACCCTCTGCATTCCTTAGTTTCCTTATCTAAAACTGCTTTAAATCTAATCGAATCAGAAATTGATTTCAAAAGTGTATCAAATTCTTTTGAATTAAATCCTTGTGGTAAGTTGCCAATGTAAATACGAATACTCATAAATTTTAAAAATGGTTTTGAAGTCTGAACTTTTAAACAAAACTAAGCTATGTGTATTTAATCACATTTTGGCGCATTTTGTTCAATCCATTGCTTTGCTTTATAAATAGCTTCATCAAAATTATTTAATCTTTTAAATGCAAGCTCCTTTGAAAGATACTCTAAAAGCTCTCCTAAGATAGGACCATTATCTATTTTCAAATTTTTTTTAATTACATCACCATTAATTAAATTTGAGGGATGAAATAATTTATCTTCTTTATTACGCCATCTGTTTAGCCAATCGAAGTGCAGATTTTGAGGTAAATAAAAAATAAAAGATGGAAGAAACATTTCTAATTCTTGATGTAATTTAAATCTATCTATTTCATTTAACTGATTGATATTTTTGTTCTTCAAAAAAAGGTGCCATTTTCGAAGTAACTTTATTTTTTTTATCTCAGCTTTACTAAATTTAAGTTTCTCTAGATATTCAACATTTAAAATTTGGGAAATAAAAAATAATGGTAAAAAATTGTTTTTTTCTTCCTGATTCAGTTCTTCATAATTAATTTTCTTTAAATCCAAAAAAAAAGAATTTTCATATAAATTTGCAGGGCCAAATATATTAATTTTTCTTATCAAAATAGCCGCATAAAGAGCATTTGCCCCATGTACTATTTTCTGTATTTCATAATTAATCCTCTCTTCAGCAACAAGAAATAATTTCCCTTTATTTTTTTTAATAAACGTAATTAAATTAAGATCAATTTTAAAATTGAATTCTGAAACAAATCGAAAACATCTTAATATTCGTAAAGGATCATTTAATAAATTTATTTCAGAATTTGTTCTTAGTATAGAATCCTCTATATCTTTAATGCCATTTAATGGATCAAATAAACACCTCTTATCAAATAAAAAAGCAATTGAATTAATCGAAAAGTCCCTAGAGCACAAATCTCCTTCAATCGTAGATGAAACCTGATTAGCAATATCTATATATATATGATTAAGAATAATTCTAATTACTTCTCTTTTTTCATCTAAAATTATAAATTTTGATCCAATATTTTCTGCAATCTTTTTCCCAATTTCAATTGCATTTGAAGGTACCACAATATCAACATCTACCTCTTCATTATCTCTTCCCAAAATAATATCCCTTATGTATCCACCTACCAAATATGATCCTTTAGGTAAAAAACCTAATATAGAATTCAAATTATGTAATTTTATACTTGTTTCTAATTCATCAATTATTAGTGTATGATCATTGGGAATGCTTCTTTTCATTTTATTTATTAATTATGTGCATTTGCATCAACTGTAAATGGGTTGATAGATGTATCACATATCATGATGTTGAGAATAATCATGGTGTTGATCATATTTGTGATCTACCTGATTTTAAAGCAAAAAAACCATTCATTCATGTCAATATTTTCAAAGATAATAATGGTGATTATAAAACTGATTGGGATGTTCAATCTTGTGAAAGTTTTGAGAACGAATTTGGAAAATGGTCTAAGTGTAATCCAGGCATGGAATTACCTGCTTAAAGGTAATAGATGACAAATCAACTCAACCAAAAAGAAAATTACATTACATTAGTGATTCATAGCACAGACAATTCTTTTGGCTTTGGGTATAGAAAAAATAATAACCTTGAATCTGATGAATTATTTATCAAGAAATTTGATAATGACCTTTGCAACAATTTAGTTCATGATCTTAACAAATTCATTTCTCAAGAAAAATTACAAAAAGTAAATAAGGTATCTGTCAGCCTAGGGCCAGCAAATTTTAATGCTTCACGACTTATTGTAGTTTTAGCAAGAACTATCTCACAACAAATAAATTGTCCTCTAGACAGTTTTAGTTCATTTGAAATAATGGCAAAAAGAATTGCATCAAAAAATAATATCTTTACAAAAAAACAATCATTCTGGATTTACAAAAAATTAAAACGAAAGGGTTTTATTGCAGGTAAATATGATATTTGTCATAACAAAAAAACCTCCTCCGATCTAGTCATTCGAGAAACTGTTTTACCAAAAGTTGTTAAAGAGCTTGAAAGTAAAGAACTGTTTTTTGAGGCTATTTATGATGATAAAAAAGATTTAAAAGAACTATTAGATTTATCAAATAAAGGTTTATTAAATACAAATGTAAATTCTTGGCAAAAAGTTTTACCGCTTTACCCTATTTCTCCTATTAACTAAGTATTCATCCAATCAAATTATTAATTTGATCTTGAAGTTGAATTGTTACAGAATTTAGATCATCTCTTGATGAACTTTGTGGAGGTTGGACAGGTTTTGCCACCTTAATAACTATTTTTGTAAATAAAGGAATAAAAAATTTAAATCTTATTAGTTTATGTGAATTAACTATTGCAACAGGCAATAATAATTTTTGATTTTTAAAAGCTAATAATGCTGCACCTTGTTTGGGCTTATTAACTCGACCATTTTTTTGACGCGTGCCATCAATAAAAATTCCAATACAATTATCATTTGATAATTTTTTACATGCTGTTTTAATAGTATTTTTATCAGCAATTCCTCTTTTTACAGGATATGCTCCACAAGCCTTGATAATAAAGCCAAGAAAAGGAATATCAAAAAGCTCTGCCTTAGCCATAAAAGATATATTACGTCCAAGGGCATGGCCTAACAAAGGAGGATCAAGTAAAGAACCATGATTAGAAACCATTATAAAAGAATCTTTTTGCGGAATGTTGTCTCTACCTATTAAATGACCTTTAAATACAAATTTGTAAATTGGTAATACAAAAAGCTTGCTAACTAATTGATAGATTAATTTTTGAAAAATATCATTCTTCATATGAATTAATAAGATATTTGATCAGAAAATGAAACTTGAGAAATTTTTACATCTTTAAGATGTCTTTTTGCTAAACCGCTAAGTACATTAGAAGGGCCAATTTCAACAATATGAAGATCACTTTTGTTTGCCATTAAGTCCATAGTTTCTCGCCACCTAACACCATTACACATTTGCTTTTCTAATCTAATTTTAAGCTCGTTTGGATCGCTGCAAAGCGAAGGTTCACAATTGCTTATGACTGGAAAAGAGGGATTATTAAACTTAATCCGTTTCAAATACTCAGAAAATTTCGATGAAGGTTCATTCATAAATGGTGAATGAAATGCACCTGAAACGTTTAATTTCAAGAATCTTTTACAAGAAATTTCTCTCGATAAATTGTCTAATGCTTCAGTAGATCCTGATAAGACAACTTGGGAAGAGCTATTATCATTAGCAATTACAATATCATCAATTTTTTGTACTAATAGATCAAGTTGATTTCTATCAAAACCAATTACTGCTGCCATAGATCCTTTTCCAGCATTGACCATTAATTCAGACCTTTCTTTGATTAGTGAAACACAATCTTCGAATGAAAAAACATCTGCACAATATAGTGCAGTGATTTCTCCTAAACTATGCCCAGCAACATAATTTGGTTTAAATCCATTATCTTTTAATGCATCTAATAAAATCGATTCAACTAAAAAAAGACAAATTTGTGTATTTCTTGTGTTATTTAAATCAATAAGAGGATTTGTTGGTTCAGAACTTAACTCACAAATTTCAAATAAATTTCTTTCAAATATCTCAGAAGCATAATGAAACCTATCTTTTGAGTTTGGCAAATTTTCAATTTTTTTTGCCATTCCAATTTTTTGCGAACCCTGTCCAGGGAATACCCATGCAACTGTCATAATTTTCCTATTTTGTTTTTAACCCCATTTAAATAGGGCTGCACCCCAACTTAACCCGGCACCAAAACCACTTGATGCAATAATATCATTTTGTTTAATTCTATTATCTCTAATAGCCTCATCCATCATTATTGGAATTGTTGCTGCCGATGTATTTCCATATTTTTCTAAATTGCTGAGAATCTTTTCTTTAGAAATTTTCAACCTGTCTCCTACAGAATCCAAGATTCTTTGATTAGCTTGGTGCAATATAAGCCAATCAACTTTATCAGAACTAAAGTTTGTTGTTCTAAATAATTTTTCAAGAATTATTGGTACTTCTCTAACTGCAAATTTATAAACTTCCTGACCGTTCATCTGAATTGAAGAAAAACCTCCACTTAAAAAATCAATGTTATCAACTATTGAATCCTTATTATTTTTTGATGGAAGATTAAGAAAAGAACCCCTTTCTCCATCAGTTCTCATATCAAAACCAATGAAATTGTCGAATAAATTTGTGGCTTCAATTGCTAATGCACCCGCGCCATCTCCAAAGAGAATACAACTTCTTCTATCATTCCAATCAACAAAGCTTGATAACTGATCTGCCCCTATAACAATAGCCCTTTTAAAACTACCTCCTTTTAAGTATTGTGTAGCCGTTACTAAAGAGAATAAAAAACCACTACATGCTGCAGTTAAATCAAAAGCTACAGCGTTCTCAGCCCCCAATTTAGCCTGAATAGATGGCGCAGAACCAAATAAATCATTAGGAGTAGAAGTAGCCAAAATAATCAAGTCAATCGTTTCAATATCCCAATTTGCCATTTTTATAGCATTAAGTGCCGCTACATAACCCATTTCAGTAACATTTTCTTTTAAGTTAGAAATTCTTCTCTCAGAGATGCCAGTTCTAGATTTTATCCATTCATCACTTGTATCTACCTTTTGACTGATTTTTTGATTGGTTAGTATTTGATCGGGTACATAACTTCCACTTCCTTTAAATGAGACTCCGATCTGGTTAAACTTTATTTCTTCCAAAAGAGTTGTTTTAGTTACTTATATAAGTCAAACATAAATTTGATGCATTATGTTTTATGAATTTAAAACTTGAAGCTTTTGAAGTTGATTTAAATTTTCCATCACGTTATGATTCACTGCAGAATGAGCCAAACGAAGGGCGCTTACGACTGATAAAGACTTACTGCTTCCATGGCCGATCACACAAATACCGTTTACACCAAGTAATAAGGCACCCCCATGTTCTGCATGATCTAATCTTTTCTTTATTCTTAATAGATTACTTTTTAAAAAAGCTGAACCAACTTTTCCTCGCCTTCCTCTTGGAAGCTCAGATCTTAAAATATCTAATAAGACACCACCTACAGACTCAAGAAATTTTAATAATATATTTCCGGTAAAACCATCACAAACGACTACATCAAAACTACCTGACAATACATCTCGACCTTCACAATTACCTCCAAAATCAAAACTTTTTTCATTAGATAATAGTTCAAATGTTTTAAGAGATAAATCATTACCTTTGCATTCTTCTTCTCCAATATTTAAAAGACCAATTCTTGGTTTCCTTACTTGAAGAACATCTTTTGCATAAATATTACCTAGGAGAGCAAACTGATGAAGATAAGAGGGTTTACAATCCGTATTTGCACCAACATCTAGAACTAATACAGGGCGAGTTTGATCCTTTGTAGGAAATAATGCGCCTATGGCAGGTCTATCAATTCCTTTCAATCTTCCAATTCTAAATATGGCAGAAGCCATCATTGCTCCCGAATTGCCAGCTGAGTAAACAGCTTGGGCTTTATTATTTCTTACTAAATCCATTGCAACATTTATACTTGCATTTTTCTTTTTTCTAACTGCAGTAGCTTCTTCATTCATTCCTACAGGATCTCCACTATCAATTAATTCAAGACGATTATTTTCTATTTCTTTTTCAAGTAATTCAATTAAACCGAGTTCTTCTGCTGATTTTTTAACTTTATCAATTTTGCCAACAAACTTAATGTTTATCGGAAATCTGCAGATCGCTTCGAGGCAACCCTCGAGTATTGGCCCCGGAGCATAATCGCCACCCATACCATCAACTGCAATCCAAATTCTTTTAGATTGAGATTCCTCTTCCTTATCTAAAATATTATCATTGTTTTGCAGCCTTTTTAAAGGGTCAAATACTAATGGCTGTAATGTATTCTTAGCTATTGAACTAGCATTTAACACTACGCTACTAGCAGTATTTACAACAGATTCAGCGCTTGAAACTACATTACCAGCAACGTTACCAGCAACATTACTTGCAACATTGCCAGCTGTGCTTACAACAGATCCGGCACCGGAAACTACATTACCAGCAACATTACTAGCCGTTGCTGCCGAACTAGTAGCAGTATCTACTAAAGAAGTCACAGCAGAATTTCTTTTATACCAAATAACTAATCTTCTAATAGCTCTGGATTTGTTAATTTTTTGCGCTGATTCTTTCCCCATTTATTTACCATCAAAAGGAGCTATATCTACAATCCGTTGAAAAAGATATCCTGTACCCCGTGCTGTCAATATTAATTCAGGATTTGCTGGATCAGCCTCTAGTTTGGATCTTAATCTTGAAATATGAACATCTACGACTCTTGTATCTACATGTCTCTCAGGAGTATATCCCCAAACTTCTTTCAGAATCTCTCCTCTACTAAATGGCTCTCCTGACCTACTTACCAAAAGTTCTAAGAGACTAAATTCCATACCAGTCAATCTAATTCTCTCATCACTTTTAAAAACTTGTCTTCGATTTGTATCAATTTTTATATCCGTAACCAAAATTAATCCTGAATTAGGCATACCAGGAATTTGCTCTTTGTCGATTCTTCTAAGAACGCACCTAATTCTTGCTTCTAACTCCTTTGGGCTAAATGGTTTTACTACATAATCATCAGCACCTAATTCTAACCCTGTTATCCTATCTGCAACATCTCCTAATGCAGTTAACATAACAATTGGTACATCAGAATCTTTCCTTAATTCTTGACAAACTCCATAACCATCTAACTTTGGCATCATGACATCAAGAACTACTAAATCAGGTTCGTAATCCTTAAATAACTTTAGTGCTTCTTTACCATCACTTGCAGTTACAACTTTGTAGCCAATCATGGAGAGACGCGTCTCCAAAATTCTTCTAATACTTGCTTCGTCATCTGCGACAAGTATTGTTTCTTTAGTTTGACTAGATAAAGCCATTTGTTTCTATTAGCTAATCAGTAAGAGAATTTATTATTAACCTAATCTAACTTGTAGAGGGGCAATATCCCAAACATTCTAGTTCTTTTACTTTATTCAGAAACTTAATGTCTAGCAAATTATCGACTTTTATATGTCAAAATTGCGGATCTGAAACTTCTCAATACTTTGGTAGATGCCTTAATTGCAACTCATGGAATTCCATTGTTGAAGAAATAAAAAGTAAAAGATCTAGATACAAAGAAATAAAAGATATAAAAGATAGTAAAAAATCCATACTTTTTAATGAGATTTCATCCAAAAAAATATCTAGATTTACAAGTGGTTTTAGTGAATTTGATCGAGTTTTAGGAGGTGGAATAGTACCTGGATCTGTTGTTTTACTAGGAGGAGAACCAGGTATAGGTAAAAGCACAATAGTTCTTCAATCAGCAGGAAAAATATCTGTAAATGAGAGTGTTTTATACATAACTGCGGAAGAATCTTTAGAACAAGTAAAAATTAGGTGGGAAAGGTTGAACCAAAAAAGTATTGATTTAAAAATTTTTGCAGAAACCAATTTATCTATAATTATTGAAGAGATCAAACGCGTAAATCCAAGATTCGCAATTATTGATAGTATTCAAGCGATCTATAGTCATGAGATGCAAAGTTCGCCAGGATCGGTTTCTCAAGTTAGAGCATGTTCATCTGAATTACAAAATCTCGCCAAAGACAATAATATTGCACTTCTAATAATTGGCCATGTAACCAAAGATGGTGCTTTAGCTGGTCCAAAAACTCTGGAGCATTTAGTTGATACAGTAATAAACTTTGAAGGAGATAATATTTCTTCACATAGATTACTTAGAAGTATAAAAAATCGATTTGGATCAACCTTTGAAATTGGAATTTTTGAAATGCTTGAAGAGGGCTTACGAGAGATAAAAAACCCAAGTTCAATTTTTACAAATAAAGAAAATATTGCAGGTGTAACCACTACGATTACAAATGAAGGCACTCGACCATTAGCAGTTGATATACAAGCACTAGTAAATAAAACTTTCTACAGTAATCCAAGAAGAACTACAACTGGAATAAGCGTAAATAGATTGCATCAAATATTAGCTGTTATTGAAAAGCACGTAGGTATAAAATTATCTGAATTTGATTGTTATATAGCTACTGGTGGGGGGTTTGAAATTAATGATCCTTCATCTGACTTAGGTGTAGCAATATCAATTTTATCAAGTTTGAAAAATATTCCTCCTTTGGCAAGTAGCTCATTTATTGGGGAATTAGGTTTAAGTGGTCAGGTTAGAAAATCTAATAACCTTCGAACAAAAATAGAAGAAGCTGTAAGACTAGGAATAAAAAATATAGTAGTGCCAAAATTAGAGGAGGAACTAAATAATAATTTTCAAAATTTAATAAATATCAAAGAGATTTCCGATATTAAAGAAGCAGTTGACTATTCTTTATCAGAGTAAAAATATTAGAGATACATATCGATTGAACTTCTTCCTGAGTTTTTCAACCAATTCTCAATATCAAGATACCCACCTGGATATAATCTCACTGCTTTAGACCAAACTTCTGCAGCTTTATCAAACCAAATATCTCTTTGATCTAAATCACCATTTTGCTCTGCATATCTTCCCCTTTTTTCATAGATTAAACCTATATTTTTAAGGCATGATGGCTGTTTGGGATTTTCTACTAATGCTTTTTCATAAGTTTCAATAGACAAATCCTCTTCACCGTTACTCATGTATATTATTGCCATATTTTTTAAAGTCTCACCCCTATCAATTTTATTTTCTTCAAGTAGTAAACTCTCTTTATAATACTCTAATGCTTCCGAATAATCCCCATTATTTTGTGCAGCTAGGCCATCTCTATAATAGATATATGCCTTTTTTTCTTTCTCTGCAATAGGCATTATTTTCACAATAGATTCAGCAATTACAGTAAAAGCTTTATCAATAAAATTGTCTCTGTTTTGATTACTAGGCACTGGTCAAAATCTTATGATATATATAGTAATTTTAAAAATAACTATTTAAAAAGTTTATTACATTTATTATTATAGTTAAAAATAAAGTCAAACATTAATTTGTTTTTAATGTGAAAATATGGAGAGCATTCAATTAAACATAACAGGGATGAAGTGCGGAGGTTGTGTTACTACTGTTGAAAAAATATTAAATAATTCTGATGGTATTGAAAATGTTTCTGTGAACTTACTCACAAACAGTGCATATTTTGAAATTACCCAGAAACATATTGAATTAGAAACAGTTCTCGAAAATCTGAGAGAGAATGGTTTCCCATCAAAGATTTATATAAATGATTTTTCAAAAAAAATAAACCAAGCAGAATTAGAAAAAAAAAAGAAGTGGAATAGTCAATGGAAAAAACTAACTTTCGCCCTATTACTCTTAGTATTTTCAGGTTTAGGTCATCTGGCAGAAGGAAGATACATAAATTTTCCAATATTAGGTAATATATTTTTTCATGCTTCATTGGCAACAATAGCTCTATTATTTCCTGGCAGAGAAATAATTATAAATGGATTTAAATCATTTATAAAAAACCATCCAGATATGGATTCTTTAGTCGCTCTTGGAGTAACTAGCGCATATTCAACAAGTCTTCTATCCTTGGTATTTCCTACCACTGGTTTTCCTTGTTTTTTTAATGAACCAGTTATGCTTTTGGGCTTTATACTAATCGGTCGATTTTTAGAAGAAAGAGCAAGATACCAAACTGGTTCATCCATTGGTGAGTTATTAGATCTTCAACCTGAAATAGCAAATATTTTTACAAAAGATAATCAAATAAAGTCAATAAGAGTAAACACTTTAAGACCTGGTCAAGAAATTCAAGTTTTAGCAGGAGACAGAGTACCTGCTGACTGCATTGTTACTCGCGGTAATTCATATGTTGATGTTTCACATATTACTGGAGAATCCAAACCTATCGAAGTAAAAGCTGGAGAAAATCTATCTAGTGGATCTTTAAATCTTAATTCAACTCTTAGACTTAAAGTAAAAAAAGTCGGAGGAGAATCTTCTCTTGCAAAATTAGTAAGTCTTATTGAGTCTGTGAATGCTAGAAAACCTCGCATTCAAAGACTTGCTGATGAAATTGCAGGCAAATTTACTTACTTTGTCCTTATTTTTGCTACTTTAACTTTTTTCTTTTGGTGGAAAGGAGCAAGAAACATTTGGCCTGATTTATTAAGTCATAATAATGAATTCATCACTCACTCAAGCCACACACTTCATAGTTCGCTTGGTAGTAATGCTGAAAATTTCCTGAGTTTAGCAATTCAATTATCAATTGCAGTTTTAGTAATAGCTTGTCCTTGTGCATTAGGTTTAGCCACCCCAACTGTAATAACTGTCGCATCAGGTAAAGCAGCAAAAAAAGGGGTTTTATTTAAAGGCGGAGACAAAATAGAGATGGCTTCAAAAATTAATCTCATTATTTTTGATAAGACAGGTACTTTAACAAAAGGTAAGCCTTTTATTGTTGATTATAAAAATAATAATGATCATTCATTTTTATTAAGAATAGCTGCCAGTTTAGAAAAGGAAAGCAGGCATCCAATCGCGGATGCCTTAATTCAAGAGGCAAAAAAACAAAATTTGAGTTTATTACCAATAAAAAAAATTTTCACCCATACAGGTCGAGGTATTTCTGGAGAACTTGATTCAATTGATGGACTTATTCATATTGGAAACATTGAATGGCTACTAAGCAAAGGAATAATTATTGATGGTGATGCAAAAAAAATCATTGAAAATGAAGAGACAAAAACGAACACTATCATTGGAGTAAGTATCAAAAATAATTTACTAGGCTTCATTTTATTAGGAGATTTACTCAGAGATGATTCAATTAAAACAGTTCAAAATTTGAGAGAAAACAAATTTAAAATTAATATTTTAAGTGGAGATAGAAAACAAACAGTTTTAGCTTTAGCAAAAAAAATTGGTTGTAAAGAAACAGAAGTGAAATGGGATCTTCTTCCTGAAATGAAATTGAAGACTATAGAAAATTTAAAAATAAATAATAAAGTAGCAATGATTGGTGATGGTATTAATGATGTCCCAGCTTTAGCATCCTCAGACTTGGGAATTGCAGTGGGATCGGGAACTCAAATAGCCAAAGCAAATGCAGATGTAGTAATGATGGGAGATCAACTCAATGGATTACCTTACTCCTTAAATCTTGCAAAAAAAACCATAAGAAAAATAAAGCAAAATCTAACATGGGCTTTTGGTTACAATTTAATAGCTATACCTTTAGCAGCAGGCATTTTATTTCCTAAATACGGTATTCTTCTTACGCCCTCAATAGCAGCATTATTGATGGCTACTAGCTCTATTACAGTTGTAATTAATGCTTTATCTTTGGAGTAAATGAAAGGAAAATTTATTGTTATTGAGGGTATTGATGGATGTGGTAAGACTACCCAAATAGATGAACTATCTAGATGGCTCCCTCATAGTGGTCTAATAAAGAAAGAGTCTAGATTAGTTACAACTAGAGAACCAGGAGGCAGCCTCTTAGGGAAAAAACTTAGAGGACTGATTCTTGATAATAATGAAAATAATAAGCCTTCATCGCTTGCAGAATTATTGCTTTATTCAGCAGATAGAGCTGAACACGTTTCTAAAATTATTTCACCTGCTTTAAAAAACAATGATTGGGTAATAAGTGATAGATTTTCGGACTCTACCCTGGCTTATCAAGGTTATGGAAGAAATATAAATTTAGAAATTATTAAAAATATTGAATCTATTGTATGTCAAGGAGAATCTCCTGATCTGACTTTTTTCTTGGAAATTTCTCCAGAAGAAAGCATATTCCGAAGAAAAAATGAAATTCCAGATAGAATGGAATCAGAGGGTATTAAATTTTTAAAAAAAGTAAATGAAGGCTTTAAAGTAATTGCTAAAGAAAAAAACTGGAAAGTAATATCAGCCTCACAAAATATTAAAACTATTTCTAATCAAATTAAAGAGACCTTACTAAACAATTTTTCTATTAACAAATGATTGAGGGGAAAAAAAATAATTTTTTATTGAATAAAGAAGTTAATACTTGTCTTGACAATATAATTAAGAACAAATCATTAGCTAATGGTTATATATTTTATGGTGCTGAAGGAATAGGTAAAAAGGAAACTGCTCTCCAATTCATAATAAAGATTTTCAAACAATCTTCACTAAGCGAGAATATTGAACAGAGAATTAAAAACAATAACCATCCTGATTTTCTAATTATCGAACCTTCTTCTTTTACAGCTAAAAGTTCAGTTAGTTCTGATCATGAAAAAACAATTAAAAGTGGATCTGAGATTATTAAGATTGCTCAAATACGTAATATCAAAACTTTTCTTGGTCAAAAATCAATAAACTCAGAAAAAAAAATTGTTTTAATTATTGATGCGCACCTCTTAAACGAAGCAGCCTCAAATTGCCTTTTAAAAACTTTAGAGGAACCTAGTAATGGGATTTTTATTTTATTGACATCTAAATTAAACCTCCTCTTAGACACGATCATCTCAAGATGTCAAATAATCAGATTTCGATCCTTCTCTAGTAAGCAAATAAAGTATATTTTGAAAGATTATTTAGATATTTCTAATTTAAATATTAGTCAAAAATTAAAATGTGAAGATTTAATAAACTCTGCAAATGGATCTCCCAATCAATTGTTAAAAAATATTGAAATTTGGAATGATCTTTCAGATGATATTACGAGTAAATTAAATTCTCCAATAAAAAATAGTCTAGAAATATTAGAAATATCTAAATTGATATCTGAAAAATTAGAAATATATCAACAAATTTATTTGGTTAACATAATTCAAACTATTTGGTGGAGAAAAACAAAAAATATTAGTTTAGTTAAAAAACTTGAAAGTTTAAAATATCTTTTAAGAAAAAACATTCAACCAAGGTTGGCATGGGAAATTACCTTTTTAAAAACTTCAATGGAAAATATAAGAAATTAATCTACTGCAGAATTTATTAAATCAGGATTTCTTGCTTGAATAAACTCTTGCCTAGCAGTTTCAACTTGAGAGCCAATAGGTAACTCAAGACAATATCCAGCACCATATACAGTTTTTATATATATGGGCTTACGTGGATCAGGTTCTAATTTAGTGCGTAAATGTCTAATATGAACTCTTATTGTCTCAATATCATCATCAGGCTCATATCCCCATACTTCTTTAAGAATTAGTGCTGGGGATACAGTTTGACCATGTCTCTGCAATAGACAATGAAGTAATTCAAATTCAAGATGCGTTAATCTAACAGGGGATTCAAACCAAATAGCTTCAAATCTTTCTGGCACAAGAGTTAAAGGGCCGTAATTTAATATTTCTTGCTGGTTACTAGAATTCAATTGTGCTCTGTTGGTCCTTCTTAATAACGCTTTTATACGTACATGTAATTCCTCTAGATCAAAAGGTTTAGTAATGTAATCATCTGCCCCAGAATTAAACCCAGTCACTTTGTCTTTAAGGCCGCCCAATGCCGTTATCATCAAAATTGGAATATTTGATGTTCTTTCATCTCTTCTTAGTCGCTGGCATAAAGTTAATCCATCAACACTTGGTAGCATTAAATCTAAGAGTATTAAATCTGGTGAATATTGAAGAGCTAATGCTTGACCTTTAATTCCATCTTCAGCTTTTTGTACATCAAAACCAGAATGTTCTAAATGCCTAGCCACTAAATCACGCATATCACGATCGTCTTCGATTAAGAGGATTGAAATTTTCATGTTTATTAACTATATAAATTAAAGTTAAGTTTTAGTATTACGATTCTCTCAAGAAATTATAAAGATTGCTTATTAAGTGTAAACAATTTTATCAATTAGATTTACTGGATAAATCAGACCCTGCAAGGGATTGGGAAGAAATTACAAATTTTAAAAAAAATTAAATTTTACAATTTCTTTCGATTCTATTTACCTTTTCTTAATAATTAGAGTGATATTAGAAAAAATTTTGTTTAAATCTGAAAGGACTTTCCGCTTCAATATTCATTTTAAAAATATCTAAAAATAAATTAAGTAGTGATTTTAAATTATGAAATGATGGTTTAACTTGAGTTAAAATTTTTGATTTCATCTAAGTGTTTAAAGTAATAATTTTGTCTATATTAAAAAAAATTAAATATCTATGAAAAAAAAATCTATTCTCTATTCTGATTTATCAAAAAAACAACTAGGGAATCTAAAAGAGCTTTACATTCAAAAAAAAGTTGACTCGATGAGTCATCAAGAACTTAAACAATATGTACAAGAAGTTATTTCTCATCAGATAAACGATACTATTGGTAAAGAAGAGGAAATTGAAGCATGGAGAGAAATGTCAGATTTTTTTGGAGAACAATTTGAAATAATTATCTTAGAAATTCAAAAAAAATACCTTGAAGATAAAAACATACTTGAAACTGAAATAGATTCTCAGAAAAAAAGAATAGAATTACTTGAAAGGAATAATTTAGATCAAGAAAAAAAGGATATGTGGGATGACTAAAGTTTCCTGAATGGTGTTATTCAAAAGATATCGAATAAAAAACTAATTTTTTGCTTATGCAATGAATATACAAAATGTTCTAATAACTGTTCTTAAAATATCCAACTTTTATATATTATATGCATATTTATATTTAATTAACTGATTATTTCTATGTTCTATATACTGTACTTAATAATATATTAAATTTGCTTGATCCTATCTTCAATTATCCTTTTTTTAAAAATAGGTCATAAAAACAAAAAAAGTCACTATTTTGAGAGTGACTTTAGAAAACTATTTGAAATGTATAAACTCCCCGGGCGGGATTCGAACCTGCGACCAATCGATTAACAGTCGATCGCTCTACCGCTGAGCTACCGAGGAACATAAGATGAATTTAGCTCTTTGAAGTACCTTATGACAAGTAAAAAAGTTAATTATATTGAAATTTTGATGGTTCTTGCCAGCTAGATAAAAAACCATTTTTCAACTCTGCGACTGCATCAGCATGAGTTAATTCTTCATAACGATGGGTAATCCACAAAGCAGATAAAGGTTTTTTATGGTTGCGTGTAAGATTTTTAATTGTTTTTAAAACTTTTAATTGACTGGTTTGATCAAGTAACGCTGTAGGCTCATCCAAAAGAATAAAATTTTTATCACTAATAAGAGCGCATGCAATAGTTAAGCGTTGTTTTTGTCCACCGCTTAAAGTATGAACTGGCCTTTTTTCAAAACCAGTCATTCCTACCTGATCAAGGACGTTTTTAATTTTTTTATTAATTTCATAATCACACATTTTTTGATTAATATTTATGAGAAGTTCACTCCTGCAATTTGGCATTAATATTTGATGATCAGGGTTTTGAAACACCATTCCAATATTTGCTTTAGAAACAATGACTCCATTTTTAGGTTTAATTATTCCATTAATTAATTTTAAAAGAGTACTTTTACCACTACCGTTTTTACCTACGACCATCCAAAATCCAGGTTCTTTAATTGAGAAGTTACATTTCAAAATTAAATTTTCTTTTTTTCCAGAATATGAAAAGGAAACATCTTCAAATCTAATTTGAGGTATTTCATTTTCAAAAGATTCTCGCATTAATCGTATTAATCTATGTTGAGTGAAAATCCTGGTCTTTTTGCTCCTCCTGCTACTGAGGATTTTTCATATATCTGAACAGAAATGATTTCTTTGGCTCTAACTGCAATTAATTTATCTTGCACCTTGTCACACCTTAATTCGATCAAGTTTGAGGATTCTAAAGTTTCATTCATATAACTTTTTATTTCATCATAAATTCGTTTAACATCATCAAATTCTTTCTTCTGAACTGAAAGTGGAAAAGGTGAATATCTCAGACTTAGTTCAAGCGAATACATAATCATTATAAAAACTACCTTTTATAATAGTAAATATTTTTAAGCAGGAAGTTATTTTAAATTAAATTCTTTTGAGAAAATCATATAAAAGATCTTTAAATACAATTAATATGTATTTAGGAGATTTTATTTTGCAATTTAAAAAATCATTTTCATGGAAATAGCAAATGATATAACTTCTTTAGTTGGAAACACTCCTTTAGTTAGATTAAATAGAATCAAAAAGTATTTTAATTGTTATCCAGAAATCATAGCCAAACTAGAAAGTTTCAATCCATCAGCGTCCGTTAAGGATCGTATCGCTTATTCAATGTTATGTAGAGCTGAAGAAGAAGGATTGATAACACCAGATAAAACAACTTTAATTGAGGCAACAAGTGGGAATACTGGCATCGCATTAGCAATGGTTGCTGCAGCAAAAGGCTATAAATTGATATTAACTATGCCGGATACTATGAGTATTGAGAGAAGGGCAATGTTAAGAGCATATGGAGCGGAATTACAGTTGACACCTGGTAAGGAAGGAATGAAAGGAGCTTTAGATTTAGCGAATGAATTGTCTTTAAGCATTGCAAATAGCTATCAATTTAATCAATTTGAAAACTTTGCTAATCCAGATATTCATGAAAGAACAACTGCTCAAGAAATATGGTCCCAATCCAATAACAATTTAGATGGACTAGTTACTGGAGTAGGCACAGGAGGAACAATTACTGGTTGTGCACGTTTTTTGAAAAAAGTTAATCCAAATTGCAAAATTTATGCTGTAGAGCCTAAAAAAAGTGCTGTGATTTCCGGAGAAAAAGCTGGTTCTCATTCAATTCAAGGAATAGGAGCAGGGTTCGTGCCAAAAGTCCTGAATACTAAATTAATTGATGAAATTATAAAAATAGATGATGATGAAGCATTTTATTATGGGCGTTTATTGGCTCGATTGGAAGGTCTTTTATCAGGCATAAGCAGCGGTGCAGCTTTAGCTGCAACAATAAAAATCGGGGAAAGGAAAGAACTCATGAATAAAAGATTGGTAGTAATTCTTCCAAGTTTTGGGGAAAGATATTTATCAACAGCAATGTTTGAATCAAATACATTAATTCAAGCAAGAAAAGATGGTTATCTTTAATCACTGATTTATAAAAATGGAAAAAAATTTATATGAAGAATTAGGCCTCAAAAAAAATGCAACCAAAAGTGAAATTAAATCTTCATATCGCTCTTTAGTTAAGCAACATCATCCAGATGCAGGCGGCAAGAAAGAACGATTTCTTGCAATACAAAATGCCTGGGAAATTCTAAATGACCCTATCAAAAAGAAACAATACGATAGCAGTTTTTCCTTTTCCAGTTCATCATTTGATTCATTAAATGAAAATTGGGAAGAGAAATTTAATTCAAAAAAACATAATTCTTCAATTAAGGACAAAGAAGTTGAAACATGGATTAAAGAAATTTATAGTCCGATAAATAAATTAATTAGTCAAATCATTAAACCTTTGAATAACGAGATAAAAGAACTATCTGCGGATCCATATGATGACGAACTAATGGAAAATTTTTGCAGTTATATTATTCTTTCACAAAAGAAAATAGAAAAAGTTGAAAAAATTTATAACAAAAAAATAGTTCCAAAGTCTATTTCAGCTTTAGGCCTCGATCTTTATCATTGTTTTTCACAAGTTAAAGATGCGCTATCAGAATTTGATAGATATACACAAGGATACGTAGATAATTACTTATTTGATGGCAAAGAAATGATCAAAGAAGCAAAAAGAATACAATCAAAGATGTCTATAGAGAAAAAAAATAAAAACTTTTAGATATAAAAATTTTATTGAGTATGTTCTTTAAGTTGATCTAATTTGAACCAAACATCTGGAACAGGTCTGCGCCATCGAACCTGAGCATATTCGTCTTTGACTGAAAGAATCTCTCCAGGACCCTCAAAGACATAATTGGGTAGATCATCATCACTGGCTAGCGCTTCGATACTTTTTATATAATTTTCTCTATCGACAAAAACTAAGCTTCCTTTCTTGAGAGGTTTCTTTGGAATAGAATCTGTCATAGTAAATTCAAGAAAGTTACTTAAATTCCATTATACAAAAACTTGTTTGAAAACTATCGAAAAAAATTTATACCGGAATAATAATTACAAACGTTTAAAAAATTTAATAGCCTTGAATGATAAACATTTATAAGATATGCGTCTTTTACTACTTGGCTGCACTGGATTTGTTGGTAAAGAATTAGTACCAACACTGCTCAATGAAAATCACGAAATATACATTGTAAGTAGAAAACCCATTAGTAAATTAAAGATTGATTTAGATTTCAATAAGTTTAAATTTTTTCAAATAGATTTATCAAAAGAAAAAAACTGGAATAACGAAAATCTTCTAAATGTTTTAAGAGAGACAGATGGAATTATTAACTTGATGGGAGAACCAATAGCAGAAAAAAAATGGACTTCTGAACAAAAACAGGAGATTGAAAATAGTCGTATTAACACCACGAAATTTATGATGAAGACCCTTAAAAATTTAAAAATAAACCCAAAAGTTATTATAAATGGATCAGCTATAGGTTATTACGGTACAAGTTTGTCTAGTGAATTCACTGAAAATAGTCTTGGAGGGAAAGACTTCTTATCTAATCTTTGCAAGAAATGGGAAGCGGTCGCCGCTGAAAAACCATTTTTCTCAAGGTTAGTTATTTTTAGAATTGGAATTGTTCTAGAGAAAGATGGAGGAGCATTAGGAAAAATGCTCCCTATATTTAAAGTTGGATTAGGTGGACCAATTGGAGATGGTAAGCAATGGATGAGTTGGATTCATAGAACTGATTTATGTGCATTAATTATTCAAGCATTAGTTGATAAAAAGTATTCGGGAGTATTTAATGCTGTTGCACCAAATCCAGTATTAATGAGAGAATTTTCTCAGACTTTAGGCAAATGTCTGAATAGACCTAATTTACTTCCAGTGCCTGGAGCGGTTTTAAAAATATTGTTAGGAGATGGAGCGAAAGTTGTTTTAGAAGGACAAAAAGTAATTAGCAGTAAAATCAAAAATTATAATTTTAAATATCCTCTTCTTGAGAAAGCAATTTACGCCTCCACCAAGAAATAATTCCGTTTACTAAGGCACCAATAATAAGAATTGTTATCAATGGAACTATAAGAGGATTCCAAACTATCTGAATAAAATTTATAAAAATAAATATTCCATTAAATTGCATGATGATTGCAAAAATAAAAAATACTGCAAAAAAAATGACTATAAATAAATTTATTAATAACAAATTATCGATAATTTGTTTTAACTTATTTTGATAATTCACCTTAGTCATTTTTTTTATCAATATTCATATCATCAACCATTTTAAGACAAGCTTTGTTTTCACCTAGTCTTTTTTTAGCATTTTCATCACATGAGATCATAAACTTCTTATTTAGCTTTATAAGATATATTATTTTTATGATCAATTTTATTGTCTGATTGATTTGATCATTTTTGTCTTTAAAATTACTGGCACAAAAAACATATTTTCCAAGCAAACGTCTTTGCGCTTCTGCAAAAGTTTTTGTAAATTGTGGACCTTTACCTTCTATCTGAATAACCGGTTTTCCTAATCCAATCGCTTGCTCTGCTGCTGTTCCTGCCATGCTAATACAGCATCTACTTTTCAATAATATTTTGTCAAAATTATTCCAATATATATTCACTTCTAAAAATTTATATTGGAATTTAAAGAGATTATTATCTTTTATGTTTTCTGTTTTTAACCATCCTCTTTTTTGAAATATTTCCTTTATTTTTGATGAAGATAGAGCATTAACTATTGCAAAATTAAACTGAATTTTTTGAAAATATCTTAAATCTGACAATGCCTCTAATACCTCTAAAATCAAAATAAAATTATCTAAAATCTCAGGGAATCTACTTCCTGGAAATAATCCAATACTAAATTCATCTTTATTTAATTCTTTTTTTCTAGGAAAAAACTTATCCATAAATGGGTTGCCTAAAAAAGAGACTTTCTTTTTTAATTGCAATGTTAAATCATTAGCTGTAAGGGAATCTCTCGTATATATTTTTTTTGCTTTTTGTGAGAGCAAGAAAAATTTAGAAGGCCATGGTAATTTCAACTTCCCTTCATAATGGCTGGAATAAGCAACTAGATATGTAAAAAAATCTTTCTTACAAACCCATGCAAAAAAAACTGGCACAATATCTCCAACTACAAAAAAATAATCATATTTTTGTCTTATTTTAAAAGTTAAATATAATCTTTTTATAAGATAAAATATTTCTCCTCCTAATATCTCAGTAAGCCTTCCCTTAAAAGAATTATAACCAATTCCTCCAGTTCTAAATTCCTTAGTTTTACCTATAATCTTAATTTTTTCTTTTTCGTAATGGTTTCCCATACCAACAATTGGCAAAGCATGAACAGAATAACCACTTTTTACGAATTGTTTAGCTATTAAACTTCCAGATAGATCTTCTCCATGCCCATTACTTAAAATTAAAATCTTAAACAATTTAAAATTCCAACCATTTTTTGACTTTTGTTAACTCAGGCCAATCTGGATATCTACTTAATCCGTCTTCAACAGATTCTTTCAACTCACTTTTCACATCTGGCATCATCATAGACATTTTTTTTATTAACTCAATATGATCCCTAACACCTTTATTATTGGTAGCCAAAAGAGCTAAAGACAAATTCATTCTTGCTTGTGGATCTTGCTGATTTAATCGAACAGCTTGTCTGGCAGCTGACAAAGCTTCTTCATTATTTTTCAAGAGTAATTGAAGCCATGATAAACAAGTCCAAGCAGCAAAATGATTTGGAATTTGCTGTATAATTTTTTGAAAATCTTGAACTATTGGAATTAAATCTTGCCCTGCTTTATATCTTGATAAAGCTGCATTAAAATCCTCTTCGATGGGATTAATTTCGTTATTCATTATTTATTAAACTGCAAAAGAGCTTCCACAACCGCAAGTTTGAGAGGCATTCGGATTTACAAAATTAAAGCCACCTCCAATTAATTCCTTACTAAAATCTAACTGCATTCCATAAATATATAAAAGACTTTTAGGATCACAAACAACTTGAAAGCTTTGATCAACTTTTAATGAATAATCATAAACTTTATCATCGGGATTTATTTCATCAGTTCCTATAAAATCCATCGTATAACTCATCCCACTACAACCGCCAGATCTTACTCCTACCCTTAGTGCTTTTTTATCACTTTGGCCATTCAATAAATTTGAAATTTGTTCTATAGCATCATTCGTAATTAAGATACCTTTGCCATCATCAGAATTTTTAATTTCCTGTTTAACTTCTACATTTTCCATAAACAAGGGTTTTCTACTATTTATAATATAAAAACTTAATCGATAGGATGCATAGAACAAACATTATCCAAACTTGATTTGTTATAATTCTAAGAAAAAGTGAAAATTGCAATAGTTGGTTCTGGATTAGCTGGTCTTACAGCAGCAGTCAATTTAGTTGATGAAGGCCATGAAGTAGAAATCTACGAGAGCAGGTCATTTTGGGGAGGTAAAGTTGGAAGTTGGGAAGATAAGGATGGCAACCACATAGAGATGGGTTTACATGTATTTTTTTACAATTATGCAAATCTTTTTAAATTAATGAAAAAAGTGGGAGCTCTAGACAATTTACTCCCGAAAGATCATACTCATCTATTTATCAATAATGGTGGTAATTTAAAATCATTAGACTTCAGATTCCCTTTAGGTGCTCCATTTAACGGACTTAAAGCTTTTTTTACCACCGAACAACTTTCTTGGGTAGATAAGTTCAGAAATGCCTTAGCTTTAGGGACAAGTCCAATCGTTAGAGGATTGATTGACTATGAAGGCGCAATGAAAATAATTAGAGATCTAGATAGAATTAGTTTTAAAGAATGGTTTTTAAACCATGGTGGAAGTGAAAAAAGTTTAGAAAGAATGTGGGATCCTATCGCCTATGCATTAGGTTTTATTAATTGCAAAGATATTTCAGCAAGATGCATGCTAACTATATTCATGATGTTTGCTTCAAAAACAGAAGCCTCAAAACTTAATCTTTTAAAAGGTTCCCCACATAAGTGGTTAACGCAACCTATAGTCGACTACATCGCAAACAAAGGAGCAAAAATACATCTTAACCATAAGGTAGAAGAAATCATTTATGAAAAGGAATCTTCCTCTTATTCAGTAAATCAATTAAAAATATCTTCTCCTGAAGGAATTAAGGCAGTGTTTGCAGATAAATTTCTAGCTGCCTGTGATGTTCCTGGAATAAAAAAAATAATTCCAAAAGAATGGTATCAATTTAAAGAATTTGAAGGTTTAAAAAAACTTAGAGCTGTAGCTGTTGCCACAATCCAATTAAGATATGACGGTTGGGTTACTGAATTACAAAAAGATAACACTGGAAACGAACCAATTGGACTAGATAACCTTCTTTATTCTGCTGATGCCTCTTTCAGTTGTTTTGCTGATTTAGCACTAGCAAGTCCAACAGACTATAGAAAAAAAGATATGGGATCGCTTCTCCAATGTGTTTTAACTCCTGGGGATAGATGGATGGGAAGATCCACAGAAAGAATTACAAAAGAAATTGATAAAGAGGTTCGCCGTCTATTCCCATCCTCAAAAAACCTTAAATTGCTTTGGAGTAATGTGGTACAAATTCCGCAATCACTCTATAGAGAAGCTCCCGGTATGGAACCTTTCAGACCCGATCAAAAAACATCTATATCTAATTTCTTCATGGCTGGTAGTTATACAAAACAAGATTATATAGACTCTATGGAGGGAGCTACAATGAGTGGTCATTTAGCTGCCGCCGCGATTTTAGAGAAGAAAGCCAAATTAGCAAAAAATCTTGCAGTAAGTTAAGTAATGGGTACTTGGCTAAAACATGACGTAATAACAGTTGTTAATGCGCCTCTTGAAAATGTATGGGACACATGGAGCGATTTAGACTCAATGTCACTTTGGATGAGCTGGATTGAATCTGTAAAAACAGTTGACGAAGAAACTAATACGTTGCCAGATTTAACAGAATGGACTTTAGCTGCAAATGGCTTTAGGTTTAAATGGAAAGCTCAAATTACAGAAAGGGTTGAAAAAAGCAAACTTAAATGGAAATCAATAGGAGGTTTACCAACTGAGGGATCAGTCGTTTTCGAAAGTAAAACTGATCAAATCACAACGGTAAATTTATCAATAACTTATGAACTACCAAAAATGATTGCTCGATTTATGGAAGAAAATATTTTAGGCAAAATGGTTACAAACGAATTACAGACCAATATTGATAGGTTCAAAGATTTAGTTGAAAAGAACTATACAAAAAATTTTTCTAATTAAAAATATTAATTGCTACATCTAGTAGTCCTTCAAAAGTATATTTTTGTGCCTGACTATCAACTCTTCCAAAAATCTTGTTACATATTTTTGTTGTCTGAGGTCCAATAGTTAATAACTTAATTTGATCAAAAAATTCTAACCATTGTTTACCAAGTTTTTTTTCTAGTAAAAAAGCAGCATTTACTACGGTTTTACCGCTTGAGAAAATAATTGCATCGACTTTTCGATTAGAAATAATATCAATTGTTTCTTCCGGAATTGATTCGGGACATCTAGTTTCATATGCAGCAACCTCAAATACACGAGAACCAGCCTTTCTAAATTGATCTGCGATTAAATCCCTACCACCTGTTTGAACTCTTGGTACAAAAACTCGTAGTCCATAACCAGATACTGGGAAATTATCAATTAAACTTTCAGCAACAAATTCTGGAGGTATGAAATCAGCCTTAATCCCAAAATCATCAAGAGTTTTTGAGGTTTTTTCTCCGACTACGGCGATTTTTGTTTTTTTAGAACATTCTTTTAATGAACTATTAAAATATCTAAGTCTTTTATCCACAAATTTGATCCCATTACTACTGGAAAAAATAATCCAATGAAAATCATTTATTTGATTTAATGCTTCATCAAGAGGATTCAAATCATCAGGATCAGCAATACTTATTGCAGGTAAATCAAATACATTAGCGCCCTTGCTTATGAATATCTTTTTTATATCCAATATCCCTTCTTTTGATCGAGTAATAATTATATTTCTTTGATCAAGGGGTAGATCAACTTTTGACATCCTTGTCCTCAACATTATGATTTTGATTTTTATTTTTTAATTCATCGAGAAGTTTCAAGACTGATAATCCTTTATCAAGAACAACATCGTCTTTAAAAATTATCTCTGGAACTCTTCTCATTTCAATTCTTTTTCCTAAACTATGCCTTATAGAGCTTTTAGCAGTATTCAAGTTTGATACAATTTCTTTCTTCACTTTCTCTTGAGCAGTTGAAGTTATATAAATTTTACAGTGTTGCAAATCACCTGATAAATCAATCTTAGAAATATTGACGAAATGATCTCTAATAAGATCATTTTCTAAATCATTCTGCAAAATAAGGGTTATTTCTTTCTTCAAAAGAGAAGAAACTTTTGCAAGACGGTAATTATTTGGCATTATGGTTGTAAATTTATTGGGTTTGTCATCGCTTGCAAGACAAAATAAACAGTTATGAAAGCACTTAAGACAGAAGATATCAAACCTACTATTGTGAGTGGATTCGATCTATTCTTGAATAAAGGTTCAAGCAAAGCAACAAGTCCCCCAACAATGATAGATATCAAATACTTTGGATATCTCGCAACATTAGAGAAAAATTCGCCCATCAGCTCCACAAATAGATTACTTTTTTAGCTAAGTTTTAACAAACATTAAACAGCATGATTACATTATATCAATTTAGGCATAGTGCTTTTTGTTTAAAAACAAGAATGGCTCTTCATGCAAAAAAACTACAATATCGAGTTGAAGAAGTAACGCCTGGAATAGGCCAATTTGAAATCTTTAAATTATCAGGTCAAAAACAAGTACCTGTAATAGTCGATAGTAATGATCAAGTTATTAATGACTCTTCAACTATTTGCGAATATATAGATAAAAAAAATGAAAACAATCCACTTTTTCCGGAGGATCCAATATTATTTGCACAATGCAAACTAATTGAAGACTGGGCAGATACTACAATGGCTACAACTTGTAGAAAAGCTTTAATAAAATCTGCAATAGAAAATCCACAGCTAAGAACTGCATTACTTCCAGATGAAATACCTTCTACAGTTAAAAATATTGTTGATAAATTACCTTTTGAAAATCTTAGTAAAATTTCTAATGTAGTTTTGTCTTCTAAAGATAATTTAGAACTCCAAAAATTACTGGAAGTTTTATCAAAATCCTTGATCAACAAAAAATATTTAGTTGGAGATAGTTTATCAATTGCAGATATCTCAATTGCTGCTCAATTATCCCTTATTAAATTTCCAAAGTCTGCAGGACCAATTCTTTCAGGAGAGGGGAGCCAAGAATATATAAACAACCCTTATTTAGAAAATCTTTTCATTTGGAGGAACAACTTAGAAGAATATCTTTTCAGTGCTAACTCTCAATAAATTCAAACTTCAATTTATATTTATTTGTTTTGATAGCATGAATAGAAGGATCACCAACTTTTGAACCATAAGAAGCAACATATTGTACTCCACAAATTGATGGTTTGATTGAATTATCAACTTCCAATATTTCTTCGGAACATTTTTGAAATTTACTAATGGTCTCTACCTGATTAATCCTTGAAGCACCAGGCTTATGTGCTGTTTGTATAACTAGCTCATCTGCGAAAAAAATATCATTATCTTGGATCTGATTTCTCCCTGTAATTCTTGAATCAATATAAAAATCATCTTTTAAATAAGTAATTTGGTTATTAATAGATTGAGGATCATTTACAACCTTGATTAAGTTTTCACCAAATATTGCTTTTCCAATAGATTCAGAATTTTTTGCACGATTACCAACAATTAAATCTGAATCATTCTTAAAGAAATTTACTTTATAAATAACTGGCTCTTCTGAATCATTAACTATATCTTGAGAAGTAACAAGCCAATTACCCTCGAACCATTTAGGATAAATTAAATCCTTAGAAGTATCTGAAAATTTAAAATTTGGTAAATATAATTCTGGCCATTGATTTACACGATTTTCCAAAAACTCTCGTACGTTAGAATCTACTAGAGCAAAAGAACTTTCTAAAAAAATTCCTTGAAAAATCAAGCAAAGAATTAATCCAAGAAGAATTTTCATTATGTCAAATCCACTAATAAGATCATCAGACCATTATGTATTATTAGAGCCAGATTCAAAGGAAAAAATTGTATCAAAGCAAGAAGCAATTTTATGGTTGAAGAATTGGCTTAGTAAGACAGAAACACAAACAATATATCAAAATATAGAAGATCCTGATCAGGAATTTTTTGAAGAATTATTGGAAAGCACTTATGAATTAGAAATAAAATTAGGATACGTTATCAAATGGTTTGCAGTAAGAATTGAACCAGATTAACTGATTATTTCTTTATGAATTGCATTAATTATTTTCATAGCAACTTCTTCAATATTTTCTTTTTTTACTTGAATTCTTAAATCTGCTTGAGAATACAAATTTTCTCTAGATTGAAAAATACTCATATATAGATCATTTAGATTCTTTCCCTGAAGAAGTGGCCTATTTTCAATTTCATTTTTCAATCTTTCAATTGCTATATCTTTGTCGAGATCTATCCAAGCAATTATTCCCTGTCTTAAGATTCCCCAGTTTTCCGATTTGGTAACTATTCCTCCCCCAGTTGAGATTACTAATGAAGGAATTTTAATAGTTTCTTTAAGGCAGTTTGCTTCTAATTCGCGAAAATTATCTTCTCCTTCATCCTTAAAAATTTGATTAATAGATTTTTTTGCCAACTTCTCTATTAATGAATCTAAATCAATGTATTTATACTTCAATAATTCAGCCAGCTTCAAACCAGTTTGTGACTTGCCAGAACCCATCATTCCTATTAAAAATATGCTTCTGCCCTTAATAGCATGAACTGTTTTTTCGATAATGGATTGTTCCATAAAGACAAAAGCGTATTTAAAACCTTAAGATAGTATTATCGCAGACAGGTATGACTTCTACACAATCCAAACCATCTCATGGAAAAGGACGTGAATGCGTCATAACTCGACGTGCCTGCTTTAGTTCTAGTCACCGTTATTGGCTTCCTGAAAAAAGCCCAGAAGAAAATTTATCTCTTTTTGGAAAGTGCAGTATTGCACCAGGTCATGGTCATAATTATGAACTTATTGTTTCAATGGGTGGAGAACTAGACTCTGATGGAATGGTACTTAATCTCTCTGATGTAAAACACTCTATTAAAGATAAGGTTACTGGACAATTAGATTTTCGTTTCTTAAATGATGTCTGGCCTGAATTTAATGTTAATAATCAAGAGGGTATACTTCCCACAACTGAAGCATTAGTAAATGTCATTTGGAGTCGTCTGAAGGATGATTTACCTCTTACAAGTCTAAGACTTTATGAAAACCCAAATTTATGGGCAGATTATTTTGGAAAAAACATGGAAGCATTTTTAACAGTACAAACTCATTTTGCAGCCGCTCATAGACTTGCAAAAGAAGAGATATCCTTTGATGAAAATAAAAAAATCTATGGGAAATGTGCCAGAGTTAATGGACATGGCCATAACTATCTTGTAGATATAACTGTAAAAGGAGATATTGATAAAAGAACAGGAATGGTTTGCGACTTATCTGCCCTCCAAGAGATAATTAACGATTTAGTTGTTGAACAACTAGATCATACTTTTCTTAATAAAGACATCGAATTTTTCCATAATTGTGTTCCAACTGCTGAAAATATAGCTTTATATATTTCTGATATTCTTAAAAAACCAATACATAATCTTGGTGCAACATTACACAAAATAAGACTCCAAGAGAGTCCAAATAATGCTGCAGAAATTTATGTTGATCAAAAGTTGACCAATTCGTTGAAGTTGAAACTGGAAAATAGTTTAGTCACGCAAACTTGAATATCCCGAGAGTAATTATTGTTATAGCATCAAGTCTTGATGGGAGAATTGCATTTCCTGGAGGTGGAGAATCGCATCTTGGGAGTGATGAAGATAAAAAAATATTAAATCAAAACTTATCAATGGTTGACGCCACCATTTTTGGTTTAGGTACTTTAATAGCTCATCAATCAACTTACCTAGTTAAAAATCTCACTGCTAATAACGAAGTAAATATATCAAAAAGCCAACCAATTTCTATTGTTGCTTCAAATAGCAAAAAATTTAACAGTAATTGGAAATACTTTCGTCAACCAATTAGAAGATGGCTAATAAGCTCAAGTAAAGTTGATAATTCGTCGAATAATGAATTCGAGAAAGAACTCTTTTTCGAAGATTCATGGAAAAAAACTTTAATTTCACTTCAAAAACAAGGGATAAATAAATTAGCTCTTTTAGGAGGTGCAAAACTTATAAATTCATTTATAAAAGAGGATCTAATAACAGATATCAAAATTACAATTATTCCACGAATTATTGGAGGTAGATATACATGGATCCCTCCTGAACAAACAAATGCAATTTTTAATCTCAAAAGGCTATGGGAAATAAAATCAATTAAAAATTTAATGAATAATGAAATCCATGTTCATTACAAAAAGATTTGAAATAGTTTCAATAATAAATGAACGAAAAAATACATAAAGTTGAAGTCAAATTGTCAATTAAGGAAATCTCCAAGGAGATATGGAATGAATTAGCAAATGAAATTAATAATCCATTTTATGAATGGACTTGGATTAAAAACCTTGAGATTTCTAAAAGTGTTTCAAGAGAAACTGGGTGGCAGCCTCTATATTTTATTGCTTATAAAAATGAAGAAATACTTGGAATTGCCCCACTTTTTTTAAAAAATCATAGCTATGGAGAATTCATTTTTGATCAATCATTTGCGAGATTGGCTCAAGAGCTGAATTTAAATTATTACCCTAAATTAATTGGAATGAGTCCTTATAGTCCTGTAAATGGATATCAATTTCTTTATAAAAAAAATAAAGATAAGAAAGAAATTACAAATTTACTTATAAACCATATCGAAAGCTTTGCGATTAGAAACAAAATCCTAAGTTGTAATTTTTTATATATTGATGAAAGCTGGGGCAACCATCTTAAATCTTTGGGATACTATGAATGGATAAACTCCAGTAGTGAATGGAGGAGTAATGGAGAAAAAACATTCGACGATTTCCTTTCTAGATTTAACTCTAATCAGAGAAAAAATATAAAAAAAGAGAGGAAATCAATTACTAAACAAGATATTAAAGTAGAAATTTTTAATGAAGATTCTATCAACCAAGAAATCCTCAAAAAAATGCATAATTTTTATGAACAGCATTGTTCGAGGTGGGGAGTTTGGGGAAGTAAATATCTAACATCTACATTTTTCGAAACACTTGTTGATAATAAAAAAAATCTTTTACTTTTTAGTGCATCAAAACATGATTCAAATGAAATTTTTGCTATGTCTATGTGCGTTAAAAATCAAAACAACTTATGGGGTAGATATTGGGGTAGTCAAGAAGAAATATCTAATTTACATTTTGAATTATGCTATTACCAGCCAATTGAATGGGCAATAAAAAATAGTATCCATTTGTTTGATCCTGGAGCGGGTGGTAAACATAAAAGACGGAGAGGTTTTTTTGCAAAAAGCACCGTTAGCATGCATAAGTGGTTTGACAAAAATATGGAAAATATAATTTATCCTTGGCTAAATGAAGTGAATAAACAGACCGAGATGGAAATTGATTTTGAAAATAAATCTATACCCTTTAAATAAAAAATTATTCGGCTTTACCAAAGATTATATTAGTAATATAGTTTTTTATTAACTTCTAAGAATGGATTCTAAGAACAGTTTCGATGAAAAAACAATGATTGATAATAACCTATCCAACCGATATATAGATTTAGATCCAAACGGTTATTTTATTATCAAAGTAGATTTAGAACAAAATAAAATAATTTTAGAGCACTTTCTAAATAACATCGATGAGGAAGGCTATGCCCTTGACCCAGAAACAAATGAACCAATTAAATGCGACTCTCAAAATAAAAGAGTTAGTAATGAAGTTTTTAAAGGTATTAGTGCGAAACAACTTGGAATAATGATCACTGAAGAAAGAAATGACTTAATAACCAGATTCGACCATGCCCTATATTTAGGCCGGGAACTACAAAAAGCAGAAGAATGTTTGTACAAAAGATTAACATATATCCAAGATTAAGAAATTAAACGAAAAAATCTAATCTTTTCATCTGATGTTAAATTAAATAAAAATAAAAACATTAATGAACATCATTTTCTATTTTGCATTTATTGGTTTTGGTTTTGGAGCTGCTTTCGCATTAGATAAGCTCTTAAGAGCAGTTAAATTAATTTAAAAAAACTATAAAATTTTAATAGTCTCTCCATACAAATCATATTCATCACCAAAAGAAATATTTGCTTCAACAAATTTACCAATATAATTTTTCAAATCAATTTTATCCTTAAGAGATAAAATTACTGTTCCGTCAACTTCAGGGGCGAAATTATAGGACCGACCTATTAATTCGTTATTATCTGATATTTTTTCTACCAAAATCTTCATTTTTGAACCAACATATGACTGATTTTTATCTTTGGAGATATTTTGTTGAACTGAAATAACGTTATCTTTTCTTGCCTCTGCAACCTCTAGGGAAACTTTATTTGGCAAATCAAAAGCTGCAGTTCCTTCCTCAGGAGAAAAAATAAACACTCCCACATGATCAAATTTGTGCCTATCCAAAAATTCGAGAAGATGTTCAAAATGTTCTTTTTCTTCTCCAGGGAATCCAACAATGAGACTAGTTCTTAATACAGCAGATGGAATTTCTTCTCTAATTTTCTCCAAAATTGATTCATTCAAAGAAGCCTGCCAAGGTCGATTCATACTCTTCAATACATCAGGATGACTATGCTGAAGTGGTAAATCAAAGTAAGGCACTATATTCTTTGAATCTTTGAAAGCTCTAATAACATCATCAGTTAAACCCGTTGGATAAGCATAATGTATCCTTATCCAAGGAATTGGAACTTTAGAAAGCTCATTCAAAAGTTTGGCTAATGATGGTTTTCCATAAATATCTTGACCATAATTAGTTGTTATTTGACTAATTAAAATGATTTCTTGAATACCCTGTTTTGCAAGACTTTTAGCTTCTGAAACTATAGATTCTATTGTTCTACTTCTTTGAGGACCTCTCAACTTAGGAATAATACAAAAAGCGCAATTATAGTTGCAGCCTTCAGCAATGCGAAGATAAGCAACAAATTTATTTTTATCTACAAAGCGAGGTATTTCCTCATCTGCAATAAATTCCGGTATTTTTGAAACTTCATTAACGATTTCCCCTTTTTCTACTCTGTCTAAAACCTTGGCTATCTTTTGATAATCTCCTGTTCCAATCAAACCTTTTATTTCAGGGATTTCTTTTATAAGCTCATCTTTAAAATGCTGAGCCATACAGCCTGCAACTATTACTTCTTTTCCTTGATTTGTATATTCTAGAATTTTCCTAATAGATTCTTCTCTAGCTGTTTCAATAAAACTGCAAGTATTTACAACAACAACATTTGCATCATTTATATTGCTGTCAACTTCATAACCCTCTTTATCTAATAAGCCTTGCATATGTTCAGTATCAACAAGATTTTTCTCACAACCAACATGACTGAATGCAACCTTAGATAGTTTTTTTTCTTTTACATTGAGACTATTTTTTTTCACAACTTGAAAAATAAGAATTAAAAGATTGACACAGCATTTCGTATATAACTCTCATGCCAAGATAATATTAGGATAGATAATGTAAATAACAAACTTTCTTTTTGTATGTCCCTTAAAACTTTAAACAGAAGAAATAAAAAGGATTTGAAATGGCCAAAAATCATAATTGCAATTCTTAGCACTATAGGCATAGTTGATACAGGTTCGATTACTTTAAAAAACTGGGGATTATTTACTTCGCTTTCATGCCCAGGGATACAAAATGGTTGTGAAACAGTTTTAAATAGTCCTTGGGGTACTTTATTTGAAAATAATCAAGTTAATATACCTCTCTCATTGGCTGGATTTATAACATATTTATCAATATTAGTTATCACAATAGTACTCTCGCTTAATTTAATTTCCCCAAAAGAAAAACTAAATAAGTTTTTATGGTGGTTTGTATTTCTAATTTCTTGTGCGTCATCAACATTTAGCTTTTTATTGATAAATATAATGTTTTTTAAGATTCAAGCATATTGCTTTTTTTGTATACTTTCAGCAATTTTATCGTTTTCTATCTTTATAATTTCTATGATTGGAGCAAAGTTCGAAAGTAGAGAACCTATGATTTTTAGAGGTTTCATTGTAGCTATTAGTGTCCTGCTGGGGGGCCTAATTTGGTCAACTAACGTTGACCCCTCTAATGCTATTGATGTTGCAAACCCTACTGAAAATGTATCGCCAATAATTACCACTTCAAGCTCTCCCCAGAAGGTAAAGTTTGCAAAATTTTTAAGTGAAAACAATATTGTTATGTATAGTGCATACTGGTGCCCTCATTGCCACGATCAGAAACAATTATTTGGTAAGGAAGCAGTTAAAGAATTAAAAGTAGTTGAGTGTGCTAAAGATGGTAAAGATAATGAGTATGAGCTATGCCAAACGAAAGGAATTAGTGGATTTCCTTCTTGGGAAATAAATGGAGAAATTATTAGTGGTACGCGTGACTTAAATGAATTAGCAACAAAAACAGACTATCAGGGAGATCTTAATTTTTAATAAATCTTTTTTGAATTTTTTTATTTAGCTGTTGCCTAGTATGGCATTCCCAATTTTTATCTTTATTTGGAAAATCATCTCTATAGTGACCTCCTCTACTTTCTTTTCTAAATAGACAAGCTTCTAATAGAGTTAGAGTTGTTATTTGTCTATTTTTCAAATCAAGTAAAAGATTCAGTACTCTCCGATTGCGTTCACTCAGTTTGATTTTTTGATCAAAATGTATTTTTTCAAGACTTCTAAGTAAAGTATTTTTTTGTAATTTAGAAATATCATCTTGAATATAACTTAGAAAATTACTCATATTGACCTTATGTCGAGAGACACCTAAATTTGCCCAACATAGTTTTCGTAACTCATCAATTTTCTCAGCTAATTTAGTAATTTGATCTTCTTTCGGATCTTGAATATCTAATTCTTGGAATGATCTATCAAATTTTACAAATTTAGGAGGATCATTCAAAATAATTGAAGACATTTTTCTTGCAAAAACAAGGCATTCCATTAGTGAATTGCTAGCCAATCTATTAGCACCATGGACACCTGTTGAAGCAACTTCTCCTACAGCGTATAGCCCTTTTTTTGTAGAAGAAGCATTTAAATCAGTTTTTACACCTCCCATCCAATAGTGAGCTGCAGGAGCTACGGGGATAACCTCATTTAAAGGGTTAACACCATAATCATTGCATCGACTTAAGATAGTGGGAAAACGCTCCACAATTTTTTCTGGATCAATGTACCTCAGATCTAATCCAACATGATCTACATCATTTTCATGCATATTCTTCATAATTGCTCTACTTACCTGATCTCTAGTAGCTAAATCACGATATTTAAGATTTTTAACTGGGCTTTCACCATTTTTATCAACTAAAATAGCGCCTTCTCCTCTAAGTGCCTCAGATATTAAGAAACAAGGTGCTCCATAAAATTTTAAAGCGGTTGGATGAAATTGAACAAACTCTAAGTCTTCAATAGCAGCGCCTGCCTTCCATGCAAGAGCTATTCCTTCTCCAGAAGATTGAGCAGGATTGGTTGTATTAGTAAATAAATGCCCGCCTCCTCCTGTAGCCAAAACAACCGCTCTAGATTGAATCCAATATAAATTCGCTCCATCAAGAACCTGAACTCCTTTACATTCCTCATTTTCAATAAGAAGTTCAGTTACTCTTACACCTCTACAGTGCAGAATATTTTTTTTATTTTCAACATGATCTTCTAAAACTTCAACTAATGCTCTTCCAGTACGATCTTTTACATGCAAGACTCTTCTTCGAGAATGGGCTGCTTCTAAAGTAGTAGCTAGTTGATCAGAACTTTGGTCAAAAATCATGCCTAGATTCTGTAACCTTTCAACGCAACTCGGGGCTTCTTTAACCAGCATTTCTACAGCTTGATAATCGCAAAGTCCATCCCCCGCTTTTAAAGTATCATCAGCATGAAGCTCGAATGAATCATCTTGTCTAATAACAGATGCTATTCCTCCTTGCGCCCATCTACTAGATGATACTTTGCTAGTGTTTCTATTTAAAAGAAGGACTTTTAAATTTGTTGGCAATTCAAGGGAAGTCATAAGTCCTGCAGCACCAGCACCTATAACAATTACATCCCAATTATTTATTGGAATCAGTTCATGGGAAAATGGAGGTCTCAGCATTAAACCAATCCACTTAATGATGGTTGAAGAATTGCTAAAAAAATAAAAATACCATCAACAATTAGTGTCGTTTGAATTACATAACTAGAAACCAAGAGTGCTTTACCATTAGTAGTATTAATTGTCGCAGAATCAAAAATTTCTTTTGAAATAAACCAAAGTATAAGTCCAACAAAAACAATAATAGATAATGATTTGAATTGAATAAGATTTTCTGAGGTTTTTTGAAGAATTAGAGGTGCAGTTTCAGAATCTGCTGCTATTACCTGCCGCCATTGATCCATTATTCCAATTAAAAATATTGTAATATCAGTCATTGCTGTTCCAAACAAAGAAGAAATATAAAAACTAGAACCAATTTTCCAATTAGTACCCAAGCCAATTAAAGCTAACGGTAAAACAACAGCTTCAACAGGAATGTGAAGGATTGGAAATGGACTTAACCATCCCCAGAATAAACATCCACCAAGCCAACTCCCTGATACACCAAGTAATAATGAACTTACAATAAACCACTTATTTGATCCCTTCTGATTTAAAGTAAATACCACTAAGAGAATAATAAAAGTAAAACAAAGGGCACTTATTGGTTCTAACCTAACCCAAGGGGCTTGAACAAAAATAGGTAAAATTACAAAGAAAGAAGACCATAATCTTAAAGATATAGGATTTGATAAAAAACAATTTTCGTATGAATCAACTTTCTTATTCAATTCATAGTTCAATTTATCTTCCACTTCTAAATTTTTTGTAATTAATTCTGTCAATGAATAAAGTTTTCGAGTTATTTAATTAATTTAAATCGTGTTTTTAAAAACTGCGAATGCCATATTTTAATAAATTAAAGGCCCATAAATTCTTATCTATATTTAGTATTTTAAAAGTATTTAATACACTTTGAGTCATATATAAGTTTAGAATAAATTTATAGAAGAGTATTTGGCCTTAAATTGTGTGGCAAGAAATTAATTACAGAGAAGAACCCGATGATCTTTTGGTCCCCGATATTACTCATAAAATAAACCCTGCAGAAATTGAAAGTATTGAAGCTAATTCCATCGCTCAAGAAATAGGATTTGAACCAGGTGATTCAATTATTAGTATTAATGGGAAAAAACCAAGAGATTTAATTGATTATCAAATTCTCATTAGTGAAGAAATTTTAGATATATCAGTTTTAGATAAAAATCATGAAATTCACAATATAAGTATTGAAAAAGATCAAGACGTTAATTTAGGTATTAACTTTAAAGATGCATTATTTGATTCAATCAAACAATGCAATAATAGATGTCCCTTTTGTTTTATAGATCAGCAGCCAAGTGGCAAAAGAAAAAGCCTTTATATAAAAGATGACGACTATAGATTAAGTTTCCTGTATGGCTCTTATCTAACTCTTACAAATTTAAAAGAAGAAGACTGGAAAAGAATTGCTACGCAAAAACTATCCCCACTTTTTATTTCAGTTCATGCTACGGATCCCATTACAAGAGAAAAATTATTAAAAAATCAAAAAGCAGGAGTGATCCTTGATCAAATTTCTTGGTTTGAAAAAAACTCTATACAAATACATGCTCAAATTGTTGTTTGTCCAGAAATAAATGATGGCGATATTCTTGAAAAATCAATTTTTGAACTTGCTAAATTCTACAAAAAAAATTCTCAGACAGTACTATCAGTAGCAATAGTTCCTGTGGGACTTACAAAATTCAGACCTGAAAATGATGGATTGAAATCAATAAGTCCAGAATATGCAATAAAAACAATTAGACAGGTAGAGAGGATTCAAGACTCTCTAAAAATTAATCTAGGAACTCGTTTTTGTTGGCTAGCAGACGAATGGTATTTAATAGCTGGTATAAATTTACCTAGTTATCAAACCTACGAATATATGCCACAAGAATCTAATGGAGTAGGATCAATTAGGAACTTTTTAAAGATTTTAGATGAAAATTCTAACAACTTGCCAAAAAAAATTAAACAGTCAAAAAAAGTCAGTTGGATCGTTGGTAAATTAGTTTATGAAGCCCTAATTCCTATAGTTAATAAATTAAACTTAATTGATGGTTTAAAAATTTACTTATATGGATTACCAAGTATTTATTGGGGTCAAGATCAAGTTGTTACAGGTTTGCTTACTGGAGAAGATCTAATATACGGGCTGAAAAATAAGGATTTAGGAGAAGCTGTTTATATACCATCTATTATGCTAAAACATAATACTGATTTATTTCTAGATGATAAAAATATTGCAGAAGTTGAAACTCAAATAAATAGCAAAATTCACGTTCTAGATGATTCAAATGATATTATTAATACTTTGATTGGTAATCGAAAATCATCGATATTATAAAATATGTTTAGAAGAGTAATAAATCCTATCTTATTCTTACCCCTTGCCATAAGTATCAACTCTAATAATGTGCTATCTAGCGAAATAAAAAATTATATTGATAATGTTTTAGAAGAAAAGTCAAATATTACTTATGTTGATTATCAAGAAATAGAAAAAATTGTTTTAAATAATAAAGAATTAAAATCATTAGAAAAATTAGTAACCTCTGCAAGCTTTAATCTTTCCAGTCAAATTTCTCAAAGATACCCATCTTTAGATTTTCAGGCAATGGGGTTACCAAGATATGTCGCGGGTAAAAATTACAGCAGTAATTCACAGACTTTAAAAACATCACAATTTACAGCTAATCCGTCTTTACAAATTAAGTGGGATTTAATAGACCCACTAATAGGATCCAAAATTAAAATTGCCAAAGAAAATTACAAAATTGCAAAAAATAATTATGAGATTAAGAAAAAAGATTTAATTCGAGAAGCAAAAATGAGGTATCACAAATACCAAAAATCATATCAAGATATCAAAAATAAAAATTTTACACTTAATTTATCAATTACAAGTTTAGATAATGCTCAAACAAAGTTAGAAGCTGGAATTGGTACAAAATTTGAAGTTCTTGAAGCAGAGGCTCAATTATCTCGAGATAAACAATCTCTCAATGAAAAAAAAATAGAACACCAAATTAATAGGATTTCCCTTAAAGAAATACTTAATATTAACGGGGATTTTGAAATTAATAAAGAGCAAAATCTAATAGGTTTCTGGAATCATAGATTGAATAAAAATATTAATGAAGGTTTAGATAAAAATCTTTCCTTAAAAAATCTTATCCTTCAACGATCAATCAAAAAGAACCAAGCAAATAGTTTTCTAGCTCAAAATAAGCCAAATATCTATATTAGCAATACATTATCTAGTACATTTTCCAAAGGTGAATCTCTAACAACTAATATCGACTCTGAAAAATCTGGATCTAATTATACAAATACCATAAGTCTAAATTTTGCATGGAGTATTTTTGATGGCGGACAAAATAAGAACTCTTACAAATCAAAAATAGCAGAAGCTGAAGCTGAAAAATATGCTTATGAAAATCTAAAAAATGCTTTAACAACAAATATTAGTAAAGCCTACTTAAATCTCAAATTAAATGAAGAGAAAATAATTACCTCTCTAAAAGAAATTGAATCTAGTACAGAGTCTTTAAGGCTTTCTAGACTTAGATATGATGTTGGAATATCAACTCTAAAAGATGTTCTTGTTAGGCAAAGTGAATTAAGTAATGCGAAATCAAAAAATATTAATGCAATATACAATTACAATTTGAATTTAGATGAATTAGAAAGATTAACTTTTATTGATATAAGTAAAAATTGTTTGGGTATCAATAATACTAAAGTTAAAGATAAAGATTCTATTTGCAATATACAAAGATGAATCCACCAAATTTAACTAATAAGCAACTAAGTGAACTAAATTCTTTATTTGAATTAGTTAGTGAACGACAGAAAAAAGATTTTGGAAATATTAGTGCCAGCAATAAAGCAGATGGATCATTATTAACAAGTTGTGATTTATGGAGTGACAAAACAATAGTAGATGGCTTAGCTTCCATAGCTCCAGGTGAGGGCGTCCTTAGTGAAGAAGGGCAAAAGTTCATTCCAAACTCAAAAGCTTTTTGGGTAGTCGATCCACTCGATGGGACAACAAATTTTGCTGCGGGCATTCCTTATTGGTCTATATCAGTGGCAAGATTCGTTAATGGTAAACCGCAATCTTCTTTTTTAATAATTCCCACATTGAAAAAAAAGTTTGTATCCATTAAGGGAAAAGGAGTTTGGTTAAATAATCAGAAAATAGATCCTAACCAAAATAATCGTCAAAGTGAATGCATTTCTTTGTGTAGTAGATCTATAAAAATTTTACAAAAAAAACCAAACTCAGTATTTCCTGGCAAAATCAGGCTGTTAGGTGTATCCAGTTTAAATCTAACAAGTGTAGCGATGGGACAAACTTTCGGAGCAATAGAATCAACTCCCAAGATATGGGATATTGCAGCGGCTTGGTTGATATTAGAAGAACTTAATTGTTCTATAGAGTGGTTAGAAACTAATCCTTTAAGTTTAGTTTCAGGAGAAAACTTGAGCGATGTTAATTTTCCATTAATTGCTTGTAGATCTATAGAAAAAGTTGAAATTTTAAAGCCATGGGGCAATTTATTATTGGCAAAATAGTTGCATCATAAATAAATAATTGCTTGAAAAATTTCTTTATCAGATACAATAAAAAATAAATGAAAAATATTTGAAGAAAATTAATATGCAGCGCAGTTCAACCTGGATACTGAAAAGTTTGTGGGGTGCATGTGAAAGATGGAGTAAATCTGATTGCATTGATCTAAGTGCTGCGTTTGCCTATTACACACTGCAATCATTTTTTCCTATTCTTTTAATTTCTCTTTCAATAGCATCATGGTTTCTAGGCAAACAAGAGGGTTTAGATCAAGAAATAATTGCTATTGCGGCCCAAGTTTTACCTCCGTCAGTAGTTGACTTAGTAAAAACAACATTATTTAAATTAATTGATCAAGGTTTTGGTGCTGGTATTCTAGGAGCCATGTTTTTGCTTTTTACAGCAGGAAATGCATATTTATCTCTTCAAAGAGGAGCAGACAGACTATGGGAAGACGAACTTCCTTCAAAAAAAATTAATGCTGCCTGGAGAGAGCAAGCATCGAGATTTCTGAGAAATAGAGTTGAAGCTTTCTTAATAGTATTCTTTATTGGTTTTTTAATGGTATTAGATCAAATTAGTGCCAATTTAAGGATGATCCCAAGTAACGTTTTGGAAAATCTCTCAAAATCTAACAATTTAATATCTGACTTATTACTAAAGTTACCGCTTCTACAAGTTGGCCAATTTGCAATCCCACTATTTGGCTTTTCTTTAATGGCTCTTTTATTACAAGCTCTTTTACCTAGTAGAAAAGTTCCTTTAAGGCCTCTATTACCTGGATCTTTTCTTATTGGAATTGGTTTAACTACTTTGAACCTAGCAGTAAGTAAAAGTATTCTCTCGCTTGGTGCAAGATTTCAAGCATATGGTTTTATCGGTGGTTTTCTTGTACTTACTTTATGGGTCTGGTTACTAGGAGTGATTTTATATTTTGGTCAGTGTTGGAGTGTCGTTATTGCTAGCATGACTTTAGTAAATAAAAAAAGACAAACAAGATAAAAAAACTATGAATTATTTTCTAAGAGTTAATAAAAATTTAATAACTTATACTTTGATACTTTTAATGATTATTCCTATATTTGGAATCAACTTTTTTATAGGTTTTATAGGAAATATCCTTTTTCTTTTATTTCTGATTCCCTTTTTTTTATTGATTCTAGCATTTGTAGGTTTTAATTTTTATAAGTCAAAAATTATTAGATGTAATAATTGTGGTGCAATATCATTAGGTTTAAGTGAAACCTGCGTGAATTGTGGAACAAACTTAGAAAATATTAACAGTAAAAAAAGTATTGATACAAAACCTGGGGAGAGTACTATCGAAGTAAAGGCAGAAGAAATAAAATAAAATCTATCCTATTCCAATTTGGCGAAGAATACTTTGCCCAGTAATTAATTCGGTGCCCAAGCCAATTAAAATTCCCATCATAGCCATACGTCCATTCCAGGTTTCAGCAAAATTAACAAAGCCAAATCTTTGTTGATTTTCATCATTCATAATTAATTAAATTACTCAATAATTTATTTTAACGTTTCAAATAAGAATTTATGATAATTAATAAATTAATTATTTAACATGTCTAACACCATCGACAGGTCGATACTCGTCGCCAGTTGATTCCTCATATATAATTGCCGGCAAACCTGTATCAAACATTGTTTGTAAAGCTTCTTTTAACAAAGGATTCCATCCTCCAGTGCTTACTTTCCCATGTCTTACTGTCCAATCCCAAGTCCCCTTAAGATCTCTGGGTATTCTTCCTTCTCTATCTCTTCTCGCAACTAAGTCTAAAGATTCAACTAAACCAACAATAATGGGATTTTTACCATAAGAAGGAGTAAGGCTGAGTTCTAGCCTAACAGGATCTTCCTTAACCATTTTCAGGCGAAACCTAGGTGGCAATTTAAGAGACCTTATTACAGCTGAGACAATTTTTGTTCTTAATTCCAATGTTTTTACCTTAAATTTTAAAATAATTGATTAATCAATCAGTTGTAGAACCCTTTTCTTCCAGAGAAGAGTCATTATCATTTGAGAATCTAACTGTTAATAGTTCTTCTTCTGTTATATTTCCTGATTTATCAAGAAGTTCGGGATGTATTGTGTATTTTTTTTGCTTTAAATTCGATTTGTAAAGTGTTTTTTCTGTGCCGGAAATACCCCAGCCATTGGACATAACTTTAAAAGCTTTCCAGACTAGAAAAGTTAAAGCTGCTGAATATATAATTGGAAACAGAAGTGTCATTTAATTTATTGATTAATAAGATCTATGCTATTTATAATAACGTGAAAAAAAGAAATTTAACCATTTTCCGAAAATAAATCCCTCTATAAATTAAATAAATTTTTTTTAAGTAGTTATAGTGAAATTACACAAATATTGTGTATCAAATGTATAGGAAGAACATAGAAAAATCAAAATTGAAAAGCTGCATCCACAAGAAATTAATAGTTTCTTCAGTTATATCAATGGGAATTTTATCTACACCAAAGGTAATATGTGGACCATTAATAAACCCAAGATTTAAAGAAGTAAATGAATATTCAAAGAAATCTTTCATTACTAAAGCTGTCGAAAAAACTGGTCCTTCTGTAGTAACAATTGAAACTCAAAAATTTGTTAAAAAAAGAAAATTTTCAAATAATTCTCAAATATTTCTTGACCCGTATTTTGAGAGATTTTTTGGATTAGATTTACCTAAAGAAAATCAGCCAAGCATAGAGCAAAGCCAAGGAAGTGGCTTTATATTCGCCGACGGACTTGTTATGACTAATGCTCATGTCATTCAAGGATCAGATAAGGTAATTGTTGGTTTAACCAATGGTAAAAAGTTAAAAGGTCAACTTATAGGACAAGACTTTTTTACCGATTTAGCTGTTCTTAAAATTGCGGGTAAAGGGCCTTGGCCAAAAGCAAAATTAGGAGATTCTACAAAAGTTAAAGTTGGTGATTGGGCAATCGCAGTTGGAAATCCATTTGGACTTGAAAATACAGTTACTCTTGGAATTATTAGTAACCTAAAAAGAAACGTCGCTCAATTAGGTATATATGATAAAAAACTTGAACTTATTCAAACAGACGCTGCTATTAATCCTGGAAATTCTGGCGGTCCACTATTGAATAGCAATGGAGAGGTTATAGGTATTAATACACTAATAAGATCAGGGCCAGGAGCTGGGTTAAGTTTCGCAATCCCAATAAATAAAGCTAAAGAAATTGCTGATCAACTAATAAATAAAGGGAAAGTAATTCATCCTATGATAGGCATAAGCCTAATAGAAAAAAGCAGTTCCGAAAGCAATTTGAATCAGGTAATTGTTGGATACGTAGTTCCGAATAGTCCAGCTGAAAAGAGTGGGATAATGAAAAATGACATAATCATAAAAGTGGGTAGTAAGGACATTGAAACAAGTTCAGACGTCATAAGCCAAATAAGTCAAAATGGTATTAATAAAAAAATAAATATATTATTAAAGCGAAGAAATAAATTTATTAAATTAAAAGTAATACCAACTGATATTACCAATTTACAAAACAAGTAAAAGTTTCAATTATCATTTTTTTTGAGTATTTCCACGCATCTAGAAATACAAGTACCATCTTTCATATCACAACTTGAAATGCATTCAAAATAACTTTTAATAGGATCGTAAATTTGAAGATATTTTTCTTTTAAATAATACTTTTTCATAATTAATTATTAAAAACTATTTTGTATCTTTAAGATTAAACAAAGATTGCAAAATATGTAAAGATAAATAAGTGATCTTGCTTAGCTAATTTTAAACTTTACCAAAAACAATTATTTATTATTTACTAATTTTGTTTTTTACTTTTTTTCTAAAAAATATTCGTAGTTTCCAATATATGAATTTAATTTTGAATCTTTAATTTCAATAATTCTATTTGCAACTTTTGAAATGAAATACCGATCATGAGAAATGATTAATAACGAACCTTTATAATTCTTAATTGCTAATTCTAAATTTTCTTTAGATTCTAAATCCAAATGATTAGTTGGCTCATCCAATAATAAAAAATTACTCGGATTCATAATCATAAGAGCCAATGCTAATCTTGCCTTTTCACCACCACTTAATTGTTTAATATACTTAAAAACAGTTTCATTTTGGAAGCCAAAACCTCCTAAAAATGTTCTTACTTTTTTTTGTGACCATTCTGGAGATTTTTTACATATTAAATCAATAACCCTTTCCTCAAGTGAAAGTGCTTCAGCCTGATTCTGTTCGTAATAGCTAGTAATTATATTGTGTTTACCTAAATTAATTTCTCCAATTTCAGGGGATATCTTTTTCATAATAATTTTAAGCAATGTAGATTTACCACAGCCATTAGGGCCTAATAATGCTATTTTCTCACCCGAAGAAATCTTTAAATTCACGTCTAAAAAAAGAATTTTATCTTCATAACTATGAGACAAATTTTTGATATTTAAAACTGATTTTCCTGAGCGAGGACAATCTGGAAAAGTAAAAGCAGGACCTTTTGATTTAGCTCTTGGAGCCTCAATTTTAGAAATCTTTTTTAATTGTTTTTCTCTACTTTTAGCTTGCGAACTTCTAGTTGCACTAGCTCTAAATCTATCTATATACTTCTTCTGAATCTCAATTTCTTTTTGTTGTAATTGGTATGCTTTATTTTGTGATTCTTCATTTAAAGATTTCTGTTCAACAAAAAAAGAATAGTTACCATTATATATTTCAGATATTCCTCTATCTATAAAAATTATTTTATTACATACTTTGTCTAAAAAATATCTATCATGGCTGATGATGATGATTGCAATTTTAAGCGACGCTAAATATTCTTCTAACCAGAAAATAGTCTCTAAATCTAAATGGTTTGTTGGTTCATCCAATAAAAGTAGATCAGGCTTTTGTAATATAATTTTTCCAAGTGCAACTTTCATCTGCCAACCACCTGAAAAATTACCAACTAATTTATCAGCATCTTCCAGAGAAAAGCCTAGTTTTGGCAATATTTTTTCTACATCAGATTGCATTCTATAGCCACCTAAAGTTTCAAATTTTGCTTGATATTTTGCAAGTTTATTTACTAATATTTCAAATTCATCGGAATGTTGTTTTATATCCAAGGATTCCATTTCTTTCTCAATTTCTAGAAGTTTAATGGCAACAATCTTAATTTCTCTGAAAGAACTTTCTAATTCCTCCCTTACCGAACAATCCAAGTTACAATCAAATTCCTGTTTTAAATGTGCAATTTTAGGGTTTCCCTCTTTAATAATCGTTCCACTTGTTTGATCTTCCTCTCCCATTAAAATTTTAAATTGGGTTGATTTACCTGCTCCATTAGAACCAACCAAGCCAACTTTTTCTCCTTTCTTAATCTCCCAATTAATATTTTTTAAAACAACATCTGTGGAATAAATTTTGCTTACACCTTCAAATCTAATCACTGTTTTAAAAATAAAATTTAAAAAATTTACGGCATATTTACTAAAAATATTTTTCTAGAATAAAATTGAATTATGAAACGAATAGAACAAATTGTAGTAATTTTCATAGCTGCAGCTCTTGCAATACCAAGTTATTGGTTTTTTTGGACTTTAGCTGGTGGAGGCGGTTACAACAAAAGAGTAAAACCCATGACGAATCAAAACAATATTTATTCGACACCTTCTACTACAGACCTCCTCGAGCCTTAACTAACCACATTTTAGTAGCCTCATCGTCAATAGTACTCAAATAATCAATAACCTCTTCTTTGGTTACAGAAATATTCAACTCATTGCCAATGTCACATATTTTATCAAGGGCTTTTTTAGGGTTAGTTAAAGCTGTCATAAACAAACTTTTTTTCTTTTTGGAGTCATTTGCTATTAACTTATAAAGCTTTTCGGCATTACTAGACATGTCATTAAAATCTATTTATTAATAGATTATTACTTCAAGCTACATTTTTTTCATTATATTTATCAAAAGATAAATCATTATCCGTATCATTTATTTCTTTTGCTGATGCATCTGCCATACTTCTTGCATCTAAACATAATACCTTTCTTAATTTCGCGAAGTTAGCTGCATGAGATTTTCTACCATCTTTTTGAGCATAATACTCAGACTGCTGAAGAATATGATGAAGATGGGTTAACAAATATGGACTAATTACAGCTGATACCAAAACATCACTATTTTCATTATCGTGAGAATCAGAATTAACTAACCTTTTTTTCTTTTTATCAATTATCGACCGTTTAGGTGAATCAAGTTTTCTTGAACTTTTCATAGGGCAATAAAAAAATTAATTGATACGGAGATATATTTCCTTACTAATAATATACACAAAGATAGTATCCTTGACTAACTGTGTATACTAATAAGTAACAGTTATCAACTTTGACTCATGGCTACCCGTCAAAACTCAACAAATGGGAAGCCCAAATCCCCTAGGATTCAAGTAGTTCTACCAGAATTAATATGTGAACAGCTGACTATTTTAGCTAGTAATGAATCTAGAACAGTTAGTAATATGGCAAAAGTATTAATACAAGAAGGTATAAAAAAATACTTCGAAAAAGAAGGTAAATCTCTCATTTCAGAAAATAATTCAAATACCGATAAATTTAGAGACGAACTTGAGAAACAAAGTATTAGAAGATTAAAAAGAGCTCCTCAAAGGATTCAATACTATAAAAAATCCAATTAAAATTAATTTTGAGGCAATTTTTGTAAATCTACAGTTTTTCCCATAACTACCAAAATATTTCCCCTTTCTAGAATATATTTTGCCGGTGGATTAACTGTTAACTCTTCAGCAGGTCCTGCTGCAAGAATATTAACTAAATAATTCTTCCTCAAATTTAGATCTCTTAAAGATCTTCCAATAAATTCCTCCGGAACAGTTATTTCATCTATACCAGTTTGATTATCTAATTCTAATCTTTCAATTAAATTTGGTCTAACTAGTTCTAAACCTAATCTTTCTCCTTGCATTCTGGAAGGGAAGACAACTTTATCTGCACCAACCCTTTTTAACATTTTTTCGTGCAAATCGCTTGTAGCTCTTGCTATTACTCTTTTCACTTTGCTACCCTCACTATCTTTAGCAATAAGTGTTGTAGTGATACTTGCTTCAATAGGTTCACTTATACCTACTACAACAGTATTCATTTCGAGAATTCCAGATTCTTTCATAGACTCTTCATCAGTACAGTCTACGACTCTAGCTTCTATGGAAGGTTCCAATTGTCTCAAATCATCAATAGCTTTTTCCGAATAATCTGCAGCCAAAACATCTGCACCATTACTAATAAGTTCTCTACAAACAGCGGTTCCGAATCTTCCAACACCAACAACTGCAAAAGTGAGGGCTTCTTTTTCTCTCTTTTGAGACCACTGCCACCAATCAGCCATAATAAAACTCAGTCAGTCCTAAACATAAAGATCAGCCCTAGGATAGCCAATTCTCTTTTGTCTATCTATTCTACTCTTATAAAGAGCCTGCCAAAGTGCACTAAGTAGCAAAAGAATACCAAGTCTGCCCACAAACATACCAACGATAAGAATAAATTGACCAAAATGATTTAATTTTGCAGTTAAACCAATATCAAAACCAACTGTTGCAAATGCAGATATGCAAGTGAACAAAATTTCAAGAAATGTGAAAGATTCTTTTTTAATAAACGTATTAGTTGTACTTAGCAGCATTGCCATTAAAAGTACAAAAAGCAAAGATCCAACTGTAATACCAACTGCCTTTAAGATAACTTTATCTGAAATTAATCTATTGCTTATAATTACATCTTTTTGGCCTCTCAAGGTTGATCTAGTTGCAGCCATTAAAGCAATAAATGTAGTTGTTTTAATACCTCCACCAGTACCTCCAGTACTTGCACCAATAAACATTAGAGTCATTAATAACAAAAGTCCCGTATCTGAGATAGAGTTTAATGAGATTGGATAATTTGTAAAGCCTGCTGTTCTTGCACTCACTATTTCAAAGATTGATGATAATAACCTCTCAAACAAATTCAAATTATTGAAAAATTTACTACTCAGCAATGATTCAGTGATAAAAAATCCTAATGATCCAAATAATATAAGAGAGAAACTTGTCCTAATAACTAGTCTAGAGTGAAGGCTCAATTTTTTATAAGAAAGATTTTTTTTATTATTCCAAATATCATCAATAACCCGCCATCCCAGTCCACCCATGACAATGAGAAAAATAAACACAGTATTAACCAAAAAATTTGTTCTATAATTTTGCAGACTATTTGACCATAAAGAAAAACCCGCATTGTTATATGCAGATATGCTGTGAAAAATCGAAGACCAAAGTCTTTCCCAATTATTTTGAATATCTACGAATCCAAAAGAATATAAAACAATTGCGCCAAACGATATGATACAAGTTGCAGTTATAGCAATGCTTTGAAAAGTTCGACCAATACCTCCAACTCCGAATTCATCCAGAGTTTTTCCTTTATCTAATCTAGTCCTTAGCTTTGTCCCCTTTACAACGAAACCTTGTAGAAATGTGGTAATTGCCATTAATCCAAGACCACCTGATAAAAGCATAAAAGCCAAGAAAACTTGGCCAAAGAAATTCAAATCAACACCAATGTCTATTATGGTCAAGCCAGTGACGGTTATGGCAGAGGTAGATGTAAAAAATGCCTCCCACAAACCAACCTTTGAAGATGAACATAAAGGGGAACTTAAAATTAAAGTTCCAAAGAAAATAATAACCAATCCTGTAACGATAGTAAATTGGGGTACAGATAGTTTTCTGTAAGCATCTTTTAACCTGTAAACTTTACTTGTGAATTCCACTTTATTTATCTGAAATTTAAGATTATCAATGCTGGCACTATAAGTGACATTATAAGTGTTAATCCAGCTCCATATTTTGCGACATCAAAAAATCTATATCTACCAGGACCATAAACCATTAAATTTGTTTGATAACCCATTGGAGTTAAGAAAGATTGACTTGCTCCAAATAAAACAAGCATTATTAAAGCACTGGGAGAAATCCCTAAAACGTTTGAAAATTCAATAGCAACGGGCAAAATCAAGGCAACCGAAGCAGCATTACTGATAAATTGGGTAAGGATAACGGTCGATACAAAAATTACGACTAAGGCAAAATACAAAGGCAACCCATCAAGAGCAAAATTAAGATTGAATGCAATTAAATCTGCTAATCCTGTTACCTGCATAGCTACACTGAAACACGATAAGGATCCCAACAATAAAATAACGTCTAACCTAATTGATTTTTGTATTTCTGCAGGTCTTAAACATCCAAAAGCAACCATCGCAATCACTGCCAAAAGAACTGAACCTACTAATGGAATATTAGTAACCGAAGGCAAAACCACCATTCCTATTGCAATTGCAATCGAGATAGGTTTTTTTATCAAGACAGGTAAATCATCTTCAAATTGATCTAAAATAAGCAAATCATTACTAGCCTGTAAACCTCTTATTGAATCTAACGGCGCTTGTAATAACAATACATCGCCTGCTCTTAAAACAGCTTTGCCTAATCTTTCCTGAACAGTTTGTTGGCCTCTTCTTAGTGCTAAAACCGTTGCATTATGACGTTGCCTGAATCTTAATTCTCTCAAACTTGCACCAGCTAAAGTTGAGCCTGCTGGTAACAAAGCTTCAAAGGTTTTAGTACCCTCATCATCTGAGAAAACGTTAGCTCCGTCGAAAGATGTTTTATTTTCTCCTAACAGAATGGTGTGTTCCTGCTGCAGCCTAAATAAATCTGCCCTTGTAACGCGTATTATTAATCTATCATCCGGTTCAATCTTTCTATCTGCCAAAGGAGGAAGAATAACTTTTCCATTTCGTTGTAATTCCAGAACATCAACGTCAAATCGTCTTTGTAATCTACTATTTCGTACAGATTGTCCAACTAATTCTGAAGTATATGGAATGGTAACTTCAGTAAAGTAAATATTCATATCCCCATTTTTAATAAACTCTTTATCTCTGCCTCTATCTGGCAAAAGCATGTCAGAAACAAGAATCATGTAAGTTGTACCTATAAGCCATACAGGAATCCCAATTGAAGTCAAACTAAATAATTCCAAAGCTCCATAACCTAATTGTTGACTAATATCACTTACAAGCAGATTTACTGAGCTACCCAATAATGTCAGAGTTCCACCTAGTAAAGTAGCAAAAGAAAGAGGTAATAAAACTTTTGATGGTGATATGTTTCTTCGCTCGCACCAACCTTCAATCAAAGGTAACAAAGACGCTACTACAGGAGTATTAGGTACAATTCCAGATATTGGAGCAATCAAAAAAGCTATTAAAGAAATTAATTTCCTTGGCGTTCTAATACTTTCAGAAGAAATCAATTCTCTTACTCTATCTAAGGCACCACTTTTAAATAATGCAGAGGAAACTGCAAATAAACCCATAAGGGTAATTAAAGATGGGCTACCAAATCCAGCTAGAGCTTTTTCGGGAGAAAGAACCCCGGTTGCTATAAATATTCCAACACATAACAAGCCAGTCAATTCTGGAGCAATAGTATTTTTGATAAACAAAATTATTGACATTATTAAAACAACTACCGTTATAAACGCATCAAAATTATTACTAACTGCTGCAATTAAATTCATATGAAACTTATTTAACTCAATATACCCAAAAACAATATTTCAAAAAAGTTTAAATTTAATTATCTTTTTTAGAAAACTTTTTAAAAATAGATTTTTTTTGGAATATCCATGAAGATAAAGATTTTAAGCTTTCCGTAATATCAGGCAACTTGGAAGTATAAATAAGTCTTCTTGCCTCAAAAGCTAATTTCCCAGATAAGGTCACCCCAAGCCCAGAAATCGAAGCTTCGCCTATTCCTAGGCTAATCATTTCACCATTGTCTTGAAATTCAAAAGGTAAAGGATCCTTTCCTTGAATTAATAGTTCTAGATTTTTAGCCAAGTGAATTCCTTCCTGCATAGCAACTTGAGCTGTTATAGGTAAATCCTCCATTCCTTCAATAATTGAAATATCTCCAATAGCAAAACAGTTTTTATAATTTTCTATTTGCAAATTACTATTAACTAGTATTCTTCCAAATTTCTTTGTTATTTGATCTGTTTTCAAATAAGACAAATTAGGTTTAACACCTGCAGTCCAAATAACAATATCTTTATCCAAAGAAGTTATTCCAAACTCATTAGAAATATTAATTTTAGTTTCTGAGACTTCTTTAACTGTGGAATTTAAAAAAATTTTGATTTTTCTTTTTTCTAGTGCAATCTCTGCTTGTTCCCTGTTAAAAATTTTGTTTCTATTAAGAATTTCATTTGATTTTTCTATTAAATTGATTTCAAATTGGTCTGAAAATATATCTTTAATTTTGCATGCTAACTCTATACCAGAGGGTCCACCTCCTACTATGAATAACTTTCTAGAAAACAAAGTTTCTTGCGATTGTTTTAAAAAAGATTTTAATTTATTAAGATCACGAAAATCATTAAAAAAATAACAATTTTCATCTACACCTTTAATTAAAAAATTATTGGGAATTGATCCTGTACAAATTACAAGATATTGATAGCTTAATTTTAATTCATCACTAAATTCAAGAATATTTTCTGTGAAGGAAATCTTGATTAAAGAATTTTTTAAAAAAGTTATACCTGCATCAGAAAAAATATTTGCAAATTTTGGCGTAGCTTCCCAACTTCTTATTTCTTTACTTAAAACTTCGTACATTAAAGGTTTAAATATAAAGTTGGATTCAGAATCAACTACAAGAATCGGTAAAGAAGGATTAAGATTTTTTAAATTCAACGCAAAAGTCATACCTGCAAAACCTGCCCCAACTATTACTATTGGTTTTTGTATTGATTTCATTAGCGAAATATTGTTATGCGTAAATGTATTATTAAACTATACGAATAATTTTCAAATTGAGCGAAATAACATTAAATTCATAACCAACTTGAAGAATGATTGAAAACATCCACCAAAAAATTCAGCCTGAATTAATAAAAAAATATAATCAAGAACTAATAAATATAAAGCCTCAAGAAATGCTTACATGGGGTTATGAAAATTTTGATAGTCAATTTGCTATAACAACAAGTTTTGGAATACAGTCATCAGTTCTTTTAAATATGGTCAGTAAATTATGTCTGCAAAGAAAAATTAAAATATTTTGGATAGATACAGGTTACCTACCCCCAGAAACATACCAATACGCTGAAAAGCTCATTAAAGATTTATCCTTAGAAGTAGAAGTTCTGCAAAGTGAATTATCTCCAGCAAGAATGGAGGCCAAATACGGAAAACTTTGGGAAACAAATAAAGAGAGTGATTTAGATAAGTATCATGAATTGAGAAAGATAAAACCTTTAGAAAATGGTCTAGAAAAATATAATATTTTTTGCTGGGCAAGCGGTGTTAGATCAAGTCAAACAGAAAATAGAAGCAAAATGAAATTCATAGACGTAATTCGTAAAAGACTCTCTTTAAGACCTTTATTAAATTGGACAAATAAAGATATTTTTTATTACATGGAAGAGAATAATTTACCTGCCCATCCACTTTTTATCAAGGGTTATTCTTCTGTTGGAGATTGGCATTCAAGCAGTCCCGATGATATAGAAACAAAAGGTAGAGATACAAGATTTGGGGGAATTAAACAAGAATGTGGAATACACACTAATAATTAAATTGATCATAGAACAATGATCTCAGGTATAAATTTTTTATTAGTAGGCAATAGTAGGCTTCATTGGGCAAAATATTCTAACAATCAATCTGAATTCTTCCATACCAAAAAAGAGCAAAAAGTTCCCGAAAATATAGATCTTGATCAATTAATTTGGGCTTCTGTAGGAAAACTACCAAATTTTTTGCTGAAAAAAGAAAATGAAATAAAAACTAAAGATATTCAAATATCAAATCTTCCCGATAATTTTGGAGTTGATAGAGCTCTTGCTTGTTTTGCCTCTTATAAAATTATTGAAAACCCTTTCAAAAAAGATTTGCTAATCGCAGATTTTGGAACAATATTATCAATAACAAAACTAAATTCAAATGGATTTATTATTGGAGGTCAACTTCTTCCAGGTTTTCTAACACAATTAAAATCAATGGAACAAAATACAAAAAATCTTAAAGTTCCCAAAAAATATGATATTCCGATCAAAGATTTTTTAATTAATACAGAAGAAGCAATCTTAAAAGGAGTAATCAACTCTCTTACTGGCGTGATTAATAGTTTGTTTAACCCAGAAAAGGATATTTTAATAATCTGTGGGGGAGACTCTCAATTACTTGCAAAATCTCTTAAGGTTCAAAAAGAAAATATTATCAATGCTCCTAATTTAGTTATGGAGGGGATGATTATTCACCACCTGTCCCTAAGAAAATTAGCTTAACCCAAGGTCTGCAATTATATGATCAGCCATTATTGCTGCTTTTACCTTTAAGTAAATTTTTTCGATGTTACCTTCAGTATCAATTAAAAAAGTATTTCTCATCATTCCCATATATTCTTTTCCCATGAATTTCTTCAATCCATAGCTATCATAATCAGAAGAAACCTTGAAAGGTTCAGGATCAGTTAAAAGAATAAAAGGTAAGTTAAATTTTTCTATAAACTTCTGATGAGAGGATGCATTATCTTTACTAATACCAAGCACAACAATATTATTTTTTTGAAGTAAATCCCAATTCTCTTTAAAATTACATGCTTCTTTAGTACATCCTGGAGTATTATCTTTTGGATAAAAATATAGTATTATTCGTTTACCTTTAAAATCACTAAGAGAAACTTCTTTCTCAAAAGAATCTTTTAATTTAAATTCTGGTGCTTTGTCGCCAACCTTAAGAGCCATTGAAATTATTAAATGAGTATGAATATAAAATACCAAAAATTTGGTTTTATGAGATTAAAGGTGTGCAAGATGTCGCAACTGTGGAAGAAATTAAAACTGCAAAAAACCTAACAAATTCAAGATCAAAGATTTTTTTAGAAACAAGAGCTTATTTGCGACAATCACTTTCAACACTTTTTGATTTAGACCCCCTAGAAATTCCAATAAATGCTCTTCCTGGAGAACCTCCCAGTTTACCCTCTGGCATGGGAAATATAAGTTTAAGTCATTGTAAAGATGCTATTACTATAGTTTGGCATAAAGGTAAAATAGGGGTTGATATTGAAAGAACAGATAGAGATTTTAACCATATAAAATTTGCAGAAAAATATTTTTTTCATACCAATAAATCAAACCATAATAATTATTTAACAAAAAATATGATATTAAATCAATGGTGTGCTGTTGAAGCAGCTATAAAATGGGATCATGGAAAATTAGCTAAAGACATTAACCATTGGCAATTTTTTGAAAAGCCAAAGGAGTTAATTCATAAAAAGAAAAATATACATTTAAATTATTCACAGATTAACTTCCATAATTGGACAATCGTTTTAGCCTATGAAGAAAAAACTACTTTGAATCCTGAGATTATTTGTTGTTCGAAAAATTTTTAGTTTTCTTTTCTTCTAAGCAGTTTTTCATATTGAGTGTTTTCCCATCCATTATTTGGTTCCCATATTTTTAAACCTCTAAAAGATTTAGGAAGATATTCTTGTGCAACCCAATTACCAGGATAATTATGAGGATTGACATAACTATTAGAATTATTTTTTAAATGAAGTGGAACATCAAAAGCATTGGTAGATTTGATTGTTTCAATTGCTTTAAAAATACTTTTCGTACTATTACTTTTTGGAGACATAGCTAAAAATAAAGAAGCCTGAGTTAAAAAATATAATCCTTCTGGAAAACCAACTCTATCAAAAGCATCACAACAAGATTGTACAACTACTATGGCATTAGGATCAGCTATTCCAATATCTTCACTGGCAGATATAAGTAGTCTTCTAAAAATAAAATTAGGATCTTCACCAGCCTCCAGCATATTCGCGAGCCAGAATAAAGTTGCATTGGGATCAGAACCTCTTATGGACTTGATAAAGGCGCTAATTACATCGTAATGATTTTGACCATTTTTATCGTAAACAATATTTTTCTTTTGAATTGCATCCTCTGCTATTGAGAGATTAATCTTGATTTCTTTAGGATCATTTTCAACAGTTGTTTCAATGGCCATCTCTAGCGCATTGATTAATGTTCTTGCATCACCGCCAGAAAATTTTATTAAATGAGTTACAGCATCTTGAGTTAAACAAATCTTTTTTGAATCTTTTCTTTTAGAATAATGATTTATCACTTTTTGTATAATTTTCTGCAAATCATTTTCTGACAAAGGAAGTAATGTAAAAATACGAGACCTACTAACAAGCGCTTTATTAACAGCAAAGAAAGGGTTTTCAGTTGTAGCACCAATAAAAGTTATAGTTCCATTTTCTATTGAAGGTAATAAAGCATCTTGCTGAACTGATGTTAATCTATGAACCTCATCAATAAATAAAATTGTTTTTCTTTTTGAATTTATTAGTCTATCTTTTGCATTAGCGATTTCATTTCTTAATTCTTTAACACTTGATAATACTGCATTTAACTTAATTAATTTTGAACGCGTATTAAAGGAAATAATTTCAATAAGAGTAGTTTTTCCAACACCTGGAGGGCCAGAAAAAATAAAATTACTAATTTTATCGTTTAATATTGCACTTCTTAAAAGCGAATTCTCATTCAGGATGGATTGTTGACCAAAAAAGTCTTCCAAATTCTTTGGCCTTAATTGATCTGCCAAAGGAGCATTATTTTCTATTTGAGAATAATTAGTAAATAAATTTTCTGAATGCATATAAATAAAATCAAAAAATCATAACTTTCCAGTTTATGTAATTACTGTAGGAGTTTCCATTTTAGTAAGTTTTGAAATGTTTAATAAATCATCTAAATCATTTATTAGAGGTTTCAAAGCGATCTGAGGATTTAACGAAAGATTCTTTTTTGGATTGAAAAATTTCTCAAAATAAAGTCTTAATGTTGCACCCTTAGTTCCAGTTCCGGAAAGGCGCACAATTATTCGAGAATTATCATCAAGCACCAATCTTAAACCTTGATTTTCACTTGTGGAATTATCAACGGGATCTAAATATGAAAAGTTATCTGCAACTTTAACTAAATGGCCAGCAAAACTATTTCCTTTTAACTGTTCAAGCATAGAAGTTAGGTTAGAAAAGATTTGATTAGCAATATTTGAGGGAATAGCCTCATAATCATGTCTTGAATAATAATTTCTACCAAATTGTTTCCAATGATTCTGCATCAAATCACTTACCGAACATTTTTTCTCAGCTAAAACTTGTAACCAGTACAAAACTGCCCATAGTCCATCTTTCTCTCTCACATGATTACTACCTGTTCCAAAACTTTCTTCTCCACATAAAGTTATTAAATTAGAATCTAAAAGATTTCCAAAAAACTTCCAGCCAGTAGGTGTCTCGAAACAAGGTATATTTAATGCTCTAGCAACATTATCAACCGCTGAGCTGGTTGGCATAGATCGTGCTACACCTGTAATACCATCTTTATAACCAGGAACACATTTTGTGTTAGCAGTGATAACTGCAAGGCTATCACTAGGATTAACAAAACATCCACTTCCTAAAATCATATTCCTATCTCCATCTCCATCACATGCAGCACCAAAACTATAAGATTTTTTATTTAATAACAAATCAGCTAAGTGGGAAGCATAAGTAAGATTAGGATCAGGATGTAAACCTCCAAAATCTTTTAACGGGTTACTATTCATGACACAATCGTGTGCAAGACCCATTTTTTCAACAAAAATATTTTTTGCATATGGGCCTGTAACAGCATTCATTGCATCAAAAATTAGCGAGAAGTCTTTTTTTAAAAAATCACTAATTTGATCAAAATCAAAAATTTTCTCCATCAAATTAGAATAATCTTTTAATCCATCAATAATTTCTAAGGTAGTTTCACCGTAAGGATAAGTTCCATATTCACTAAAATCAGGTAATTGAATTTTACAAATTTTATAACTAGTTAGTAATTGCGAAGCCTTGAAAATCTTATTAGTAATTATCTCAGGAGCTGGGCCACCATTAGAGATATTCAATTTGACTCCAAAGTCGCCATCAATTCCACCTGGATTATGGCTTGCAGAGAGAATAATTCCACCAATAGCGTTTTCTTGTCTGATTAAATTTGATGTCGCAGGAGTAGATAATAAACCATATTTTGGAACAATAACCTTTTGAACTTTATGAGCAATGCATATTTGAATAATTTTTTCTATTGCTTCAATATTGCCATATCTGCCGTCACCACCAACTACCAATGTTGAACCTTTTAAATCTTCTAATGATTGTAAGATTGCTTCAATAAAAATTTCCAGATAATGTTCTTCCTGAAACTTTAAAGTACTTTTTCTTAAACCAGAAGTTCCTGGTTTTTGATCTAGAAAAGGAGAATTGATATTAATTACACTAACTTGAGTCATATTTTTAAGAAACTTCCAAAAATCTAACTAAATTAATGAGGCATTTCGGATGTTCTTAACATAGCGATAAACCATAATGAAGAAATTAGTAATGCACTAAGGATTCCATAGTTAACACCAAATTTAGAAATTGTAATTGGAACTATTAGTGGAAATGTTAATGCCCCAAACAATGGAGTAAAAGCTACAATTTTTTTTAGCATTAATTTAGTTTATTAAAACCATTCAGTCTCAGCATTATCTTTTTCATTAGTATCGTCAAGTGGTGTAGTTCTATCAAATTTCATTGATATACTTTTTTCTTGCTCACCAGATACATCAACAGCTTTAATATCATATTTTTGAGTCCCATCTCTAAATGGAACTTGAATTCTAAAAGTACCATCTGCAGCAAGAGGTACATCTTCTCCACCTATTGTCAGTTTTGCAGAAGGCTCTGTAGCTCCATAAACAATTAATTCAGCATCAGCAACGAGCCAAAAAGATCTATTTTTAACAACTCCGCTCCCAGAATCATTTAAACCTGATGACCATTTACCAGCACCTGAGTCTGTAAGATTATCATTAAGGTTTGTTGAATTTACATTTTCCATAAATTCTTCAGAACCAACTTTTCTTCTGAGAGGAATGTTAGTTGCTGCTTGGTATAGTCTTTCATGCATACCATTTTGCTCTGAAACAACAGGGTTTGAAATATCTAGGATTGACTCAGAAGTAGAGTCCAAATTAAAAGGTACAAATTTATCAAGAATTTGCTCAGAAGGATGAGAGCCAGGAACATGACTTATAGAAGAAAATGCCAATGACATCCAGTTAAAACCATATTTATAACCTAATTCAACTTTATAGTCTCTATCTGCAAGAGGAATTGGCAAGTACCACTCAGTACTGTAACTATCAACTGCTATCTCCCTTAATGTTCCTTGATTCAAGTTGCTTCCTTCAGAACCGGAAGCATCAAATAATCGCAAACATAATTTATTGGCTCCCAAAGATTGTGCTTTTTCTCTATCTGCATCAGAAATTTGCCAAAAAACATAAGCCCAATCTGGATCACGAGGCAGAAAAACTACATTTGTTTTAACTGCTTCACTACTTTTAAAAGAATTGGACTCAAAAGTTTCTTCAGATTTTACCTGGGGAGGAGGAGTATTTGTTTTTTTTGTATATTTTTCTTGATATTTGATTATTAAATCAACTAAAACAGCTTTTGTTTTGCGACTGTATAGCGGAACTGATAGTTTACTTGCTTCTTGACGTAATTGTCTGAGGGTAAGTGAGAGTAATTGATCTTTATTCATGATCCCATCAGTCACTTTAAATTCTCCGTTTTTATTTGGGATCAGTATGTTTCTTTTTTTTAGGAATTGCGTGTCTTTTTGTCCTGTCGTCAGCATCCTCTGACTACTAAAAAATTCTCAAAATTGATATTTCTCTTCAGAACAGTTGGTATCAAAGCAATTAATTAATTTTCAGATCTTTTTTAAATGTAAATTAATTTTCTTTTTTTTTAAATTTTATTACCTGAATTTGTTAACGACTCAACAAAAATAAATTTTTTCTTCGGGATCAATTAAAAGGGAATTCAGCGTTGTTCAACTAGAAGTACTAAATCATCTATTTCTAAATCCTCAATACTTTTTCCTATTTTTTTTGAAAAAGTACTTAATTTTTCCGAAGTGGATTCTAACTGCTCGTAAAAAAGATCACTAAATTTTTTATCATCAAATTTTTTGGATTGGTTATCACACCATTCTTTCAAGGGATTTTTATTTTGATATTCAAAACTATTATCTACATAGATAATTTTTAAAATCTGGAGGCAATGAGCGAGAATTCTTAAATGATGTTTCTGCATAATAGTTAGATCAAGGTTATCAATTTCTTGAATAGTTTCTATGCTTAATAAGTTAGACAGGGGATCAAGATGATTAGACATTAATTTTTAGTTTTAATAAAGGAAAAAAACTCAATATTGGGGTTATCTTTCGTTAAAGTATATAAAGCTAATTGTAATAAGTTATTTTTGATAACATGGTCAACGAAAATTTAGTTAAAGATGTAGTAAAAGAGCCTTACAAATATGGTTTCGTTACTGATATTGAAACTGAAAAAATAGAGAAGGGATTAAATGAAGATATCATAAGATTAATTTCACAGAAAAAAGAAGAGCCAAAATTTCTTCTTGATTTTAGATTAAAAGCCTTTAAAAAATGGCAAAAAATGAAAGAGCCTGATTGGGCAGGGTTAGGATATAAACAAATTGATTATCAAGATATAATTTATTACTCTGCTCCTAAGCAAAAAGAGAAAATTTCTAGTTTAGATGAAGTTGATCCCAAACTTCTAGAGACTTTTGACAAATTGGGAATACCCCTTACGGAGCAAAAAAAACTCACAAATGTAGCAGTAGATGCTGTCTTTGATAGTGTTTCTATAGCAACAACTTTTAGAGAAGAACTTGCTGAACATGGAGTTATATTTTGCTCAATTAGTGAAGCAGTAAAAAATCACCCGGATTTGATTGAAAAATATTTAGGTACAGTTGTTCCAGCTAGTGATAATTATTTTGCCGCACTAAATTCTGCTGTTTTTAGTGATGGTTCCTTTGTTTATATCCCAAAAGGTATTACCTGCCCTATGGATCTATCTTCCTACTTCAGAATTAATAGTGGAGATTCAGGACAATTCGAAAGAACACTAATCATTGCTGAAGAATCAAGTTCAGTAAGTTATTTAGAAGGTTGTACAGCTCCAATGTTTGATACAAATACCCTTCATGCAGCAGTTGTAGAGCTTATAGCATTAGACGACGCTTCTATAAAATATTCAACAGTGCAAAATTGGTATGCGGGTGATGAAGAAGGTATTGGCGGAATTTTTAATTTTGTCACCAAGAGAGGAAAATGTTTAGGTAAAAGAAGTAAGATTAGCTGGTCTCAAGTTGAAACAGGGTCTGCAATTACATGGAAATATCCTAGCTGTCTTCTTTTAGGGGAAGAATCTGTAGGAGAATTTTATTCAGTGGCACTCACCAATAATCTTCAGCAAGCAGATACCGGCACAAAAATGATCCATATTGGTCCTAAGACCAAATCAACTATTGTTAGCAAAGGTATTAGTGCAGGCAACTCAATAAATAGCTATAGAGGTCTTGTCAAAATGGGAACAAAAGCTACAGGATCAAGAAATTACAGTCAATGTGATTCAATGTTAATAGGGGATCAAGCTTCTGCAAATACATTCCCTTACATCAAATCTCAACAACCCAATTCTGAAATTGAGCATGAAGCAAGCACATGTAGAATCTCAGAAGACCAACTTTTTTATCTTCAAAGCAGAGGTATAGAATTTGAGGAGGCAGTATCCATGATGGTCAGCGGTTTTTGCAGAGATGTATTTAATCAATTACCTATGGAATTTGCTGCTGAAGCAGATAAGTTACTGGCACTTAAACTCGAAGGATCAGTAGGTTAATGAATCAATTTCTAAACTGAAATGCAAAGTAAAATGAAAGAATCAGATCCAATTTTAGAAGTTGAAAATCTCTCTGCATCTACTGATAATCTTCCAATTTTAAAAGGGGTTTCACTTACTGTCTATCCTGGAGAAATCCATGCCATTATGGGAAGAAATGGATGTGGCAAAAGTACTTTTTCGAAAATCATTGCAGGACATCCCTCATATAATATTACAAATGGCGACATAAAATTTTTAGGTGAAAACATCAACTCTCTAGAACCTGAAGAAAGAGCTCAATCAGGAATTTTTCTTGGTTTTCAATATCCAATTGAGATTCCAGGTGTAAGTAATCTTGAGTTTCTTAGAGTTTCAACTAATGCTAGAAGGAAATTCCTAAACAAAGAAGAATTAGATACTTTTGATTTTGAAGAATTAGTTAAAGAAAAGTTAGAAATTGTAAAAATGGATCATGCATTCCTATCAAGGAGTGTAAATCAAGGATTTTCTGGAGGTGAAAAAAAGAGAAATGAAATTCTGCAAATGGCTTTACTTGAGCCCAAGATAGCAATATTAGATGAGACCGATTCTGGTCTAGATATTGATGCTTTAAGAATAGTGGCATCAGGAATTAAAAAAATATCTAATGCACAAACTGGAATTATACTTATTACCCACTATCAAAGATTATTAGATGAAATTAAACCAAATTATGTCCATGTTATGTCAGACGGACAAATCATAAAAACTGGTGAAAGTGATCTTGCTCTAGAGCTTGAGAAAAAAGGGTATGAATGGACTGATAACTTTATAAAAGAGACCTAAATAAATGGAAATTATTGAAAAAATAAAAACTAATAAATCGATCAATAATCTTACAGAAATACAAAAAATCTGTCTAGATAAATTACAATCTAGCCCCCTCCCTAATCCTAAAAGTGAACTATGGCGACTTTCAAATAAATCAAAATTTTCAAACTTTTTAAAATACTCGGTTGATGAAAAAGATTCAAAATTTGATACACCTTTTCCGAACAATTCTCAAAAAACTATTAGGTTAGTAATTGGTGAAAATTGCCAAATTAATTTAATAGAGGAAAATTATTCAATAAAACAACTAAGTGAAGATAAATTAGTTAAATTTATCAAAGAAGAGATATCTTGTTTTGATCAAAACGAAAATTGGAGTGACTTACTAAATCTTTCTTTAAACTGTAAAAAGAATATCTTGGGATTAAAAATAAATGGATCACAAATCCCTCCTATTGAAATCTTTAGTCACGCATCAAGTAATTCTTTAAACGCAAAAACCCTTGTAATATTCTTAGAAAAGAATTGTGATATTGATTTATTACAAGTAAATCTTGGTAAAGACAACTCTTCATTATCTCAATCAACGTTCTTTTGTTTAGAAGAAAATAGTTCCGTAAACCATGGTGTTGTTTCTTACGGTGAAAACAAATCAAATCTATTAAATTCTCTCAATGTAATTCAACAAAATAATAGCGAATACAATTTGGGATCTTTACATTTCAAATTTAATTATGCAAGATTTGAAATTCGTATTAAACAATCTGAAGGAAACGCTAAAACCAATATCAGAGGTATGCAAATAACAAAAAAAGATGAACAAATTTCTACTTTTACAAAAATAGACTTTCATGGTCCCAATGGATTTCTAGATCAAATCAATAAATCACTTGCTGATGATAAATCACATGCGATATTTGAAGGTTCAATCATAGTTCCAAAAATTGCCCAGAAAACTGATGCTTCTCAATTAAGCAGAAATTTACTTTTATCAAATCGCGCACAAATAGATACCAAACCTCAATTAGAAATAATTGCTGATGATGTCAAATGCAAACATGGAGCAACAATTTCACAATTAAATGAAGAAGAACTTTTTTATATGCGAACAAGAGGGATCACATTAACAGAAGCAAGTAAACTACAATTAAGTTCTTACTTTCAAGAAATAATTTCATTTATTCCCGTTTCAAAAAATAGATGGGATTTGCTTGATAAACTTTTAAATGAAAATTAATGAAAACAATTCAAAATTTTCCTGAAATAACGAAGAAAGACTTTCCTCTTTTAAATAAGAACTTAAAAAGTAATGAGCAAATTATTTATTTAGACCATGCTGCAACCACTCAAAAACCAATACAAGTCTTAGAAAAAATTAATGAATATTATAAAAACTTTAATGCCAATGTACATAGAGGCGCACATCAATTAAGTGCTAAAGCGACAGAAGAATTTGAAAATGCAAGATATTTAATAAGCGAGTATATAAAAGCGAATTCAACAAAAGAAATCATTTTCACAAGAAATGCAACTGAGGCAATCAATCTAGCAGCTAGATCATGGGGCGAATCTTCATTACAAGAAAACGATGAAATTCTTTTATCAATAATGGAACATCATAGCAATATTGTTCCATGGCAAATGGTTGCAGCTAAAAATAAATGCAAATTAAAATTTGTAGGTATAGATAAAAATGGGAAATTAGATATAGACGATTTTAAATCAAAACTCACATCTAGAACTAAGCTTGTTAGCCTAGTACATGTTAGTAATACTCTGGGTTGCTGTAATCCAATCAAAGAGATCACTAAATTAGCCAAACAAAAAGGTTCTTTAGTGTTAATAGATGCATGTCAAAGTTTGGCCCATCAAAAACTAGATGTGATTGATCTTGATATAGATTTTTTAGCAGGCTCAGGACATAAACTTTGCGGCCCTACAGGTATTGGTTTCCTTTGGTCAAGAAAAGAAATCCTAGAAAAAATTCCTCCTCTCTTTGGAGGTGGAGAAATGATTCAAGATGTTTTTGAAGAGACAAGTACATGGGCAGAGCTACCGCATAAATTTGAAGCTGGAACTCCAGCCATTGCAGAAGCAATAGGTCTTGCAGAAGCAATTAATTATATAAACACTATTGGATTGAATGAAATTCATGCATATGAAAAGACTATTACTAAATATTTATTTGAAAAATTAAATGAAATAGAAAATGTTGAAATTATTGGTCCATCTCCCGAGATAGATCCAAACAGAGCATCACTTGCGACTTTTTATGTGAAAAATATACATTCAAATGATATTGCTGAAATTCTTGATTCAAAAGGAATTTGCATCAGAAGTGGGCATCATTGCTGTCAACCTCTTCACAGATACATTGGAATTAAATCAACGGCTAGAATTAGCATGAATTTCACAACCAATAAGGAAGAAATTGATGTATTTATAGAAAAATTAAAAGATACTATTAATTTTTTAAAAATCAATTCTTAGATATTTAGAGAATTTGTTAAAAATTCTTGAGATTTTTGCATTACTACTTCTTTATTTTCAATATTTTTAAATCCATGCCCTTCATTTTCAAAAAAAATAACTTCTGAATTCTTATTATTCTGAATCAAAATTTCTTGAATTCTTAAAGTTTGTTTATAAGAAATAACTTTATCTTTTTTTCCATGAAACAATAAGATAGGTTTCTTTATTTTATTAATATGATTAATCGGCGATCTATTTATATAATCATTATGATTTTTTGCATAATTCCCTACCAAAGAATTTAAATAATCTTTTTCAAACCTATGAGTGTTGTAATGCATATCATTCAAATCAAGAACAGGGTATTTACAAATTGCAGCTGTAAAAATAGATCCATATAATAAACAATTCAAGGCAGTTAACCCACCAGCACTATTACCAAAAATTACTACTTTCTCACTATCAATTAGATTTAATTTAATTAATTCAAGAACTAGTGCTTTGCAATCATAAGAATCAACAACGCCCCACTTATAATTCAACCTCTCTCTATATGCTTTGCCGAATCCAGATGATCCTCCATAATTAACTTCAGCAACAAAAAATCCCTTCGACGTCCAATATTGAACTTCAGAATTATATGATCCATCATAAAATGAAGTTGGGCCGCTATGTGCCCTAACAAAAAGGGGTGGTTTTCTATATTTTTCCACAAGCGGTCTATAGAGAAAAGAATGAGTAGATTTATCTTCAAAACCTTTAAACCAAAAAGACTCAGGAATGGAACAATCTTTTATATGTTCAACTTTTATTGCATCAAAAAAATTTGATGAAACTTGTTCTCCACAATCAATTTCAAATAAATTCCTCAAAAAATCAGATCCATAACCTTTAAAAACTAGTTTCTTCTCAAAAGCATTAAAATCACTTATTGAAGTAAAAGGAGTAGGAAATTCTTTAACAAATACAAGATCTTTATATTGTTCCAGTATGAAATTATTTTCTTTTTTTGCTAAACAAAATAAATTTTTTAGAGACCCTGAAAAAAATGTTATTCCAGAGACCCATTGCGGTGCTCCATATTCAAAGAAATTTCTTTCTACTCTTTTCTTAATAAAAATGCCATCAATTTTACTCACATCTAAAAATAATAAGTTCCACCATCCAGAACTATCTTCAGAACATACTAAAAGTGTCTCACTTATCCAATAAGGTTGAAAAAAAGAAACGTTTTTTTTGAAATTGATCAACTTATTTGAGAACTTTTTTATTTTTTGTATCTCTCCATCTAAGTCAATTTGAGCAAAAAAAAGATCATTTTTTTCCCAGGGCATATTTGGAGAATCCCACTCGATCCAAGAAAGTAAGCTAGCAGAAGTATTAGAAGATAAATCTCCTGCAAAATTTTTAAATTTTTTTATTCGATGAATATCTTGTTTAGTTTTTTGTAAGTTTAAAGAAAATAAATAATCTCTATTATTGATTTCACAAATACCATATAAAAAAAAATTTTCAGAAATGACAAATGAAGAATCGAAATTTCCCTCAATTGATTTAGATAGTTGTCTAGGTTCTTGAACTGAATCAAGATATTGATTGGAACTTCTATCATTTAATGAAACTTCTTTAAAAATTTGAAACCATATTGCCTTGGTTATTTGATCTATCCATATCAAATAAAAATTATTTTTAAAATTTATACATTTATAAGACTTCCCTCCATATCCATGAAAGTTATTTTTAATATTAAATTTTTTACTAGTTAATTTCTGGGGAAACGCCTCTTTGTCATTAAATGGTCTTGCAAAAATGGCATTTTCATTTTGACTTTCACAAACAACATCAATCCAAAAAATGGTGTCCCTTATAATACTTAATTCCTTAAAAGCTTCTTTTTTAGATACAGTTTTCCTAACTTTTAGCTTATCGTCATTACTCATTTAAAAAAATATAAAGAAAGTAAATTAAAGTGCTAATATTTTTATAGCTAAACTCATAACTAAAAACTTTTTCTAACGTGGCAAACCATTTTTCACAACTTGCAAAAAAGTCAATAACAAATGGAAACTCAGAAAAAATTGCAAAAGAGCAAAAAGGTAATCCATCTTTAGAAATTTATAAACTTGGTGATGAAGTATTAAGACAAAACTCCAAAAGAATTACTAAAGTTGACGAATCGATTAGAAAACTTGCTAGAGAAATGCTTCAAAGCATGTATGCAGCTAAAGGAATTGGACTTGCTGCACCTCAAATTGGCATCAACAAAGAGCTTCTTGTCATAGATGTAAATTTTGAAGATTCAGCAGCTGAACCTTTAATATTAATCAATCCAGAAATTACAGACTTTGGAACAACCCTTAATTCATACGAAGAAGGCTGCTTAAGTATACCTGGTGTCTATTTAAATGTAGTGAGACCATCAACTATAAAATTAAAATTTAGAGATGAAATGGGTAGACCACGAAAAATGAAAGCAGATGGACTTCTGGCGAGGTGTATTCAACACGAAATGGATCACTTAAATGGAATATTATTTGTAGATAGAGTTACCTCAAAAGATGATTTGAATAAAGAACTTTTAAAAGAAGGGTTTAACGAAAAAGACGTTATCTCAATTAATTAATTTAATGACTGAAACAACAATATTTCAAAAAATCATTAATGAAGAAATACCCTGCGATAAGCTTTACGAAGATAAGTTGTGTATTGCATTTAATGATATCCAGGCGCAAGCTCCAGTACATTTTTTAGTGATTCCTAAAAAGCCAATAATCAGTTTATTAGAGTGTATTGAAGAAGATGCAAATTTATTAGGGCATCTACTTTTTGTTGGTAGTAAAATAGCTAAATCAAAAAATTTAACTAATTGGAGAACAGTAATTAATACTGGAGCAGAATCGGGACAAACGGTTTTTCATTTACATATTCATTTTTTATCTGGAAGAAAAATGAATTGGCCCCCAGGATAAAACTCTCGAAAGAAATATTTATGGGTTATAAATAAGTAAAAAGTAAAAATGAATACCCCAAATTCTTTAAATACAGATTCTAAAAACTTATTAAATTTAATCTCAAAAAATTGGGACGAGCTAGATGATTCTCTCAAAACTAAGCTAATAAGAATTTGGAGTGTTTTAACTTATAAATGGCAATTACAAATTTTATTTAATTTACCTTTTTTACTATGGTGGGGATTAGATAAATTCCTTCCAAAAGTTCATGAATTTGATGCAACAATCTTGAATTACTTGAATTTACCTGACTGGGCACTTTCACTTATTGGCTTTGGTCAATAGACTTTTAAAAGTTATAATTTAACTTATAAAACTTTTGAGTAATGAATACAGCAGTTAATAATAAATCCAAATTTATATTGCAATTACAAAAATTAAGGAGATTATCTCAACCTTTTTTCTTGCCAATTGAGCAAAATAATGGAATACAATTCATTTGGCTCTTAATCTCGCTTTTATTCTGCGTTGGAGGAATAGTCCTTGTATTACTAACAGGCTTAATTAATTTATTAGAAAATTTTCAACCAGAATTATTAGAAAAATATTTTGAAGGTGTTGTTAGCACTCTTAATACAATTTGGGCTGGAAAATGGGGATTAATCTTCTCTGCATTATTCGTAATAGGTTCTTCAAGTTTCTTTAGTTTTAGACATCAACTAAAAGCAAAAAGATGGATTCATTGGATTTTATTAGGAATAATTGTATTAATGCTACTAGCAATTAATGGTATAAATGCCGGGATTGGTTTTATAGCAAGAGATTTAACTAATGCACTAGTTCAAAGAGAACAAGATGGTTTCTACAGAATTTTAGCAATATACGCATCTTGCTTTATTTTTGCACTACCAATAAGAGCTTTACAAATTTTCTTTACATTAAAATTGAGCATTATTTGGAGAGAGTGGCTTTCAAAAAGTCTGATCAGCCAGTATCTAACTAATAGAGCTTACTTCAAGCTTAATCCGAATGATGAACAAGCAACTGACGTTGACAATCCAGATCAGCGAATCTCCGAAGATACAAAATCATTTACTGAACAAAGCTTAACTTTCACTATTGGGATATTTGATGCGATTTTGACTTTTTCTCTAAATATTCTTATCCTTTACACCATTAGTAGAACGTTAACCTTTTCCCTATTTACATTTGCTGCAATAGCTTCTTCACTTCTAATATACGCAGGAAAAAGGTTAGTAAAAATTAATTTTGATCAGTTGAGATATGAAGCTGATTTCAGATATGGATTAGTTCATATAAGAAATAACTCCGAAGCAATAGCTTTTTATTCAGGAGAATATCCAGAAAATGTAGAAAATCAAAGAAGATTGGGAGTTTTAGTAAAAAACTTCAACCTATTAATAATTTGGAAAACAATAATATTTACAATGAAAAGATCGACTAATTATGCTGGAGTATTTTTTCCATATTTAATAATGGCTGTTCCATATTTCGCTGGAACTATTGATTACGGAAAATTTGTACAAGCAAATTTTGCATTTAATATGGTCGAAGGTTCTCTCTTTTTTATAGTTAACCAAATAGATGAACTTGCAAAGTTCACTGCAGGCATTAGCAGATTAGAAGGGTTTCAATCTGAAGTTGAGTTAATAAGCAAAGAAAAGCCATCTAAAAATAATATTTCTATTACAAATAAACCTGAGATACTCATTAAAAATGCAGATTTATGCACTCCCGGCTCTAATAAGCCCATTATTAAAGATCTGAGCATGAATATTAATAATAGAGACACCCTTTTAATCACTGGACCGTCAGGTTGTGGTAAAACCTCACTATTAAGAATGATTAGTGGTTTGTGGCAACCTGATAAAGGGTTAATAGAAAAGCCAAAAACAGGTGATTTACTTTTTATTCCACAAAAACCATACATGATTTTAGGTTCACTCCGAGAACAACTTTGTTATCCAACTGAAGTCAGTAAATTTAGTGACGATCATTTATTCTCTGTGCTTAAGGAAGTTAAACTAAATTCTATGCTTGATAGATATCCAAATCTTGATATCAAGCAAGATTGGCCAAGAATATTATCTCTTGGAGAACAACAAAGACTGGCTTTTGCAAGACTTTTACTGAATTCCCCTCAATTTGCAGTACTTGATGAAGCAACTAGTGCATTAGATATTGAAACTGAAAAATATCTCTATGGTTTGCTTATAAAAAGAGAACTTTCTCTTATAAGTGTTGGGCATCGTCCAACTCTAAAAGAATTTCACAATAAAGTTTTAAGTTTAAACGGTAAAGGGAACTGGCAATTATTCCCTACAAAAAACTATAATTTTGATAACTAAAATATTTTTATGAAAACTGGTGAAGATAGAGATGAGTTTAAAAACATTTCTGTTGATAATGAGTTAGAAGGTAGCGATCTCAAAACTGAGGAAAAGATTGATCAAGTAATTGATGAAGATACTGAAATGTATAATTTTGGCTGGAGTAATTATTCTGAAATAACTAACGGAAGATTTGCAATGATCGGATTCCTAGCAATAATACTAATTGAATTATTGAGTCAACAATCATTTTTAAAATGGGCAGGAATTTTATAATTAATCATCAAATCTAGAACTATTATCTCTTGGTTTCTTTTTATTTGTTCCAACTGAATATCTACCACTTTGATTTTTAGAACTTGATCTAGCTGAAGAGCTTCCTCTTCGAGTCTCACTTGTTTTTTTTACTTGATTAGAATCTCTGAATGAAGCATCTTCTACTTGAGCTGTTGAAGTTTGCTGCCTAAGAGGAGATCTTGTAGGTTTCTTTCTTAGTGGAGAAGAATCATCAGCAGTAGAAATATTGTCTTTTCTAGAAACTGTCCGATTGATTCTGGGTCTTGATCCTGTCTTAACTTCATTGCGAGATAAGTTTCTCCTCTCACCAAATTTATTGCTCTCTGATTGATTGTTATTTCTATCATCAAGATTCTGTCTTCTTCTCCTCCTTATAGGTTCCTCATTTTCAAACTGATCTACTTCTCTTGTCGATGGCCTGCTCCTGCTTGCAGCCGCAGAAGGTATGGCCCTTGAAATATTTCTCCTACGAGATCTCCCCTCCATAAAGTCTTCTTCAAATTCATCTTCTTGAGGTTTAAATCTTCTTGATGATCTTTCAGACTCTTCAAAACTATCGTAATCGTTATTAAATCGACCTCTAGAATTTCTTGGCACATCAGAAATAGGATCATCATCAAAATAAGATGACCTTCTAGCTTGATCAGTAGCAACTCCCCTCAATCGCACACTTTCGTATGCGAAAAAAACTGTGGTTCCTGCTAACAAAAACTGACCAAATTGAAGGATGGGATCTAACCTCCAGCCTTGAAAAAATAATATTCCCCCGCACAAAAGTCCTATAGCTGCGAAGAAAACATCATAATCTCTAGCTAATGCAGGTTTAAAAGACCTTAAAAAATAAAGGCCTCCACCGCATACAGCTAGGACAATACCAACAATACTGGCCCAATTGAGACTAGCATTGACCACATTCTTTCTCCAAAAATTTATTTATTAAAGGATTACTTAAATCCCCTATATATATAGTGTACTTAAAACTTCTACAAAAACTAGCGTCTTCCAGTAGAAGTACGATCGAGAGAATCTTTCTGACTGACAAAAATCAAAAATGCAGAGGCTGGAATGACAATAAGTAAAGCAGCTGCAATAAAACTACCTATCATTCCAACCGCGGAATTATTAGCAACTTCAGCAGAAAAATCTGCAACTAGCAATAAATTTGAGATTTGAAACACTTTTAAATATTAAATTCTCAATTTATAATACGAATTAAATACGTTTCAGTGGGTTATTTATTAAGATGAATTAAATAATTGTGATCTCTTTGCTTGTAAACTCTCTACAAATTTTAGATATTAGTTTAGGAATTTCTCTTTCATATCTCACTATAGTTTTTCTAATAAGGTTAATTCTTACTTGGTACCCAAAGATTGATTTAAGTAAAGGTTTATGGTTATTAATTTCAATACCATCAAGCTCTATTCTTAATTTAACAAGAAAACTAATTCCTCCTATTGGAGGAGTTGATGTTGGACCTGTAATTTGGATCGGAATTATAAGCTTTTTAAGAGAAATTTTAGTCGGTCAGCAAGGGCTCATAAAACTTGCATTGAATACAAATATCTCATAGAAATCATTTATTTTTTTCTCAGTAATTTGGCAATAATTCTTCTTCTACATATTTAGTATGTATCTTACCCTCCTTAAATTTAGATTTATTGAGTAAGGTTAAATGAAAGTTTATTGTTGTAGGAATACCAGTTACTGCACACTCATTTAAAGCCCTATTCATACGTTTAATTGCAGTATTACGATCTTTCCCCCAGACTATTAATTTACCAATTAATGAGTCATAGAAAGGAGGTATTTCATAGCCGGTATAAACATGACTATCCACCCTTACACCAGGACCACCAGGGGGAAGCCATCCAGTTATTTTTCCAGGAGATGGTCGGAAATTGTGAGAAGGATCTTCAGCATTGATTCTACATTCAATGGCATGACCGTTTAAATGGATATCATCCTGATTAAATTCCAAGTTTTGTCCGCTTGCGATTTTAATTTGCTCTGCTATTAGATCAACTCCAGTAACCATTTCAGTAACAGGATGTTCAACTTGAATCCTGGTATTCATTTCCATAAAATAAAAATTATCATCATCATCAACTAAAAATTCAACTGTCCCAGCTCCTTCGTAGCCGATACTTTTTGCAGCAGCAATAGCAGCGTTCCCCATTTTTTTTCTTAGCTCAGTATTAATTGCAGGACTAGGAGACTCTTCTAATAACTTCTGATGTCTTCTTTGAACTGAACAATCTCGCTCTCCTAAATGAACAACATTTCCAAACCTATCCGCCAAAATTTGAATTTCTACATGTCTTGGCTTCTTTATAAATTTCTCCATATATAAACCATCATTACCAAAAGCTGCTTCTGCTTCGCCTTGAGCTGCTTTAAACATTTTTTCGAGATTATTAGGGCTTTCAACCAGCCTCATACCTCTTCCACCTCCTCCAGCAGTCGCTTTGATAATTACCGGATAGCCAATATTATCTGCCAATTTATAAGCCTCATCAACATTTGACAACAAGCCTTTACTCCCAGGAACTGTTGGAACGCCAACTGCTTCCATAGTTTCTTTAGCTGTAGATTTATCTCCCATTGATCTAATAGCTTTAGGAGATGGACCAATAAAAACTATTCCGTGATCATTACACATCTCAGCAAATTTATCATTTTCAGCAAGAAATCCATAACCAGGATGAATAGCATCAACTCCTCTCGATGTGGCAGCAGCAAGTATATTTGGAATATTTAAATAACTTTTATTACTTAATGAATCTCCAACACAAACTGCTTCATCAGCAAGCTGAACATGTAATGCTTTTTTATCTACAGTACTAAAAACTGCAACTGTTGCAATACCTAGTTCTCTACAACTTCTGACAATTCGTAAAGCTATTTCTCCACGATTAGCAATTAAAACTTTTTCAATCATTATAAAATTAAATTGAAGAAATGAAAATGACTTAAAATAAAAAATTATTTGCCAAAGTATTTAACAAAATTTTTTAGTGATCAGAGGACATTTTTACAATACAGCCTAGAACGTTATATATGTATAAATATTTGTTTTATGCAAAGAAAAATTATTCATCATATTCAAAAATAATCTGTTAGAACTTCATGCTTATTTCAGCCAATAATGTATTATATTTTTAAGGTTTAAGTATCCCCAGGTTGCTGAGAACCCTTTGCGGACGTGGCGGAATTGGTAGACGCGCACGTCTAAGGAGCGTGTGGCTTCGGCCTTGCGAGTTCAAGTCTCGCCGTCCGCATTTAATGTATTCCGGTTTAACTGCAATGAAAAAAAAATCAGTTGCAGTAGTTATAGTTTCCAATGGTCCTGGTGAATTAACTACATGGGTAAATCCTGTAATAAATGAGCTTAACAAAATAAATAAAGCACTATGTGATGACGATAAAATCAATTTCACTCTTAGATTAGTCCTTGTTCCTTGCCCAAATGCCACTGGCAAAGAATATTTAGTTGCAAATTCATGGAATAAATTCGAATTAATTACAAAATCCAAAAGTTTTTGGAAATTATTAATCAAGCCACATTCTTTTGCGAATTGGCCCAAAAAAGGGGTCGTTATTTTCCTTGGTGGAGATCAATTGTGGAGCATTTTACTAGCTAAAAGACTAGGTTATCTAAATATCACATATGCTGAATGGATTTCGCGATGGCCTCAATGGACCAACGAAATTGCTGCCATGAATTTAAAAGTAAAAAAGTTAATTCCCAAAAAATATCAATATAAATGTCAAATCATTGGCGATTTGATGGCAGATATCAAACTTGGAAGTGAAATATCATTAAAAAATACCGAAAAAAATTATATTGCATTGTTGCCTGGTTCTAAAAAAGCAAAGCTCTCTGTTGGAGTTCCGTTCTTCTTAGAAATTGCAGATCATATAGCTGAAGAAAATCAAAATATAAATTTTATAATTCCCATTGCCCCAACAACTGATAAGAGTGAATTTTTATTTTTTCAAAGCGAGAGAAATCCAATTGCAAAATACTACTCATCAAAGATAAAAACAATTAAAAAAATCAAAGACTCATGTTTTGATAGTGTTATTGAAACATCAAAAAATACAAAAATCTACCTAATTGAGAAATATCCTTGCTATGAAATATTAAAAGAATGCGATCTTGCAATTACAACTGTAGGAGCAAATACTGCAGAATTAGCAGCAATTGCTCTTCCAATGTTAGTTGTTCTACCAACTCAACATTTAAATAAAATGAATGCTTGGGATGGCATTTTTGGATTAATCGGGAAAATTTCATTCATTAATAAATTCATAACTTTTGCAATTAAATATTTTTATTTTAAAAAAAAGAAGTTTTTTGCTTGGCCAAATATTAAAGCTAAAAGAATGATTATCCCTGAAAGGATAGGAAATATTTCGCCTGTAAAAATTGCAAGAGAAGTACTATTTCTCATTAAGAACAAGAATAAATTAAAAAGTATTAGTGATTCTTTACAAAAAGAAAGAGGTAATAAAGGGGCTGCAGAAAAACTTGCTTCTATGATTGTTAATGCAATAAAAAAACTTTAAAAATTACCAGGGATCATCAATGTCAAACTTTTCTGATTTTTTATTATCTTGAATTATATTTTGTTCATCAAGTGGTTCAATATCTAAAGTTTCTGTTGCATTTTGAATTGGTCTTTTAGAAGCTAAATTAGTAGTTGATTGTTTCTTTTGTTTAAAATCAACATTATTTTCTAAAACTATTGGATCAGCATTATCTTGAATCTGGTCCTGATCAGAATAATCATTATCCATGTATAGCTTTTTTCTGTTATTTATTTCCTCTGAAGAACCCTTAATTTCAACATATTCAAGTTCATCTTCATAATAATCATCATCTTGTTCACTAACTTCTTCATATTCCTCAACTAAATTGTTTTGCTGTTCTGATTCCGAACCCGACAATAACTGATTCTCAACTGGTACGAGATTGGCTGAATATCCATTTACATCTCTTTCATCCCATGAAGAACCCCCTACTCCAAGTTTCTCAAGAAGTCCACTACTTAATTGGTTCAATTTCTCTTCAGCACCTTCATAAACAATAATTCTATCAGTACCACTGCTTACAATTTCCTCTACAGGAATCTCCCAAGTACTTAAAACTCCCTCACCTAAAAGTGGGACACCAACTGCACCCATAACAAGAGAAATCAAATCTCCAGTCTCTATATCAAACGAAAACCCAAGAACCCTTCCTAAAAGTTGCCCAGATTCTGTAATCACTTGACAATTAATCACTTTCCCATATCTTTCTGGAGAAAAACTTTCACTCAAAGAATCTAGGGAATCGACTAATATTACATCTCCAACTTGCTTAATACTCTCTAAGGGCATCCATTTTGGTAAGCCCGGTAAAAACCTTGTAAGTGGATTATCTCTTAGTCCTAAAGCGACCACCTCTCTTCTGTCAATATCAACAACAACCTCACCAACCACGCCTAAACGCCTACCAGTATCAGTAGTTATAACTTGAGTTCCCATTAATTCTGACCTTAACCATAAGCGTTCGCTAGGTATAGAATTAGGGCGATTCTTATTAGCAGATGTGTTAGACAAACTCATAAATACCTTTTTATCATTCTGACGTATAAATTTAAAAAAGTGTGTTTATGCAGCATTTGGTAACCCAACAACTTGAGTATTAGCACCTCTTGCTTGAGCAACACCAATTGTTCGTTCAGATGCACTAATCATAGGCCTTCTATGGCTTACGACTATAAATTGAGCATTTGATGACTGATTAGATATTAACTTTGACAACCTTTCAACATTTATACCATCTAAAAAACTATCAACCTCATCTAATGCATAAAATGGGGAAGGTTTATACTTTTGCAAAGCAAATAAAAAACTTAAAGCAGTTAATGATTTTTCACCACCTGACATAGAGGCTAATCTTCTGACATTTTTCCCCTTAGGATGAGCTACTAGAGTTAATCCTCCTTCCAAAGGAAAATTAGGATTTTCAAGTTGAAGGAAGCCATCTCCATCCGATAAATTTGCAAAAATTTGTCTAAAGTGTTGATCAACTGCTACAAATGCTTGCATAAAAGCCTCTTGACGCATAGTCGAAACAGTTTCTATTCTGAGCAATAATTCAGATCTTTCATTAGATAGAATTTCTAATTTTTCTCGTAAACTATTTAATCTCTCAATTAATTCCTCTAATTCATCAAGAGCCAACATATTAACAGGTTCTAAACTTTGTAGTTTTGCATTGATGATCGAGATTTCTGATTGCAAAGATTCAAGACTCTTCCCTTCATATTCTCCAAATTTCGGGGAAGGATTAGGTAGATCTTTTTTATAATTTTCCAATTTTATTTTCTCACTTCTTATCTCTTCTTTAAGAGAAAGCATATCCCTTTCAAGATATTCAAGCTTCAATAGATAGTTATTATATTCTTGCCTTTTATTTGAAATTGAAGAGTTTAATTCATCTCTTTTCCTTCTCAATAATCCTAAATCCTCTTCTAGAGAATTTTTCTGACTATGAAGAACCAAAAGCTCTTTTTTAAATTTATCTCTTTTTTTTATCCATTCACTATGAGAAATTGCAAGTTCTTTGATAGATTGCTGCAAGTTTTTTTCCTGTAATAATATAATTTTTAATGAATTATTGGTCCGCTCCTTACTTAAAGCAAATTGATTTTTCTTATCTAATAATATTTCTCTTTCCTTAATAAGTAATTCAAGTTTTTTATCAAGATTATTAAAGTCGTTGTTAAAGTCGATTAATGATGATTTTTGATTCTTTTCATAATTAGTTTTTTGAATGCTTTGCAATTGATCAAACTTATCATGATGAGGCTTCAATTCATTTTTTAAAAAAACTAACTCATCATCTAGTAAATTATTGGTGCTATCTAATTTTTTTAATCTCGATTTAAAATCCTCAATTCTTTTCACGACAACTTCAAGAGAATTTTTATTTACTTCAACTTCTTTGTTCAATGAAGCACAATCCTCAATTATTTGACTACGGTTAGAGTTTAATTTGTTGAGTCTATTATTTTTTATGATCAAATCATTATTTGATTCTTTTAAAGCTTCTTCAATAACCAATAGTCTTTCTTTAGTAGGGCTAGAATCATCAAGATCATTATTAATTCCAAATCTATAAGATAAATCTTTATTTAACTTGCTGCCGCCTGTAATAGCGCCACTGGCTTCTAATAATTCACCCCCTAAAGTAACCAACCTATTTTTTTGTTTAGATAACCTAGCTGAGGCTAAGTCTGAAAAAACCAACGTATCGCCAAAAACATATCTAAAAACATCTGAATAAACTTCGTCAAAATTAATTAGGTTAATAGCTTTATCAATAAATCCAGACTCTCGATTATTTTCAAATCTTGAAATTACATAATTCTTCTTTTGACTTTTAATTCTATTTAAAGGTAAAAAAGTTAATCTTCCCGCTTTCTTCTTTTTAAGAATTTCAATTGCTTTTGCTGCAATATAATCATTATCAATAACAATTTGTCCGAGTCTATTTCCAGCAGCAATTTCTAATGCATATCTATTTTTCTCACTTACCTCTCCAAGTTGTGCTACATAACCATGAATACCCTCTAAACCTGCTTCTAAAAGAATTCTAAGAGCGTATGAACCTCTTGATTCATTTAAAGCTTCCTTCCTACTTTCGAATCTAGATAAATCCTTTTCAAGTCTTAATTGCTCGTTGTTAAGCCTTGATTTAGTTTTAATTAATAAATCAATTTCATTTTTTAAAGTATTTATTTCTAAGCTATTACTTGCCAAGTTTTTATTCTTTGTATCGGATGTCTCTTTTTTTCTTTGATTTCCCAAAAAAAGTTTCTGCTTTTCTAACTCTAAGGCTTCGATCTGAGACAATATCTCATCTTTTTGTATATTATTTTGAATAGTTTCTTCTTCCACTTTCCTTTTTTTGGTTTCCAAAGGATCAATTTGTTTTTTTATACTTTCAAGCTCAGCATTAATTTGGATATTTTGTTTAGAGAATTCTCCAGATTCTCCAGCCGCATCAGACAGTTTTTTTCTGGATAATTTATGTTTTGAAGTGAGATTATCAATTTGCAAGTTCAATTTATTTAAAAAATTATCATCAAAATTTTCTTGTCTCATCTTTTCTGACTCAATATTCCTCCTAGAAATTGCAATTTCATCTCTCTGTTTTTGTAATTTAATACCCTCTTCTTTATTCAAACTTGATACCCTATCAAGTTCTCTTAAGTTAGAATTAATACTTCCAATATCAGAATTCACTTTTATCAAAGTATCCTCTCCTTTCTCCTTAAGCTCATCAACTAGTATTTTTAAAGCATCTTCTAAAACTGATATTTCTTTATTAATAGATTCTTTTTGTTTATTAAATAAAATTTTATTTTTTTCAATTTCACCTTCTTTTTCTTCTATAGATTCAACATATTTAACTTGTTTATCAAAAATAAGAACTTTCTCTAATTCCATTATTTGATGTAGTTTTTCCTTTAACTGTTTATATTGCTTTGCTTTTTCACATTCTTTTTCAAGCTTATTTTTACTAGATTGCAATTCATTTTCTAAAATTTCACATCTTTCTTGTCTTTCAAAAACATCATTTAATTTTGCATTAGTTTGTTCTATTCTTGCATCAAAAAGTGCGACTCCTGCTAATTCATCAATAAGATTTCTCCTCTCCTTATTATTCATAGATACTATTCTTGTGACATCACCCTGCATAACAACATTGCTGCCCTCAGGATCAACACTTATATCCCTTAATATTCTTTGTATTTGTTGCAAGGTACATTGTTTTCCATCAGAAGTATATGTCGAAGCATAAGAACCGCCTGGCATAAGCCTTAATTTTCTAGACACTACCCATTCTTTTTGATCCTTGTTAAGAGAAATTTCTTCTTCTTCTAGTTCCAAAGGTTTAAGGTCCTCTCTGGGAGACCAATCTTGAATATTAAATTTTACTGATACAGATGTTTCTGATGACTTACCCTCTTTAACTTTGGAGTTATTTATTAGATCTGGTAATCTTTCAGCCCTCATCCCTCTACTATTAGCTAGACCTAAACAGAATAAAATTCCATCTAAAATATTACTTTTCCCAGAACCGTTAGGGCCTGTAACCACCGTGAAACCTTCTTCAAGAGGAATTTTTACATTTCCCCCAAAAGATTTAAAATTTTCAAACTCGACCTGATTGATATGTACCAATCTCAAGTCTCAATAGCTAAATAAGAATAACTAATTTGCAAAAATTCTCAATAGAAATATTACGTTTATTTATAAATGAAAATTAATAATTTTTGGACAATCTACAAGAATTACCCGAAATTTCAAACAAACCAGAAAGAAGTTCACCATCCAGAATGAATCGATAATATTCAGAGTCCAATTTATCAGAAACATTTTTAAATATTCCATGATCAATTCTTTTTACAAACCCTCTATTATCAGAAAGTTCATGTTCTATCCTGGACAGCCATAAAAGTCTATGATTTGGCTGCTTAGAAATTTCTATAGAAGATTGATTTAATAAAGGTAGTTTTAAAAATTTCCAAGTTAAACAATCTATCCCATTTTCAACAAGAAAATCATAATGAATATCTATAGCTTTAGCAGAATAAACTTTATGTTCAAGCAAAACCCATTTATTCATTATCTAATTGATAAATAAATCGAATCTATTTTCAAAACAAAGTTGAGTAAAGATATATTTTCTAAGAGATGTTTCCTGTTATTTAATTACTTGCATCAGGAACAAATCTTAAAGCAATAAATAGTAAACTTCCAGCTCCAGCGATAGCTGCAGCTACTAATCCAAAATCTGTAGGGATTGTGCGAGATGCAAAAATTAATGATGCAAATGTAATATCCATGATGAAATTTAAACTCATTTAATAAATTCAGTAATAGCTTAACAAAACCTTCTTACAGAACAGAGTAGATGAATAAAATGTAAATAAACTTTTATATGTTTTTATTCTATATAAATCGCACAATTCTTTAGTAAAGGGTTCCAAATTAAGAAAATAGGGTCTAATCTTAAAATAAATAAGTTTGAATAATGGAGACTTACCATCCTCCCAAAGAAGTAGAAGAAACAGAAGATAAATCTGATCTTCCTGAAAAAGAAGTTATCTTGGAAAAATGGTTACTTGAAAAAATTGACAGTTTAATACCTTTAATAAAAGAAAAATGGCCTAACATTGCACAACAAACCCTTGAAGCCACAAAAGGGAGTATTGATGATTTAGTTGAAGTAATAGCTACCCATAGTGGAACCTCAGCAATTGGAATAAAAAGCCAACTATTTGAAATCATTGATTCAATAAGAGAAAACAATTGGGAAATATCAGAAAAAATTGAGCCTATTGAAAGTCAATTAGAAGAATTATTAGAAGAGCTTAATAATACACTTAGACCAAAAATAGAAAGTCCAATAAGAAAAAAACCACTATTATCTATTGCTATTGCAGCTGGTATTGGTTTACTAATAGGAAGTCTCCTAAACAGTGGCAGAAAATAATATGGAAAAACCAAAAAATAAAAACTTTGCAAATACAGCCTCCAGAATTTCAGCCATCGCAAGTTCAGTGATGGATTTGCATGTCAGAATAGCTCTTCAAGAAGTAGATAGAGAAAAAAGAAGATTAATTAGTGGTGGAATATTTTTAGCAATTGGCAGCACATTATTATTATTAGTACTAATTTGCATCCATATTATTTTTTATCTTTTTCTAGCGAAATATAATAACTGGAATATTGAATATAATTTATTACTAATAATATTTATCGATTTATTTCTAGCAGGCCTAAGTTTGAAGCTTGGAGGAAAATTAGCCAAAGGACCATATCTTCCTCAAACATTAGAAGGTTTAGGCAAAACAACAAAGGCCGTTTTAGGCAAAAAATAATTTACCTAATTAAATATTTTATCCATCTACAATCTATCCCCCCATTACTAACAGGAATTTTCAATGAAGATTTCATTTTCAAATATTTTGTTAGTTTTGGATTTCCACTTAGGAGCCAAAATTCCCAATCTGAAAAATTGTTCTTTAGAAAGATTCCCATTTGTTCATATAAACTAATCAATTCATTTTCATCGCCTAATTTTTTGCCGTATGGAGGATTACATATGATGATCCCAGGTGTGCAACTTAATTGGAGTTCTAAAAAATCATTATTTATAAGCTCAATATAATTCTCGAGTCCAGCTAATGATATGTTTAGATTCGCCTGCTCAAAGACCTTTTCATTAATTTCACACCCTATTATTGTTGGTAATTTTTCATAATTTATAATTTTATTTTTTGCTTTATTTTTTTCATTAAGAAAAATATCTTGCCTAAAGTCTAACCAATTTTCAAAAAGATATACCTGATCAATATTTATGGGGACTCCAAGGAATTGATTGACTGCCTCAATTAAAAAAGTACCCGAACCACACATAAAATCTATTAATGGAACTTTGCCATTCCATTGAGTCATATTTATCAATCCAGAAGCTAAATTTTCTTTTAACGGAGCATACCCAATTGCGGGTCTATAGCCTCTTTTATGTAAGCTTTCTACGCTGCTTTGAAGACTAAGAATTGCTTTATTATTATTTAAATGCAGATGAATTATAAAATCAGGATTATCTAGAGAAATATTTGATCTTTTATTCCAAACTGCCTGTTGCAAATCAGTTATAGAATTTTTTACTTCAAGAGCAGTGAAATGAGTATGACTTAAAGAAGATGTTCTCCCAGTAACTTGAACATTAAACGTTTTATCAAAGTGCAACCAATGTAACCAATCAAATGAATCTCTTACCCCCGCATATAAAGATTGCTTGTCATAGCAATTAAAACTTGCAATTTCTCTATAAAAACGAAAAGCTAATCTGGAATAGAAATGAACTCTATAAAAAGTTTCAAAATCACATTCAAAATTAATAAATCTTTTATAAGTATTAATATTAAAGCCGCCTAAATTTGAAATTTCTTCTGCTAAAGATTTCTCTAGTCCTTCCGGAGATGATGCCACTACATTCATATACGATAAAACTTAATAAAAAAACTATTCAATAACCATTTTGCCTGTCAGAATATAAATGTCCAATTGGACTAGGTGATCTCAACCGATGTTTCGGACAGCGGTTCGATTCCGCTCAACTCCACTATTTGGGGTTGTAATGGTTTCGACGGGGCATAAGGAAGGTGACTGAAGCCGGCTCGGTTAGAGCAAAAACATAAATGCTAACAAAATCGTTAGTTTCTCCCGTCAAACAGCACCAGTTGCTGCTTGATCCTAAAGGAGATGGGGTTATATCAGCCTTATCAACCAAATGATACGAGGAGTCTGGAAGGACTCCACTTTTTTAAATAACTAAGAAGTTGTAATAGATAATTTATTAGTGTGTAAATATTGCTGCAAAAACTTGTATTAAAAAGAATTTTTTTAATTTTATAAGTATAAATACTTAGAAGATAAGTTTTAAATTAATTTATCTTATTAAAAAATCGAATTTTGCAAAATGGAAACTAATAAAAAACTGAATGACTTGATAATAAACCTTAAACCAAAAATTATTAGATTTACTGGCGAAAAATTTCCCAATGAACTATGGAATAGTGGTTCTCAAATAAAAAAAAATAAGAAAATATCTAACTAAAAATTTAATTAAATGCTTGAAAAAGGATTTTTAGGCATTTTTTTTAAACATTTTTTTGAAAATTCCTGAAGTACTTTAAATTCACGTTTATTTAAATTCCACTTTAATACATTCGATACATCTATAACTTGAGATTTTTTTCTCATCCCAACGAGTGGAATAGCTCCTTGATAACAACACCAATTAATTGCTACTTGCGCTTGGGAAACTGATCTTTGATTTGCAATTTTTTTTAAACACCTCCTCAATTCATATGTTGGTTTTTTATATTTTTCAAATAATGCATTGCGAATAAAACTTTTTTCTCTATTATCCTCTTTATCTGGATCAATACAAAGTATTCCAAAGGACAAAGGACTATAAGCAAAGAAATCAATATTATTTTCTTCGCAAATTTTTTTTACCTGATATTGTTTTTCTAAATCGGGAGCAAGCAAAGAAAACTGTATTTGAACACTCTTTAGGCTCTGATCTCTTTTTGCTAAGAAATTAATTAATTTCATCAATCTTTTAGGGCCTATATTTGATAAGCCTATTTGAAAATCAAAGCCTTCATCTTTTAAATCGCAAAGATTATTCAACAGACCTAATTCCTGCCAAGGATTGTATTTTGCAGTTGACCAATGTAATTGCACTATGTCTAATTTGTTATTAAGTCTTTCTAAACTTTTCAAAAAAGGTTTATTAAAACCTCTTTTTCCTATTCTCCAGGGATAAGGTGCAAGTTTGGTTGCTACTTGAATTCTTTTTTTCTTTGCTGAAGGAGTATTTAGTAAAAATTTTCCTATCAACAATTCACTTCTACCCTGAAGATTACCAGTACCGTAAGAATCTGCAGTATCAATTAGATCGAAACCTCTTCGTAACGCTTCATTATATGTCTCACGTAAATCATCGTCATTTGTAGATTGGTAATTCCAGAAAAGCTTATTCCCCCAAGACCACGTACCTAATCCAATTCTTTTCTTCACTAGCCAATTTAAATAAGGAACTTTATAAGGTTATCTAAAAATATTAACTTCTATAAAATATTTCAAAAAATAAGTTTTAGGGCATTAAAAATCAATTTCTCTTGACATTAAAAAATTATTCTCCAAAGTAGAAGAAATAAAAATAAAAAATTGTTCATTACCGTTTGCGGGCAAAAAGGGGGTGTGGCCAAGACCTGCACAAGTATTCACCTTGCTAGTGTTTGGCATTCTGAAGGTAAAAAAGTTTGCATTGTCGATGCCGACAAGAATAGATCTGCTTTAGCATACGCATCAAGAGGCAATCTTCCATTTCCAGTTTTTCCCGTCAGTTCAGCTGCTAAAGCATCAAGATCATCAGAAATTGTAATAACTGATGGCCAGGCTAGCAGTGATCAAGAAGAACTTAAACACTTAGCGTATGGTTCAGATTTAGTTATCTTACCTACAACTGCAAAAGCAAGATCAGTAGAATTAACTGTTGAACTAGCTAATTTATTAAGCAACTTAAAAGTTAACCATGCAGTAGTAATAGTAAAAGTTGATTTTAGACAGCAAAAAGCAGCGCAACAAGCCAAAGCTGCTCTAGAAAATTTTGGTTTGTATGTTTTTGATACATTTATACCCTTACTTTCAGCATTTGATAAAGCAGAAGCCTCGGGCAATGCTGTATTTGAAGCTGTAGACGATTTAGGTAGATCAGATCCTCGTCGAATGACGGGCTGGTCTGCTTATTGTTCAATTGCCTCACAAATTCCATGCCTGATTTCGAAGCCCTCATCCGACACCAACAACTTAAACAACCAACAACCAATCAGCGCTTAAAAGTAGTTGATTCTCCTAATTTTGAAGAAGAAAAAAACGAAGAAGCAATAATTCAACAATCTGGATTATTAGTTAATTTTCTTGGTGGTTTTGTAGGCTCTGTAATTGGAACTTTAACAATACTGTTTCTTTACATGAATGAATATCTACCATTAGATTTACTAAAACTTAAGTAGTATATTCGCTATTTATTTCAACATACTTTTTAGAAAGGTCGCACCCCCAAGCTGTGCCTTTCGATTCGCCAGAATTTAGATTAATCATAATTTTTACAATATCATCTACTAAATATCTACCTTTCATTCTGGACTTAATATAGTCTGTGACTGTTTGTGGATCATATTTATGTAACTTACCGTTTTGCAAAATCTGAGCGTTTCCTATATACAAGTCAACGTCATTTAAATTAAATTTAACTCCAGAATTACCTGCAGCAGAAATGATTCGTCCCCAATTGGGATCACAACCATGTATCGCAGTTTTTACCAAGGCAGAATTACAAATAGATTTCGCAAGCGTAATTGCATCATCTTTATTTTTTGCTCCTTGAACCAAAACTTCTAACAAACAATTTGCTCCCTCTCCATCCCTTGCAATATTTTTTGCCAAGTTCTGACATACAATATCAATGCCTTGTTGGATAATTGGAAAAAACCTTTTTTCAATTTTCTCTCCTGCATTTATTCCAACAAAAGAATCATTTGTGCTTGTCTCTCCATCAACTGATATTGCATTAAAAGATTTTTTAACCGCAATAGCAATCATTTTGTCCCATTCTTCTTTTTGAATTCCCGCATCACAGGTTAAAAAAGCAAGCATAGTAGCCATGTTGGGGTAAATCATTCCTGAACCTTTTGCAAATCCTGCTATTTTTATTTTTCTACCTTGAATAATCGTCTCTATTGACACTTTTTTCAAAGTCAAATCAGTAGTTAAAATTGCTTCTGCTGCATTTTGAAAATTATTACCCTTTAAATCACCAACTAAATTCGGTAAATTTTTTACTAAATCATTTATTTTTATTGGAACACCAATTACACCAGTCGAGCACATTAAAACTTCTTCTTCGTTTATTCCTAAAAGTTCTGCAATCTTTCCTGTAGCAATTTGAAAATGTTGAATACCAAGATTTCCTGTACATGCATTTGCTTGACCAGAATTAATTAGTATTGCTCTTACAAAACCTGAAGTTGTTTTAATCCTTTCCTCACAAATATCCACACAAGAAGCGCGAACTATTGATTGGGTAAACATCCCACTAAAAACACTTCCTTTTGGAGCGAGTATTAGTGCTAAATCTTTTTTATTAGAGGCTTTTAAACCAGCAGATATCCCAGCAAAAAGAAAACCCTTGGGTGTTACGTTACTGTCATCTACAAAAGACCAATTGGAATCTAACTGGTTCAAGCTTTTTGGTGTTTTAATTCATACTAACTACTCTTTAATACTAAAGAAACTAAGTAATTAGATTATTATTAATTATATGGATATTGTTCAAAAATCAAAAAACAACCAAAGAAGGATTGGTTTGACAGGAGGTATTGCAAGTGGGAAGACAACCATAACTAATTACATTAGAAAACATAAAAACATACCAATATTAGATGCAGATCATTTATCAAGAGAATTAATCAAACCAAACACATATGGATATAAGAAAATTTTAGATTATTTTGGAAATAAAATTATTGATAATAAGAACAATTCAGAAAGAGAAATAAACAGAAAACTTTTAAGGAACATTATTTTTAAACATTCAGAAAGCAAGGAATGGATTGAAAAACTGCTTCACCCCTTAATTAAAGAAAAAATGATAGAAGAATGCAGTCAATACACAAATAATCAAACTATATTATTGGTTATTCCATTATTGTTTGAAGCAAAATTTGAAGATATTTGCACTGAAATATGGTTAGTTCAATGTCCTAAAGAACTACAAAAAAACAGACTTATCACAAGAGATAAAATTAGCGAAAAAGAGGCATACGAATTGATCAATTTTCAATTAAGTTTTGAAGAAAAAAGAAAATTTTCAGATATTATTTTAGATAATTCGGATAATCAAAATAAATGGGTCAATACGATAAAAGATCTTCTTTAAAATTTAGCTATTTAATTTTTCCATAAGAAGTTTATTTGCAAGTTTGGGATCAGCTTTACCTTTTGTTCTTTTCATAAGTTGACCAACAAAAAAACCAAGTAACTTAGTTTTGCCATTTTTAAATGATTGAACTTCATTTGGATGTTCATTTATAAGTTCATCAATTATTGGTAAAATACTTGAAGAATCAGAAATCATTGCCAACCCTTTTTCTTCAACTAATTTTTTCGGAGAAATATTTGTTTGAATAAGTTCAGGTAGAATTTCTTTTGCAATTTTTCCACTAATTATATTTTTTGAAATCATGCTAATCATTTCGGCAAGATTTTCAGGACTAAGCTTTAGGTCACTAAAACTTAGTTTGTTTGATTTTAAATAGCCCACAATATCAGTTGTTACCCAATTTGAAGCTAGTTTGGCATCGGCACCATTTGCTACTGTTTCTTCAAAAAAGTTTGCCATGCTTATTTCATCAGAAATTACCCTTGCATCATATGCAGACAATCCAAATTGATTTATGTATTTATTTCTTTTCTTTGAAGGTAATTCTGGTAGTTCTTTAAACCATATTTCTTGTTGGGCTTTTGTTATTTCAATTGGACCTAAATCAGGATCAGGAAAATATCTATAGTCACTGCTACCCTCTTTTAATCTCATACTTTTCGTTAATTGCTTAGCTTCATCCCATAACCTTGTTTCTTGGAAAATTTTTCCTCCATTTTCATAAACTTCTATTTGTCTGGCTATTTCATAATCACAAGCCTTTTGAATGGCAGAAAATGAATTCATATTTTTTATTTCCACTTTGGTACCAAAAGGAGCATTAGGTCCTTTTCTAACTGAAATATTGACATCACAGCGTAATGAACCCTCTTGCATATTTCCGTCTGATACCCCTAGATATCTAACTGTTCTTCTGATCTCTGAAGCATATTCAGATGCCTCTTTACCTGATCTAATATCTGGTTTACTTACAATCTCACAAAGTGCTATTCCGGCACGATTGTAATCAACTAAAGAATACTTAGAGCCAGCTAATCTATCACTTCCTGAATGGACTAGTTTTCCGGCGTCTTCTTCCATATGTAGCCTTTCTATACCAATTTTTTTGATATAAGGTTCTTTGTCCTTTTCAATTATTTCAACCTCTAACCAACCATTTTCAGCTAGTGGCTCATCAAATTGTGAAATTTGATAATTTTTAGGCAGGTCAGGATAAAAATATTGTTTTCTATCAAATTTACAATGTTCTGCAACGTTTAAATTTAATGCTAACGAAGTTTTTACAGCGTACTCAAGAACAGTCTCATTCAGAACTGGAAGAGTTCCTGGTAACCCACAAACTACAGGATCTATATGCGTATTAGGTGCATCACCAAAAGCTGTTGACGCAGATGTGAATATTTTACTTTTCGTATTAAGCTGGACATGAGTTTCCAAACCAATCACAGCTTCCCAAGATTCCAAATTGTTCATTATTAAAAGTCTCTTTATTAATATTATTGGATATAACGGAAAAGAGGACCAAAACACAAATAAAAATATTAATTTTTAAATGGCACAAGAAACCAAAAATTCAATATTAATCATTGGCGGTGGACTTTTAGGTTTATCTATTGCTTATGAATTTTCTAGAAATAACTTCAAAGTTTTAGTTTTAAGCAAAAACAGAAATGAATCAGCTGGATTTGTTGCTGCAGGAATGTTAGCTACTCATGCCGAAGGGCTGGAAGATGAATTACTAAAATTTGGCCAAGAAAGTCAAAATCTAATTCCAAAGTGGATACAAAGTATTGAACAAGACAGTAATATTAAATGTGGTTTAAAAAAATGTGGCATAGTAGTTCCTTTTAAAAACAAAGAAGATCTTGAAGAGTTTCCCACTTATGAATATGGAAAATATTTAAATCACAAAGATCTTCAAACAGAAATTAATGGAATGAATTCTATTTGGAAACATGGTTTACTTTTTGAACAAGATGGTCAAATAGATAATCGAAGAAAACTGATGCGTGCTCTTGAGAGAGCATGCTCCTTGCATGGAGTCGAATTTCAAGAAGGATCAGAAGTAGAGGATTTGACATTCGAAAAAAACAAAATTACAGGTGCAACAGTTTTAAGTGCCACTGGGGAAATAAAAAAAATTAACTGCGAAAAAGCAATTATATGCAGCGGTGCTTGGAGTAAAAAAATTTTTAATAAGATTCCAGTCTTTCCTGTAAAGGGACAAATGCTATCAATACAAGGTCCAACAAATTTTTTGAAAAGGGTTATTTTTGGTCCAACAACTTATCTAGTTCCACGTGATGATGGACTCATTATAGTTGGAGCTACTGTTGAAAAAGATTCAAAATTTAATCAGGGTAATACTCCTAATGGAATAAAACAACTGCAAGAAGGCATTCGCTCCTTATTACCAGAAGCTATTAATTGGCCACAAATGGAACATTGGTGGGGATTTAGACCTTGCACACCAGATCTAAAACCAATAATTGGAAAATCAAAAATTGAAAATCTTTTTATAGCTACAGGACATTACAGAAATGGAGTTTTATTTTCTGCAATAACAAGTGATCTTCTTTTGAAAATAGTTCAAAATAAAAATCTCAAAGAAATAGAAAAAAGCTTTTTAAAAAAATTTAGTTTAGATAGATTTGTGATTTAAATTTTAATTTTCAGATCGCCATTTCGCATCAGAAGTTTCCCAGTCACATAATTCCTCTTCGTTAAACCATAGATCAATTTCAAATTTTGCTGTATCTTCTCCATCAGAACCATGAATAATATTTCTCCCAATATCAATAGCTAAATCTCCTCTAATTGTTCCGGGCTCTGCTTCTAGAGGTTTTGTTGCACCTATTAGTTTTCTAGCACTCAAAATAACTCCTTCGCCTTCCCAAACCATTGCCACGACAGGACCACTTGAAATAAAGTCTACTAAATCACCAAAAAAGGGTCTTTCTCTATGTACTCCATAATGGTTTTGAGCAAGATCTTTTGAAGGAATTAATTGCTTTAATCCAACCAATTTAAATCCTTTTTTTTCAAATCTGCCAATAATCTCAGCAACATATCCTCTTTGAACTCCATCTGGTTTAATCGCAATAAAAGTTCTCTCTTTGGTCATTTAGTTAATAATCACTCTATGTATATTCAACTTTTGGGTGGTAACTTGGCAAGTAATCATTAAAATAAAAGATATTGTTTTGAGTTATTTTCAAAAACATTTATTAATCACTAAGACATAAATTGACCAATTTTGAGCCGAAAAAATTAAAGAATATTTGGACTATTGAAGATAGTATTTCGACTTACAATATAGACAAGTGGGGAGATAAATATTTCTCTATAAATTCCAAAGGAAATATATCAGTAACTAAAGATATAAAATCTGAAAATAAGATTGATCTTTTTAAACTTGTCAAAGAACTTAAAAGTAGAGAAGTAAATCCTCCATTAATCATAAGATTTAATGATATTTTGAAAGATCGGATCAATGCATTACATGACTCTTTTTTAAAAGCAATAAAAACCTATAAATATAAGAACATTTATCAAGGCGTTTTTCCTGTCAAATGTAATCAACAGAAAAATGTCCTAGAAAAGATAATAGAGTTTGGTAGCCAATGGAATTTCGGCTTAGAAGTAGGAAGTAAATCAGAACTATTAATTGGCCTTGCACTTCTTGAAAACCAAAATTCATTATTAATATGCAACGGATATAAAGATAAAAAATATATTGAGATTGCTACTTTGGCCAGAAAACTCGGCAAAAATCCAATAATAGTTATTGAACAACGAGATGAGGTAAAAAGAATTATTCAAGCAGTTCAAGAACTTAACGCGACTCCATTGATAGGAATTAGAGCAAAGTTATCAAGTAAAAGTAGTGGTAGATGGGGTAAATCTATTGGAGATAATTCCAAATTTGGATTATCAATCCCAGAAATTATGTTGACAATAAAAGAACTAAAAAAAGCAAATCTTATCAACGAAATGAAGTTGCTCCATTTTCATATAGGCAGTCAAATAAGTGATATTGCTGTGATCAAAGACGCATTACAAGAAGCGAGTCAAATATATGTTGAACTATGCAAGCTAGGGGCCCCAATGCAATATATCGACGTTGGGGGAGGATTAGGAATAGATTTTGATGGAACTAAAACCTCCTCCAACACTTCTACCAATTATTCTCTTCAAAATTATGCTAACGATGTAATTGCAACTATTAAGGATTCATGTGAATTAAATAATATCAAGCATCCAACCATCATCTCAGAAAGTGGAAGAGCAATAATTAGTCATTGTTCAGTTTTAATTTTTAATGTCTTAGGAACAAGTCATGTCAGTTCCAAATTACAAATTTTTGATAAAAAACAACAATTAATAATTTCAAATTTACTTGAAACTTTCTATGAATTAAAAAAACTTAAAAATAAAAAAATAAATTTATCTCAAATAATTGAACTATGGAATGATGCAAAAAAGTTTAAAGAAGATTGCTTAGTCGCTTTTAGATTAGGATTTTTAAGTTTGGCAGAAAGAGCTTATGCCGAAGAACTTACTTGGGCTTGCGCAAAAGAAATTTCTAATAACCTGAATAATGATGAATTGAATCACCCTGATTTATCTGAAATTACAGAAACTCTTGCATCAACTTATTATGCAAATTTATCTATCTTTAAATCTATTCCTGATAGCTGGGCAATAAATCAGATTTTTCCAATAGTACCAATACATAGGCACTTAGAGGAGCCGTACTGCAAAGGCAACTTTGCAGATTTAACATGTGATTCAGATGGGAAACTAAATAGTTTTATTGATAATGGAAAAATTAAATCATTACTAAATTTACATGAGCCAAAAAAAGATAAAGATTATCTAATTGGCATATTCATGACTGGAGCCTATCAAGAAGCATTAGGAAACTTGCACAATTTATTTGGCAGTACAAACGTTGTTCATATAGACATAAATCAAGATAATTCATATAAGGTAAGAAATATTATTAAAGAGGACAGTAAATCTGAAATTTTACAATTATTAGATTACAGTTCAGCTTCTTTGGTTGAATCTATAAGAATCAATACTGAATCAGCAATTGATCAAAAAAAATTAACTATTGAAGAAGCAAGAAAATTAATGGATCAAATCGAAATTAGTCTTAGAAAAAGTAGTTATTTATCAGAATGACTATCTAATGTTTTTTGCAAATAATTTTTAGCATAATCTAGAGCATAACTTAACTTATCAATATCTTTAGCACCTGCTTGAGCAAAGTTAGGCTTTCCTCCTCCACCTCCGGAACAAATTCTTGCAATCTCATTAATTAATTTACCTGCATGCAATCCTATTTTTACTGCATCATCACCTAAAGAAACTACAAATAACAACTTTTTATTTTCTGGATTTGGTATTCCACCAAGAATTACTATTGCTTTATTTCCCAAATGAGAAGTTAAATTAAATGCTGCAGATTGCAAAGAATTCCCATCTAAGCCATCAATCTGATTTACTAAAATTGAAAAAGAATTTACTATTTCTGCGGATGATTTTATAGAAGAGTATTTAAAATATGCAATTTCATCTTTCATTTTTTGTATCTCTTTATTCTTATTAATGAGCTCTGCTTGCAAATTATTAACCCTTTCAAAAATTTGATTAGGATTTGCTTTTAACAAATCACAAAGTTGGTTTACTAAAGCATTTCTATCACTGAAATAGTCTAATGCTGATTGACCTGATAATGCTTCGATTCTCCTTACTCCGGCTGAGATTCCTTCCTCACTAATTATTTTGAAAGAACCTAATTCGGATGTAGTTTTAACATGTGTGCCTCCACAAAGTTCCATTGAAACTCCTTGTACATTAACAACGCGCACCTCATCATCATATTTTTCTCCAAACATGGCGACTGCGCCCTTTTCAAGAGCCTCACTCTTAGACATATTTTTTATTTCTAGGGCATGATTTTCCATAATCCATGCGTTAACTAAGGTCTCAATCTTAGAAATTTGATCTTTAGAAATAGGATTAGAAGAATTAAAGTCAAATCGTAATTTATTAAAGGCTACTAATGAACCTTTTTGTCCAACACTTTCATCAACAACTGATTTAAGTGCAGATTGTAATAAATGAGTAGCTGTATGATTTGCAGCAGCCTTAGCTCTATTAGAGGCGCTAACATGAGTATTAACTTTTTGTCCAATAGTTAATATTCCTTTTTTGATCGTTCCATAATGTAAAAAAACATTTTTCTTTCGTATAACATTATCAACCAAGACCTCTACATCTTTTGAAAATATCGTTCCAATATCACCAACTTGCCCACCAGATTCTCCATAAAAAGTGGTCTGATCAAGAACAATTAAAACTTTCTGACCTTCACTTGCTTGCTTAACTAATGTTGAATCCAAAAATATGCCCTTTATTTCAGCTTCGGAAAGAAGTGAATCATAACCATTAAAAACAGTTTTGTTAAAAAGATCTATTTCTCGCTCTAATGATCCCTCTAATGTCAAATCAATATTATTTGAAGCAGCTTTAGCTCTCTCTTTTTGTGCATTCATTTCTTCTTCAAAACCCTTTACATCTACACTGATACTATTTTCTTCTGCAATTTCTACAGTAAGTTCTAGAGGAAATCCATAAGTATCATAAAGTTCAAAAGCTTTAAAACCAGAAATTAATTTCTGCCCTGAAGAAATTATCTCATCTAGCAATTTCTCTCCTCTTTCAAGAGTTTCCCTAAATCTTATTTCTTCAATTTTTATCTCATTCAAAATTAAATCATTATTATTTTTTAAATCAGGATAATTATTTTGCATTAAATTGATCCCGACAGTAGCAATATGAGGTAAAAATTCATTTGTTATACCTAATAATCTTCCATGTCTGACCATTCTTCTAATAAGCCTTCTTAATATATATCCCCTGCCGAGATTACTTGCTGCTACTCCATCAGAAATTAAATGAATAACAGCTCTTGTATGATCACCAATGATTTTTAAAGAAATTTTGTTTTTATTATGTGAAGAAAAATAATCAATATTTGCAATCTCACAAATTTTTTGAATGATAGGAAAAATTAAATCTGTCTCATAATTATTTTGCTTTTTTTGTAGTATTTGAGCCATCCTTTCAAGACCCATTCCTGTATCAATATTTTTAAATTTTAAATCTGTCAATTTTCCATTAGGATCACGATTATATTGCATAAAAACAAGATTATAAAATTCAATAAAACGATCTCCATCTTCTAAATCAATATTCTGAAGACCCTTTTCAGGATGAAAATCATAATAAAGTTCTGAACAAGGTCCACATGGACCTGTTTTGCCAGATGACCAAAAATTATCTTCTTCACCTAGTTTCACTATCCTATCTGGATGAATACCAATTTCATCTCTCCAAATTTTTGCAGACTCTTCGTCTTCGTAAAAAACACTCACAATTATATTTTCAACAGAAAGTTGATAAATATTAGTAACTAATTCCCAAGCCCATTGAATAGCCTCTCGTTTAAAATAATCTCCAAAAGAGAAATTACCAAGCATTTCAAAAAAAGTGTGGTGTCTAGCTGTAATTCCAACGTTTTCTATATCGTTTGTTCTAATGCACTTTTGGCTAGATGTAGCCCTTTTAGATGGTCTTTCTTTTAAACCTAAAAAAACTGGTTTAAAAGGTAGCATTCCAGCAATTGTGAGCATAACCGTAGGGTCATCGGGAATCAAAGATGCACTTGGAATGATTTTATGTAATTTTTCACTATAAAATTTTAAAAAAGCATTTCTTATCTCATCTCCAGTAACTATTTTTTTAATTAGTTGAGATGTCATTGATCAAGAATAAGAAGATTAAAAATTAAAGAAAAGCGTAATTTCGGTTATTTCGCAAAAAAATCACGCGAATTTATATTCTATACAACTAAAGTTAATTTATAAAGCTAATTATTCTATGATAGCCTCTGCCCAGACAAGTAATTCTAAATTGGCACAAACTAATAACAAGTTGACGGTTCAATCTCAAAATTTTGCTGATGATTCTTGTGCCATAAGATCATTGGATTGGGATCGCAGTAGATTTGATATTGAATTTGGATTAAGAAATGGAACTACTTACAATAGTTTTATTATTAAAGGTGAGAAACTAGCAATTATTGATACTAGTCACGCAAAGTTCGAAGAATTATGGTTTAAAGAATTACTGAAAAAGGTAAATCCGCAAGAAGTTGATTATCTAATTACTAGCCATACAGAACCTGATCATTCTGGTTTAATAGGTAATCTTTTAGAATTAAACCAAAATATCACAGTAGTAGGATCAAAATTAGCACTTAAATTTATTGAAGACCAAATACATATTCCCTTTAAACGTCTAGAGGTTAAGAGTGGAGAGTTTTTAAATCTCGGAACTAATCCTAATAGTGGTTTAGAACATAATATTGAATTCATAAGTGCACCAAATTTACATTGGCCAGATACCATATTTTCATATGATCACAGCACAAATGTTCTCTACACATGCGATGCATTTGGACTCCATTATTGTTCTGAGGAATTTTTTGACACTGATCAAAAAGAAATATACGATGATTTCCGTTTTTATTACGATTGCCTTATGGGTCCAAACGCTAGAAGCGTTATGCAGGCAATTAAAAGAATAGATAAGCTACCTGAATTAAAAACAATAGCTGTTGGTCATGGGCCTTTGCTCCATAATCAGGTCAATTTTTGGAAAGGAAAATATCTAGAATGGAGTAGTAATAAAAGCAAAGGCAATGATTTCGTGTCAGTCTGCTACATAAGCGACTATGGTTATTGTGATCGACTAAGTCAAGCGATATCTCATGGAATAAGCAAAGCAGATGCTCAGGTTCAGTTAATTGATTTAAGGTCTTCTGACCCGCAAGAATTAACAAGTTTAATTTCCGAATCAAAAGCAGTTGTCATTCCCACATGGCCGGTAGACTCAGATAATGAATTAAAAGAATCTCTCGGTACTTTATTCGCAGCACTAAAACCAAAACAATTTACTGCAGTTTATGATGCATTTGGTGGAAATGATGAACCAATAGATTCCTTAGCAAATAAATTAAGAGAACTTGGTCAAAAAGAAGCTTTCTCTCCCTTAAGAGTTAAAAACATTCCAGATCCCATTGTTTATCAACAATTTGAAGAAGCTGGAACTGACTTGGGTCAATTGATCAATAAAAAGAAGAATATTGCCTCTATGAAGAGCCTTGATTCAAATTTAGATAAAGCGTTAGGGAGATTAAGTGGTGGATTATATGTAGTTACAGCGAGCCAAGGCGAAGGTTCTACATTTAGACAAAGTGCAATGGTCGCAAGTTGGGTTAGTCAAGCAAGCTTTTCTCCACCAGGAATTACAGTTGCAGTAGCAAAAGATAGAGCTATTGAATCATATATGCAAGTTGGGAAAGGTTTTGTTGTGAATATTCTGAGAGAAGATAACTATCAAAAAATGTTCAGACATTTTTTAAAAAGATTTGCCCCTGGAGCTGATAGATTCGCAGATGTAGATGTAATTAGTAACATCGCTGAAGGGGGGCCAGTTCTTTCAGATTCACTCGCGTTTTTAGATTGTAAAGTTAGTTCCAGGCTGGAGACTCCAGACCATTGGATAATTTACGGAATTGTTGAAAATGGTAATGTTTCTGACTTATCATGCAAGACAGCAGTTCATCACAGAAAAGTTGCTAATCACTACTAATTAGACTTTTCAAAAAGAGTTTTGAAATCTATTATTATCTCTAAACTTAAATAGCAAAGTCCACAAAGTAGATGAAGTGCTTTTGACTCCTGAATTATTTCTACTCCTACTGAATAGAAAATGATAGTCGTGACGACCCCAAAGCACTAATACTCGCGTAGAAATACCCTATAAATTTCAAGTAAAAAGGAGGACAATATAAGTGTAGATATAGGAGGTCTTATGAAACTCATTACTCCTTTCACTATTCTCAATCAAAACTTCCATGAAATGGATTTAATTAGAGACGCAATTAAGAATAGAAGATTAGCAACAGAAAGATTGCATGATGATTACAGAAAAATTTATAAAAATCATCAATTTGCTTAGATAAACAACAAGAAATTGCGTTCCAGTTGGAAACCCTACATTTAATAACTCATTAATGGTGCTGTTATAGGTATAATCGTCTGATAGATAACGGTTTCACAAGAACTAAACGTTCTGGTCGATAGTCGAAAATCCGTTGAAAGTCCAAATGACACCTCATCACGACTAAAAAGTCAGAAACTACTACTAAAAAATAAGTCTTTAAAATGTCAAATATTAATATAAGCTTACTTGCAGAAAATCAAAACTTATCAGAATTTGAAATTACCGAAAATTTTTCTTGTGTAAGATTCTTAGACCAAAATAAAGAAAGATTTGAACTTGAATTTAACCTTGAAAAAGGAACCTCTTTTAATACTTTTTTCATTAAAAGTCATGAGGAACTTTTTATTATTCATCCACCTGAGAAACAATATTTAAATTCATTTAATAAAGTAATTTCTGGTTTTTGCGATCAATTTAAAGTAGATAAAATAAACTTCATTTCTGGTCATATTAATCCCCAAATTATTGAAACAATAAAAAATATAAGTACCCAATTTCATAACACAACTATTACTTGCTCTAATCCAGGTTATAAACTTATCAGCGAACTTTGGAATCAAAGAAATCCTACCTTAGAAAACTTTATTGAAATTCAATTACCTGAAATAAACATAGTCAAAAAAGAACTTAATTTAGAATTAGATAACATTTCACTAGAGTTAATTCCTATTCCAACAGCCCGTTGGCCTGGTGGGCTGATAATTTATGAACGGAATCAAGAAATACTTCTGAGTGAAAAAATTTTCTCTGCTCACATTGCGTGTGCTGATTGGTCTGAAACAAATCGAGTTAGTACAGAAATTGATAGGAAACATTTTTATGATTGCTTGATGGCACCAATGTCTAATCAAGTAGTATCGATAACTGAAAAAATTGCAGATTATGACATTAAAACTATTGCACCATTACATGGTCCCGCGATCGAATACAGCTTAAAAAGCTTTTTAAATGACTATATTAGATGGGGAGAAAATCTCACAACAAATAATCCTAAGATCGCTCTGATATATGCAAGTGCATATGGAAATACAGCCTCAATAGGTGATGCATTAGCTAAGGGAATAAATAGAACCTCTGTAGAAGTTGAAAGTATTAATTGTGAATTTACACCTAATGATGTACTTGTAAAATCTATCCAAAATGCTGATGGATATTTAATAGGCTCACCCACATTGGGTGGTCACGCTCCAACTCCAATAATCAGTGCACTAGGAACATTATTAGCAGAGGGTAATAGAGAAAAGCCAGTTGGAATTTTTGGCAGTTTTGGCTGGAGTGGCGAAGCTATAGATTTACTTGAAACAAAATTAAAAGACGGTGGTTTTAAGTTTAGTTTTGACCCTATAAGGATTAAATTCAGTCCAAATAAACCAAAGATTAAAGAGTTAGAAGAAATAGGAACTCACTTTGGAAGAAAAATTATAAAAAAAGCTAAGAAAAAACCCAGGAAATCAGATACTGGAATGATTACAAGCAAAACGGATCCAAAGCTGCAAGCCCTTGGAAGAGTAATTGGTTCACTTTGCGTCCTGACAGCCTCTAAAGGCAAAGATGAGAATAATATTAAAGGCGCTATGCTTGCATCTTGGGTTAGTCAAGCAAGTTTTTCTCCGCCCGGTTTAAGTATTGCGGTAGCAAAAGATAGATCGGTAGAGTCTCTTCTGCAAATAGGAGATTCATTCGCATTAAATATTCTTAGTGAAAAAGATTTTAAAGAACCTTTGAAAAGATTCACAAAGCCCTTTGCACCTGGAGAAGATAGATTTGAAGGAATAAATATTGAATTTACTCCTAATGAACAGATAATCATTCCTGAATCGCTAGCATGGTTAGATGCTTCTGTAAAAGAGAGAATGGAGTGTGGAGATCACTGGGTAATTTACGCCGAAGTACTACACGGTAATATACTAAAATCCGATAGTCTAACGGCAGTTCATCACCGCAAAACAGGTGCTAACTATTAAATTTATGTATCTAAATTTATGACTGAAACAAAAGATCTAATAATCATTACGGCTAGTTGTGGTAAAAATCTAGAACTTTCTGAAAAATTTCTTGAAAAAAGTAATGAACTTAAAATAAGTTCTGAAATTTTAGATCTTACCACTCTTGATATTCCATTATTTAATCCAAGAATTCACAGCAAAGAAAATATTCCAAATGAAATAAAAGAATTAAAAACAAAGCTTTTCAAGATTGAAAGGTGGGTGATTTGTGCGCCTGAATATAATGGATCTATACCTCCCATTCTCTCCAACTTCATAGCATGGCTTTCTATTTCGGGAGATGACTTTAGGAATTTATTTAACGGTCAACCGATTGCAATTGCAACATTTTCTGGTGGCATAGGGTTAGAACTGCTGACCTCATTACGCATTCAATTAGTGCATTTAGGAAGTCAAGTATTAGGGAGACAACTTTTGTCCTCATATAGTAAACCTATAGATACAAAAACTATTGAAGATATTATTCAAAGACTTTTACAAATGAAAAAATTAAAAACATAAACTTTTAAAACCTAATAAAATTTCATTGTTTTTCATTCCAAACTTTCAAAATTTCTCTAGCCATAGGAAGTGCATGAACAGATCCCCCACCAGGAGTATTTTGTGCAAAAGCAACTACAAGTAATTCGCTTTTTTCAGAGGGAGTAAAGCAAACGAACCAAGCATGATCTAAGCCACCTTCACCATCTTCAGCGGTTCCAGTTTTACCTGAAACTGGAGGTAAATTTGCAACTCCATAATTAATTGATACTCCTGTGCCAGACTCTACTACTTTCCTGAGACCATTTTTTATCAACTGAATATTATTTGAATCAATATCGATTTTAATAGGTTTTTTATGTGAAAAATTTTCTTGCTCTTTTTTAACTAAATAGGGAGTAACTAGATAACCTCCATTTGCAATTGCAGCATATGCTCTAGCTATTTGAATAGGGGTAACTTGAACTACAAATTGTCCAATAGACATACTCGCAATATCTTCTGGAACCCAAGGGGTTCTTCCTGGTTGTCCCCATCCTCTACCTTCTTTAGCCCATTCACTACTAGCTACTAATCCTATATTTTCTTGTTCAGAAATTTCAATTCCAGATAAAGAATGAAAACCAAGTTTTTTTGAGACCTTATGAATTTCATCAACTCCTACTCCATAACCTACTTGATAAAAAAATGTATTACTAGAAACTCTTAAAGCATCTTCATAACCTATCACTCCAAAGCCTAAATCATTGTGCTCTCTAAAACATTGACTCCCATATGTTATACATGGTTTCGTATCTAAAATTGTATCTCTAGGAAATTTTCCACTTTCCAAGCCGGCTAAAGCAGTTACAATCTTCCAAACACTTCCTGGGTCATAAGGATTTAATGCTCTATTAAATAGAGGTTTTGCAGGAGAATTAAATATTTTATTGTATTCTTTTTCAGGCTTAAAATCCTTTGAAAAAAAATTCAAATCAAAATTAGGCCTACTTGCCATCGCTCTTATTGCACCATCTCTTGGATCCATCACTATTATCGCTCCAGCTTTCTTATCTTTAAGGACTTCCTCAGCAACTAATTGCAGATCAAGGTCAATTGTTAGTTGAATATCATTACCTTGTACTGGAGGTCTTATCCCCAATGATCTTTGAAATTTTCCTAATGAATTTACTTCAACCATTTCTCCACCCCATTCACCTCTTATAAAATCTTCGTAAACATATTCAATTCCTGTTCTTCCTATTAAGTCATTTAATTTATAACCCTTATTAGATAGGAATTTATATTCTGATTCAGTAATTGGCTGAGTATAACCAATTACATGGGCAGCAAGAGATTTGTAAGGATAATTTCTAATTAATTTGGTAGCTATTTCAAAACTAATTAAATTATCTTCATTTTCCTTAAATTTTATTAATTGATCTTCACTTAAATCATCAAGAATAGTAACTGAAAGTTTTTGATTTTTTAGACCATCAGAATATTTTTTTTGAATTACATTACTGTCAATATTTAACAAATTAGAAATGCTTGATTTATGTTTTTGCCAATTGCCTTTATTCAGGGCTTGAGGCTTTATTATTAAAGAATATTTAATTCTACTATCTGCTAAAACATTACTATTTTTATCTAGTATTCTTCCGCGTATTGGCTGTGAAGCAATAAGTCTTATCCTATTTTCATCTGACATCTTCTTAAAAGATTCATAATTTAAAAGTTGTAAAAAAATTAACCTAAATAAAATTAATAAAAACGAAATAGAAGAAAAAATAATTAAGACTAAAGGTTGTCTCTTTAACGAAGTAAGTTTTTTATTAGAACTTGTATTAATCAAAAATATAAAACTTATTTAAATATTATTTTTTCTAATAAACCAATAGTTGATTTTATCTCATTAAGTCTAGTAATTAAATCTTTATAATCACTTTCTTCATTAGTAAGATTCAATTCATCATTTTCAATATCATTTGAATTCAAATTTTCACTCATAAAACTCATACTTCTTAAGTAATTATTCCAACTAATGTAATTTTAAATAAAAAAATTATTTTTTCAAAAATTATATTAACTTTGATACTTAAAAATTATCAAAAACAAATTAATTTAATTGATCTATATTTTGTTCAAAATAAGGATTACAACTATTTTTTGATATTCCAAGAGACCATCCGATAAATGAAGAAATAAATATTGTGACGATTAGCGGCAAAATTGCTTGTTGAGTATTCACAAGACTAAACCATTCCCTCCAGCTACTAAAAAATCTTTCTCTTTGAAATTTTCTTTTTTCATTTTCTAATAATCTCGCTTTTTTGGCGAAAGATTTTGTTACCCACTTTTCAAAAGGAATCTTTTTTATAATCGCCATTTTTCTCTCCACTTCTAATAATTGTCCAGAACTAAGATGAGGATGAAATGTACTTATCAATTCAAGAGTTTTTAAAAACATCTCAACAGTTGCATCTTTTATCAGCTTTTGGTCATTACTTAAATCAGCCCACTCTATTTCAGGATAAAAACGATTCCTATTTGGTGAAATTTGATCCTCTGACATTTGTCCGGGTTCTCTAAGCCATCTATTAGTATTTTCATCAAATCTTCGCCAATATAAAAAAGGATTAATAAAAATTGTTTTACCTGATACTTTGACTACATCTTGTTGAAGATGATTAGTTATCTTTTTTTCAGAATTTTTCAATTTTATCAAAAGTATAAATTAATATTCTTATTAAAGATTATCTTTTATTCATTATTTTTCCAGGTATATAGAAAACTATACTGAAAGTATTAAGTTATCGATAACTGCCAACGCTTCTTTAAATAATTACAGTATTCGCAATTTAAGGAAGGTTTTGGAAAAACATCTGAACGTAATAAATTAACCGTATCAATTATCTTATTTTCTACCCATGAAGTAGAACAATCTAATTTAATTAGATGTACGTCAAAATTTAATTGGTTATTAAATAACTCTTCATTTTTCTTTCCATTGAAATATAAAAGATAAGCTTCTTTGGCTACTTGAAAACCGTTTTTTTTAAAAAGCCACTGATACATTTCTAATTGTCTCTTATAAGCTTTTGCATATTCATATTTATTAAAAGTCTCAGACCAATCAAAATTATTTCTAGATGTTGCTTTTACATCAACGATAATAAGATCACCATTTTTTTTCTGCCAAATATCATCCACAGCTCCTCCAAAATCATAGTTATGTTCAATTGACTTATATCTTATCCCTTGAAAATTACTTCTCCAAAGTTCTAAATCTTTGTGTTTCAAAGGAACAGCATCAATACCATATTCAATAAATAAAGGATGCGGCTTTTGAATTTTTCTGTAATAATCAAATTCATTTTTACACAAATTATCTACAGCGATATTTAGAGTAAATGGTAATGATGGTGGTTTTATTTTATATTTTTTATCAAGTACACAACATCTTGGACAACTGAGATATTTCTCGACAGTAGATCGACTTAATTTAATAATCTCACTCATTACGATTAATATCTCATTTAAAAGTATTTTTTAAATAAAAGAAAAGTCTTAAATTTTTTAGAAACATTTTTTAACTTACTCCCACTCTATAGTACCGAGAGATAAGTAAGTCATAAGATTTTGCTTAAGCGTATGACAGAAGATATCTATGTAATACAAGATTTATTTAAAAGTAAAAAAAATTTCTTTAAAAAACTTAATTTGCATTTTCTCCATAATTCGCTTATATAAGTTTCCCTAAAAAAATAAGAATGAATGAAGAAAGTATTAATGAACGAACAAAAGTAATTGGTGAAATATTGAGTACTAAATTTGAAGAAATCGAAAATCGTGCTCTAGGTAATACTTGTGACTCTGGAATCCCCGTATCTTTTTATGATTATGACGCTATGACTCAAGGACTTCCAAGAGGGGGATTAATTGTTCTAGGTGGAAGACCTGCAATGGGGAAGACATCATTATCTTTAAATATGGCATTAAATGTTGCTAAAACTCAAAATCTTCCAATTTGCCTTTTCCATTTGGAAATTAGTAAGGAACAAATATCTAATCGACTTTTATCAATGGAATTAGGAATTGAATCTGGGCGACTAAGAACAGGCAGATTACAACAAGATGAATGGTTCTTACTGAATGAAGGCATTAATTCCCTAAGTAAATTACCTTTGCATATCACTGACAAACCAATAAGTTCCATTCAGGAAATGCAATCAATCTGCCAAAAAATTAAAGAGGAATCTAGAAAAAAGAGTTTAGGACTTGTAATTCTTGATTATGTCCAACTACTTGATTACTTACCCATATCAAATGTATCAAATAGAGAAGAGTATTTATTGAAATTAGCAAAGAGTCTTAAAAGGATGGCAGAGGAACTAAATGTTCCTGTTATTGTTATTTCTCAACTTAGTAAGGATGTAGAAAAAAGAAGAAATAAAAGACCTATGTTAAGTGATATCAGAGACTTTGAACCTCTTGAAGTGTATTCAGACATTATTACCATGATTTATAGAGACGAATATTACAACCCAGAAACCGAAGATAGAGGCATTGCTGAAATCATTACCTGTAAACATAGAAATGGTCCATTAGGAACAGTCAAATTATTATTTGAACCGCAATTTACTAGATATAGGAATCTTGCTGCTTAATCAAAATTAGGAATACAAGGTGTAGAGAAATTTAAAACTCTATGATTTCTCTATAGAGACAAAAATTTAGTCCGAGGGAAACCTGAGGGAAACCTCTTTTTAGGAAGAATTTATTTAATAAAAAATAAAAATTAATTACTCAATCACAGTAAATTAAATATTTGATTTGGTATCTTTTCATTACTTACTAAATGAAGTTTTTTTAAAAGTTTGTGCATAAAAATATTGAGGTGTCATATTAGAAATCCATCAGATTAATTATTAATTAATACAAGATATTCAGACCATTAAAATTCTGAACAAATTTAAATATGGAAATAAAAAATAATTCAATAGGTTCTCTTTATTCTTTTTTCATAGGATCAGGTTTAGTTAAAAATGACCTTAGATATCACAGACAAGCAATAGAAGATTTTAAAAAAGCAGTAAAAATAAATCCAAACATGTTCAATGCATATACCTTCATGAATATTTCCTATTACAAGTTATTCGAAAGCAATAAATTAAATTTAAATGATAAAAAAGAGTTTGATCAAAACTCAAAAAAAATTGATAATCTATTGGCATTAAATCATTCAAAAGAAACACCAGAAGAAAAATTATTAATTGATTCTGCAGAGAAATTAAAGCAAAAAGGAAGACTTAGTAAAGGTGGTTATACAGAAGAATCCCTTAAGGAGTGTTTGAATATTTATGAAAAAGTTCTGCAAATAAACGATACTAACGTTGATGTATATGAAGGAATGGCAATTGCAAAAATGGAATTGGGTGATTATGAGGAAGCAATTGATTTTTACTCCAAAGTTATAAGTTTAAAAAAAGATTCTCAAATAGCAATCTCATCTCTTGTGAGTAGAGGAAAACTAAATTTTAACCTTAGAAATTTTCAATCTGCTCTAGATGATTTAAATAGAGTTATAGATTCCAACTATTTTTTTCCTTATGAATATACCTTTAATCTACGTGCAAGAGTAAAGCGTAAATTAGGTGATAATAAAGGTGCAGATGAGGATCATAAAAAGGCAGATAGACTCAAAAAGTATGTAGAGAAAAGCAAATTTATTAAGGTGTAGAGAAATTTAAAACTTTACGATTTCTCTATAGAGACAAGATTTTCACTCTACGGGAAACCTGAGGGAAACCTGAGGGAAACCTACTTTTTGAATCTATAACTTGGTTTATAACCTATTCTTCATTCCCACTCAATAGTTCCAGGAGGTTTGCTTGTTATATCATAAACAACTCTGTTAACTGACTCTACTTCGTTCACGATTCTATTTGCAATCCTCTCCAAAATCTGAAAAGGAATTTTTGACCAATCCGCTGTCATACCATCCTCGCTTGATACGCAACGTAAAACTATTGGCCATGAATAAGTCCTTTTATCTCCCATCACTCCTACAGTTTTAACAGGTAGCAATACTGCAAAAGCTTGCCAAATATCATTGTAAAGACCTGCTTTTTTAATTTCATCTCTTACTATCCAGTCTGCATCTCTTAAACAATCCAGTTTTTCATTATTTACCTCTCCTAAAATTCTTATAGCTAATCCTGGTCCTGGGAATGGATGCCTTTTTATAATTTCATCCGGCAAACCTAAAGCAGCACCGACTTTTCGGACTTCATCCTTAAAAAGTTTTCTTAATGGTTCAACTAATTTAAATTGTAAATCTTTTGGCAATCCACCCACATTATGATGACTCTTTATTTTTACAGCTATTCTTTCACCTGTCTTAGGATCAATATTAGTACCAGCACTTTCAATAACATCAGGATATAGAGTACCTTGAGCTAAATACTGAAAAGGTCCCAATCTACTGCTTTCTTCCTCAAATACTCTAATAAATTCTTCACCTATAATTTTTCTTTTTTGTTCTGGATCAGTAATACCTTTTAATTTGGCAATAAACCTTTCCCTTGCATTAATATATTCAACTTTTATATGAAATTTTTTATCAAAAAAACTCATTAAAAATTCTGGCTCACCTTTTCTCATGAAACCTTGGTCTATAAACATACATGTAAGCTGATTTCCAATTGCTTTATTCAGTAGAAAAGCAAGAGTTGAGGAATCAACTCCTCCTGACAAGGCAAGCAAAACTTTTTTATTGCCAACTTGCTCTCTTATCCTTGGAATAGTTTCCTCTAAATAGGTTTCGGTTGTCCAATCCGACGCACAGCAAGAAATTTTATAAACAAAATTTTTAATTACCGTCATCCCAAATTCTGAATGAATAACTTCAGGATGAAATTGTACGCCAAATAATTTCTTTACATCATTTGAAATTGCTGCATGAAGTGTGTTTTCGGTATGAGCAATTTTATTAAATCCGTCAGGCAAACTATTAATTGAATCCCCATGACTCATCCACATAATAGATTTATCTTCAACATCAGAAAGGAGGTCAGATTCTTGATCTATAATGATTGGTGCTCTACCATATTCTGCTTTTTTGATTGCTGAAATAACAGATCCTCCAAGCTCTTTGACGATTAATTGCATGCCATAGCATATGCCAAGAATAGGAATTCCTAAACTAAAAATTTTTTCATCACACTTAGGAGCGTTTTGGTCATATACAGAATTTGGGCCTCCACTCAAAATAATCCCTTTAGGGTTAATATTTTTAATTTCCTCAATTGAAATACAATTACTTACTACAAGAGAAAAAACATTAGTTTCTCTAATTCTTCTAGCAATCAATTCAGAATATTGAGATCCGAAATCTAAGATTAATATTGAAGGATCTCGTTCTTTTTTTAAAGATGTTTGACTCATGTATAAAAGTTAGCTTAATTTATTTACAAAAGCATAATGAATCACAAATTAATTTCATTGAAAATAAGAAACATACTTATTACCATAATTTCCAGCCCACCTTATTTTCCTTTTTCTATCAAAAATGATTGATGCGATTTCCATATCAGTTTTTACATACCTATTTACATAAGTAAAAGAACGCTTTTCGATCGTATTAGATAAATTCTTGAATAATTTATCAGCTAAAGATTTATTAAATCTTTCAAGAAGTTGTAATGCATTCTCAAGATTATCTAACTGAGATAATTCAACTATTATTTCAGGTGGTAACTTTTCTTGAACAGCTAAATAAACAAGAATCTCAATTCTTGCATCAGCTAAATGATTATGTGTATGAAAAATACCACCTGCTAATTTAATTAATTTTCCGTGATAACCAAATAAAATTACAGTTTTTACTTTTTTTATTGCTGCGTCAACTAATAATGGTCCTATCCAATTTCCAATTTTGATAATTGGCAAATTAACATCATAATTTTTTGCCAAATTTAACCCATTTTCACCAATAACAAATACAACCTCCCCTTTAAAATCATTTTGAATTAACTTTGCTAAATTATTTTTAGCCTCTTCTAATTGATCAGGTGAAGCACTTGAATAAGTCTCAGCAGAAGTACCAATAATAGATAATCCATTAACAATACCAAATGACTTATTACTAGTTCTTTCAGCTAAAAATGCTCCCTTTGGAAAAATAATTTCCAATTTCAAATTAAAGCCCTCAGGAATACTATCTAATAAATTTTCATATAAAACTTCTTTTGCAAAATTAGAAATGCATATCTCTGATGTATCTTCTTTTATCCCTACACCAGATCCTGCAATAATATTTATTGGAATTGTGTGAACAGGATTATTAAAAGAAATTTTTTCTAAAGAGGCTATCGTCCATATTTCTAAGTTTTGTGTAATGTCAAGATCTAAGCCTGACTGTGCAAAGGTAATTCCTAATGCATGCGAGTCATCTTTAATTAAACCAACAGAATGAATCTCAATTTTTATTTCTTTTTTTTCATTAGGAATTTTTATTAGTTCATAATTTTCAAATGGCAACCCTACTAGTTTTTTTAATGCTGACCTAGCAGCTCCAGCAACCCACAAAGGTAAAGATAATCCTTTTTTCAAATCAAGTAATTGAAAAATATATAATGAGAACTAATCTAAGAATGACCTATTTAACAAAAAGTGGCCATACAGCAAAAATTATCATTGATGATTCCTGGACCCACACCAGTTCCAGAAAAAGTTTTACAAGCATTAAGTAAGCATCCAATAGGTCATCGAAGTAAAGAATTTCAAGATCTCGTAGAAAGCACTACTAAAAATTTACAATGGCTTCATCAAACTCAAAATGATGTTCTAACAATCACTGGTAGTGGGACCGCCGCGATGGAGGCTGGAATAATAAATACCTTAAGTAGAGGAGATAAAGTAATTTGTGGAGAAAATGGAAAATTTGGCGAAAGATGGGTAAAAGTTGCTAAAGAATTTGGTTTAGAGGTAATAAAAATTGATTCCGAATGGGGTACTCCACTTGATCCCGAAAAATTCAAAAAGATATTAGAGGAAGATAAACAAAAAGAAATAAAGGCAGTTATTTTGACTCATTCTGAAACCTCAACAGGTGTAATTAATGATCTAGAAACTATAAGTTCATATATTCGCGAACATAGAAAAGCTTTATCAATTGTTGACTGCGTTACGAGTCTTGGTGCTTGCAATGTGCCTGTAGATGCATGGGAACTAGATATCGTTGCTTCAGGGTCACAAAAAGGATATATGATACCTCCTGGGCTTAGTTTTATATCAATGAGCCAAAAAGCATGGGAAGCTACAGAAAAATCTAACTTACCAAAATTTTATTTAAATTTAAAATCGTACAGAAAGAGTCTCTTAAGTAACAGTAATCCATACACTCCAGCAGTTAATTTAGTTTTTGCTTTAGATGAAGCTTTAAAAATGATGAGAGAAGAAGGCTTAGAAAACATTTTTCTAAGACACAATAAACACAAATTAGCAATGAGCAATGCTGTAAAGGCTTTAAATCTAAAATTATTTGCTGATGAAAAATATTTAAGTCCTTCAATTACTGCAATAAAAACAGATGGAGTTGATGCTGAAGAATTTAGAAAAACAATAAAAAATAATTTTGATATCTTACTTGCTGGTGGACAAGATCATTTAAAAGGGGAAATATTTAGAGTCGGACACTTAGGTTATGTTAATGATAGAGACATTATTACGGTGGTCTCAGCTATCAGTAATACACTTCTTAACCTAGGCAAAATCACAGCCGAGCAAGCTGGTGAAGCATTAGTTGTAGCATCTAAATATCTTGCGGCAAGTTAAGTTAAGTACCTGGCTCTTCAATATTTCCCCCTAACTCAACAATCTTTTTTCGAAGAACTATTGATTTTTTCTCATCTCCGTTAGTTTGAGCTATTGCAAGAGCAAACTCTAATTTTTCAAGCTGGTGACCACCCTCAAAAAAAGATAATTTTTTCTTTATCCGGCTTTTATTAGCTTTATATGAAATTTGTGAAGACATAAATTTTCATGCTTTAAGTAATATTATGCCAATAAAAGGGGACATTACGAGAGGAAAACAAAAATATAATTTGACTATAAACCCAAGCAAAAAAAAATTTTTCTAATATTATGTCCAAACATCCCTTAAATTTATGCCAAACATAAATCTAATCTATTATCTAATTGCAGGTGGAATTTTTGGGGCTTTAGCCCTAAAAACAGGTATACCTGCGGCGCCTCTTGCAGGAGCATTAATAGGCGCAAGCATACTTAGCATCAGCGGGAAAGTTGACGTAGCAGAATGGCCAATTGGGACAAGAACAATACTAGAAATTGGCATTGGAACAGTTATTGGTACATCTTTAACCAAAGACTCATTAATTGATCTTCAAACCTTATGGAGACCAGCCATTTTAATAACTTTTACTTTAGTTATTACAGGATTAGCAATTGGATTATGGACAAGCAGATTACTTAATATAGATGTAATAACAACAATTCTTGGTGCTGCTCCAGGAGGCATCAGCGGTATGAGTCTTGTTGGCTCTGAATATGGAGTAGGAGCTGCAGTGGCAACTCTCCACGCAGTAAGGTTGATTACTGTTCTTCTAATTCTTCCGTTAGTTGTAAAATTTTTAAACTTATTTGGAGTAATAAAATCTTAAATTTCTATAGACATATTTCCAATAAAAGATATTTTTAAAAGGGTAGCAAAAATTAAATGCAAGGATTTAAAAAAAAATTTATTTTTTTAACTCTAGGAATAATATGTCCATTATCACTCCAAACATCCAAAGTTAAAGCTGGCTCATTTGGAGCGGAAATTTTCTGTACCATGAGGGATGGAGGTAATGATCATGAAAGTAGTTGGGAAGCTGCATACACATATATAAAAAAACAAAAAGGAGGTCTTTTCAAAGTCTCTCCTAAACAAGCAGCAGCACAAATTACTGAATCGGTAATTAGAGATAGAGAAACCTTCAGCTATTGTGTTGAATACCTTGATAATCTTCATCCAAATAGAAAACTAATAAGAGATTTAGAAAAGGAGGAAGAAAAAAAGCAAAAAGAGTCTAAAGATAGAGAAAACAAAAGAAAAAGATTAGAAAAAGAATTAGAAGAAGCTAATGAGGAATTTAATGAAGAAACTCTTGAAAGATATAGTTACTAATATAGGCTTCTAAAGAGATAATACTTTTTAAAAAATTCAATAAATTTAATTTTGTATCTATCAACACTAAATTAAATTTTTGCCGGCAAATTTAAGGTAAAAAATAGAAAAAAAATATTGACTTTTTACATATTCAAGCCATTATTTATTTAATTAAATAGTCTGAATGCATATTAACGATGCGGTGTTTTTAGAGGATTTATGTCCCAAGTTCAGATTAAGACAATGGCGAAAATCAATTCATAGGTTTACAGGAAAAAGTTGTATATATTGCGGAAAACCATCTGAATCTATAGACCATGTATTACCACGAAGTCAAGGAGGCTTGAGTACAACAGAAAACTGCGTCCCAGCATGTCTTTCTTGTAATGGAGATAAATCAGACGAAAATGCTTTGTATTGGTATAGAAGACAAAAATTTTATGACCCAAGAAGAGCAATGGCTATTAGAGCTTGGTTAGAAGGTGATTTAAGATTAGCGATAAGATTATTACAATGGGCAAATCCAAACTTCAAAACAAATAAAAAAAATTGTGAAGCAAATGAATCAACATATAAAGCTGCTTAACTACCAAACATTGCACATTATTTTAGAGTTGTAAGTTTCACATATATTTTCAAAATTTCTTGGAGATTCAGGGTATATTAAAATTGCAGAAAATGAGATGATAATAACAAATAACTTTTGGTAGAATTTAAAATTAAAATAACTTGTTTCTGTTTCTTTCAAACGAACATAAATTTTACTACTGCAAAAAGTTTTTGATTTCAAATTAGGTTTAACAGCTGTCTTCATCATTAATTAATACATATGTACTACTTTAATACCATATGAATAATATCGCAAGTTCACTTAATAAAAAAAGTAAATTTTTAATCTTAGGATGTGGCTACAGCGGTAGTTTCTTTACAAAAACCATAAGAAAATTGGGTTTTACTGCTTTAACTAGCTCAAGGTCTAAAAACAAAGATCCTAATAGCTTTATTTTTAACAGTGAAACAAACATACTGCCTAACAAAGAAATTTTTGATGGGGTAACTCATATTCTTAGCTGTATACCTCCAGATAAAAATGGTAATGATCCAGTATTAAAATGTCTTAAAAGTAAACTAAAAACTTGTTCACTTGAATGGGTTGGATATTTATCTACCACAGGCGTATATGGCAATACTCAAGGTGATTGGGTTTCTGAGATAGACATTCCTAATCCTTTTCAAAAAAGAAGTCAGAAAAGATTAAATTGCGAAAAAGAATGGATTGCATCAGGTTTGCCAGTGCAAATTTTTAGATTACCAGGTATTTATGGACCTGGAAGATCGACTTTTGAAGCAATCAAAAACAACAAAATTCGCGTCATTGTTAAAAAAAATCAAGTATTTTCAAGGATTCATGTCGCTGATATTGTAAGTGCAATTATTTATTTATTAAAGAATAAAGATTCTTTAAAGTTTTATCAAATCATCAATATTGGAGATGATGAACCCTGTTCTCAAATGGAAGTAATTCAATATTGTTATGATTTACTTGGCACTAAAATGCCAGAGCCAATATTTTTTGAGGATGCAAAAAAAGAGTTATCGCCTATTGCCAAATCTTTTTGGATGGAAAACAGAAGAGTTTCTAATAAATTATTATGCAAAACACTCGGATATAAACTAATTTATAAAAACTACAAATTAGGACTAAAAAATTGTCTTTTGAATGTTTAAAAGTAACAATCTTGAAACCTTGTTATGAACTTTAATAGTAAAAATAATTTTAAAGTTGTAATAAGTATTGGAGATGAGTCTGGAATAGGACCTGAAATAATTCTAAAAGCACTATTTTCTCGACAAATACCAGAAAATATTGAATATATTTTAGTCGGATCCAATAAAAATTTACAAAATACATATAAAAATCTTAGATCTCTAGGAGTAAAAAATATCGCAAATCCCAATAATTTTCAAATTCATGATCTCGAAATTTCTTCGTCTAATAATCCTTCTAAATCAAGTTATGGAAATTCAAGTTTCAAATACTTAATAAAAGCAATTGAAATAGTAAAACAATATCCTAATTCAGCACTTGTAACTGGCCCAATTTGCAAGAAATCATGGTCATTGGCGGGTCATCATTTCTCTGGACAGACCGAAGTATTAGCAAAATCATGTGGAGTAAAAAATGTTGGAATGTTATTTACTGCTAAGTCACCAATTACAGGTTGGAGATTTAATACTTTACTCGCTACAACTCACGTAGCTCTTTGCGAAGTTCCCAAACTTCTAACAATAGAATTAATTCACTCAAAACTAGATCTCTTAAAAAAGTTTTGTAGTACATATATTGAGAATCCTACTTTAAAAGTGGCCGGATTAAACCCTCATGCTGGCGAAGAAGGCCTTTTAGGCAATGAAGAAAAAATTTGGCTTAATGACTCATTAATTGCTTGGAATGAAAAAAATAAAGATATTAAATTAATAGGCCCTTTATCTCCTGATAGTTGCTGGAATTCCTCTGCAAAAGCTTGGAGAAACAAAGATACTGAAACACATAATGGGATTCTTGCTATGTATCATGATCAAGGTTTAATACCAATGAAAGTTATCGCTCTTAATTACTCAGTCAATACCACACTAGGCTTACCTTTTGTCAGAACATCTCCAGATCATGGAACAGGGTTTGATATTGCTGGCAAAGGAATAGCTCAATCTCAAAGCATGATTGAGGCTATAAAAACTGCAATTGAAATGACAAGAAATTCAAGACTGCTTAACACGCATTAAAACTTGACCAAATTCAACCGGGGTTCCATTTTCAACAAGAATCTCTACTATTTCAGCATTAAATTCAGATTCAATTTCATTCATCAATTTCATCGCTTCCAATATACAGATGGTTTGACCAACCTTAACAATATTCCCTACTTCGACGAAAGGCTCCTCACCAGGAGCTGCAGCCCTATAAAAGGTTCCAACCATAGGAGAAGTGATTTCAGTAAGATCTGAGCGTCCAGGAGGGGCAACTTGAGGAGTTTCTGGGACATTAGAAATCGAAACATTTTCGTTTATGGATTTTTGACTTGAAATTATTTGCTTATCAAATGAATTATTAGGAACAGAATTGTTAGAAACCAAATTATTAGGTAATTGATTCTGATCAAACAAGTTCCTCTTTATTTCAAGTTTAAAATCTTCTCCTTCAAGGGAGAATTCTTGAATATCGCTTGTTGAGATTTTCTCTATTAAGCGATTTAAGTCTTCATGATCTAATTTCATAGCCATTAATTTTCACGTCCAAGATAACTATCGTTACGAGTATCAACCTTTATCATTTCTCCTACAGAAATAAACAAAGGGACCATAACTTGAGCACCTGTTTCTAGAATAGCTGGTTTTGTGCCCCCACTTGCTGTATCGCCTTTAACCCCAGGATCAGTTTCTGTGACTTTTAAAGTGATAGATATAGGAAGTTCAACTTCTAAAACTTTATCATTGTAAAAAACAACGTTAACCTCCATTCCTTCTTTCAAATACTTTGAACCTCTTCCGATTTGTTCAGCAGAAAGTCTTGTTTCTTCAAAACTTGTCATATCCATAAAAACATAATCTCCAGACTCCACATAAGTATGTTGGAGGTTAGACTTCTCTAAGATAGCCTGCTGTACTGATTCTCCGGCTCGAAAAGTTTTTTCAACTACATTGCCGCTTTGAACTGATTTTAATTTTGTTCGCACAAAAGCAGAACCCTTACCAGGCTTGACATGTAGAAATTCTACAACGCGCCAAACTTGTCCATCCAATTCGATGGTGGTACCTGTGCGAAAATCGTTACTGGAAATCATTCCTGTATTACATCCCCAAGGATCATAACCTGCAAGAGTGCTATGCAAAAATTCTTATCAAATCAGAACAAACTTTTCTTAATTCTATCTATCATAATTTTTCAAGTTTTTCTCTTTAAACCGATTGAAGTTCGCGCTGATTTACCTACTGGAAATGCAGTAAAAGACCCTAATGCAATCCTCAGAAACGCTCTCCCTATCAAGCAAGTTGAATTGCAAGAAATTCAACATAAATTGGAAGAAACTAGTGATCTTGTTAGAGGAGGAAGGTGGCCCGCTCTTACGAAAACTGTTACAAAATGTCAATCTTTACTAAAAAAATACCAAAGTCGAATTATTGATGATTTACCAAAGGATAAAAAGAAAATTGCTGAAAAAACATTTTTAGAACTCAAAGAAAATTTTGAAACTCTTCAAGATCATTCCAAAGCAAAGGATAAGTACTCATTTGTATCTACCCGCAAAGAGGCTTTAGATAAAATAGGTGGATTAGAAGAATATTTCCTTCCAAATCAATTTCCTTACGATATTCCGGAAGAGTTTGATAATCTTCCAAGATTACTAGGCAGAGCGAAAGTCAATATAAAAACCTCCAAAGGAGACATGAAAGCTATTATAGATGGATTTAACGCTCCACTTACAGCAGGAGCATTTGTAGATTTATCTTCAAAAAATTTCTACAAAGATTTACCCATTAATAGAGCAGAAGAATTTTTTGTGTTACAAACAGGTGATCCAATTGGTGAATCAATTGGTTATATAGATCCCGAAACAAATAAAGAACGTCACGTTCCTCTAGAAATTAGAATCCCTGATGAGAAAGAAACTTTTTATAATCAAACTTTTGAAGATTTAGGGCTTTACACAGAGACACCAACATTACCTTTCGCAACACTTGGGACTCTAGGGTGGTCTCATTCAAATACGGCAGTTGATGATGGATCATCGCAATTTTTCTTCTTTTTATACGAAGCAGAATTAAATCCAGCAGGTCGCAATTTAATTGATGGAAGAAATGCTGCCTTTGGTTATGTTGTAGATGGTTTTGATGTATTAGAAGAGCTAACCAAAGATGACACAATAATCTCAATTGATGTTTTAGACGGTATTGAAAACCTTAAATTAAATGCATAAAGAAACATTAGAAGATATTGGTGAAAAAGAATTGATTAATAGGCTTGGGAAATTTATGCCCAAAAATCAAGTTATTGATGATTGCGCTTTAATCAAAACTAGAAATGATGACTTACTTATCAATAATGATTCTTTGGTTGAAAATATTCATTTCAATGACTTTACTATTTGCCCTAAAGACCTTGGATGGAAAGCAGTTGTGAGCAACATCTCAGACTTATTATCCAGTGGTAGTAAGAAAACCATAGGAATTACAATAAGCTTAATACTACCGGCTAAAACTGAGTGGTTTTGGGTTGAAGAGGTGTATAAAGGAATAAATAAAGCTTTAAAAAAATATGGTGGAATAATTCTTGGAGGAGATTGCTCAAAAGGGAATCAAAAAACTATATCGATAACTGCCTTTGGGATTCAAGGCGAACTTGAATTACGAAGGAATGCGTGTAAACCTGGCGATATTATTTTAACTACAGGGATTCATGGTCTTAGCAAATTAGGATTTATGATACAGAGTCAAATGAATTTCGATAATAATGTTTCGCTTACTGAAAGATTAATCAGTAAGTCCATAGAGCATTTTTGTCGCCCTCAGGTTTACCCAAATTTTCTAAAAAATCTCCTTAAAACTCGTCCCAATAAAAAAATATACAAAATAGGATGTACTGATAGTAGTGATGGACTATTTCAAGCCGTGCAAGATCTAGCAATCTCTAGCAAATGTAAAGCAATTTTAAATTATAAAAAAATACCCAAAGATAAGGATTGGCCAAAAGGAGATAAATGGGATGAGTTTTATTTTTTTGGAGGTGAAGATTATGAATTAGTTTTCTCATTGCCCAAAAAATGGGCAACCAATTTAACCAGAATAGATAAAAATATTAACAAAATTGGCTATTTTGCTAATGGTGAACCATCAATAGAATTTAAAAATAATAAAAAAGATGAATTATTAAAAAATACACCTTTTAAACACTTTTAATTATTCCCAATTTTTAGCGACAATCTCTGCTAAATCTACAACTCTCTGGCTATAACCCCACTCGTTGTCATACCATGCTAAGACCTTCACAAGATTATCTCCTATACACATGGTCAAATCACTATCGACAATTGATGATTCATTAGTACCTGCATAATCGCTTGATACTAAAGGTTCATCACCATACTTAATAATGCCCTTCATTGAACCTAAAGATGCTTCCTTAAGAGCATTATTTACTTCTTCGCTTGTGACAGATTTAGAAGATTCGAAAACGAAATCCACAGCTGAAACGTTAGGTGTAGGGACCCTCATCGCAATTCCTGTCAATTTGCCTTTCATTTCTGGGTAAACTAGTGCAACCGCTTTAGCAGCTCCTGTAGAAGTTGGAACAATATTAGTAGCAGCGGCCCTCGCTCTTCTTAAATCTCTATGACTATTATCTAGAATTCTTTGATCACCTGTATAACTGTGAATTGTAGTCATCAGACCTTTATTAATACCAAAAGTTTGATCTAAAACTTTCACTACTGGAGCTAAGCAGTTGGTAGTACAACTAGCATTACTCAAAATATCATAGTCTTTATGGTTATAAGTATCAGCATTAACTCCAACTACATAAGTACCAACTCCAGCACCCTTACCCGGAGCAGTTAAGATAACTTTTTTTGCTCCAACCTCTAAGTGCTTGCTTGCTCCAACATCTGTATTAAAAACTCCTGTTGATTCAATAACCAAATCTACACCCCATTCTTTCCAGGGGAGATTCAGTGGATTTCTATCGGAGAAACACTTGATTGTCTTATTATTAATTACAAAAGTGTCATCAGTATACTGAATATCAACACCATCAAGTTGACCAAGGACTGAGTCATATTTTAAAAGATGAGCATTAGTCTTAGGATCTGAAGTTACGTTAATACCAACTACTTCAATATTGGTGTAAGCACCTCTACTGAGCCAACAACGCATAAAGTTTCGACCAATTCTGCCAAACCCGTTAATTGCAACACGCAAAGTCATAACTAATAATTTCTAAATGATTAACCTAAGTTGCTGATCATACTGAATTTTGTGCAATAACGTAAGGTTTTTTTGATTTATTAAGCAAATAAGTCTAGTTTTGTATTAATTCCAGAGAAAAAGTCTTTTTTTTTTAAGAAAAAATACCAAAATTTTACTTTGAAGTTATTTTAATTTAAGTAAAAGATAAACATTGGATAAAGAATTAATACCGAAAAATCATTTTCATTTTATTGGGGTTGGAGGTATTGGAATGTCAGCACTTGCAATTGGTTTACTGAAAAAAGGCTATTCAGTTTCAGGTTCGGATTTAGTTAAAAACAATGAAACTAAAAAATTAGAGAAATTAGGTGCAATTATCTTTAGTTCTCAAATTAAACAAAATATTAAATTTATAACTTCAAAATTTAACAACAAATTGATTAATTTTGTTGTAAGCACAGCAATCAAGCCTGAAAATGAAGAATTATCATATTGTAGAAAAAAAAATTTTTCAGTAAAACATCGTTCAGAGATTCTTGCAATGTTAATGCAGTCTTATACTTCATTAGCTGTTGCAGGAAGCCATGGAAAAACATCAACAAGTACATTTCTTTCCACACTGCTTGAGTTATGCACGCATAGTTCTTCTTCAATAACTGGGGGAATAATTCCTATTTACAATTCTAATTGTCACTTAGAAGATACAAAATTCTTAGTAGCTGAAGTTGATGAGTCTGATGGCACAATAAGTCAATATAAATCCAATATTGGAATAATTAATAACATTGATTTTGATCATTGTGATCATTTCTCTAATTTAGGGGAAGTGATATCTTCTTTTAATAATTTCGCTAAAAATTCTAAAAAATTATTAATTAATTTTGATTGTGAAATTACGCGGAATAATTTTTATTCTGAAAATAAGTGGTCGAACACTACTCCAATCAACGTTGCTTATGCTTTAATTCCGACTGAAATTAATATAAGTCATACGATTGGAAAATATTACGAAAATGGAAATTTCATAAGTACCATAAATATTCCAGTTCCAGGGTTACACAATTTATCTAATATCACTGCTGCAATAGCAGCTTCAAGAATGATAGGTATAGATTTTTTAAAAATTAAGGAAAATATAAAATACCTTAAACTGCCAAAAAAAAGATTTGAATTCAGAGGACAAATCGATGAAAGAAATTTATATGATGATTATGCTCATCATCCAAATGAAATAAAAGAGACGATTAAATTAGGAAGATTATTTATTAAGCCAAAAAATAATAATAAACTTCATAAAAGTAGATTAATCGCAATATTTCAACCTCATAGATACTCACGAGCAAAGCAATTTAGTAAAGAATTCGCTGAAGAATTATCAAAAGCAGATATTATTTATGTAACTAGTATTTATGGAGCAGGAGAAATAAACGAAGATAATATTACTTCGAAAATTATCACTGATCTGATTTATAGAAAAAACAAAAATGTAAGTTTCATAAATAATTATTATGAAATTACAAAGAATTTTTACGAATTAACTCAAAAAGGCGATTTGATTTTGAATATGGGAGCTGGGGATTGTCATAATTTCTGGTCAATTTTAAATGAAAAGAACAATACTTAACTAAACTAATTTATGAATAAAAAGTTTTTTTCTAAGAAATGTAATCTAAGTAATTATACAACCATAAAAGTGGGAGGAGTAGCTGAATATTTTGCTGAGCCAAGAAATTTAGAGGAATTTTTTTATCTAATAAAATGGGCCAATTTAAACAAACAAAAATGCCAAATAATTGGCGCAGGTTCAAATCTTTTAATAAATGATATTTTCATAAAAGGTATAGTTATATGTACAAAAAAAATGAAGTCATTAACAATAGAACCATATTCGGGAATTGTTGAAGCGGAAGCCGGGGTAATGCTCCCAACATTATCTAATGCTCTTGCTAAGAATGGATTACAAGGAGGTGAATGGGCTGTAGGAATTCCAGGAACATTAGGAGGAGCAATTTATATGAATGCTGGTACAGGTAATTTATCGCTTGCAAAAAATCTTATTTCCGTAAAAGTTATAAATAATAAAACTCATGAAAAACTTGAAATTGAAAAAAAAGATATCAATTTTGAGTATAGATTCAGCTCTTTTCAAGGCAATGATTTGACAATAGTTGGTGCAAGACTACATTTTGAGCCTAATGGAAATCTCAAACAATTAATTCAAACAACCAAAAATAACCTTAAATTAAAAACAGAAACACAGCCATATCATCAACCAAGTTTTGGTAGTGTGTTTAAAAATCCTGAAAATAATTATGCAGCAAAATTAATTGATGATATGGGTTTAAAGGGATTTAAAATTGGCGGTGCTGAAATTTCTTCATTACATTCAAATTTTATAATTAATAATTCTTCAGCAAGTTCAAAAGATATTTATGAATTAATAACTGTAATTCAACAAAAAGTACTACAAAACAAAGGAATTTATTTGCAACCGGAAGTAAGAATGATTGGTTTTGACTATCCTAATTAAAGAAACTTTTTTTATAAAATGGCGGGTTTTGGACTTCCTAACTTTGGACAACTTACAGAAGCTTTTAAAAAAGCTAAACAAATTCAACAAGATGCTCAAAAATTACAAGATGAACTTGAAAATATGGAGATTGAAGGAAAAAGCGATGATGAAATGATAAAAGTCTGGATAAGTGGCAACCAACTTCCTTTAAAGGTAGAAGTGCAAGAAAATATTTTAAATTCAGATAAAGAAAAAATAGAGCAAAACATCTTACAAGCTATTCAAAAAGCTCATGAATTATCTACTACAACTATGAAAGAAAGGATGAATGATTTGACTGGTGGATTAAATCTTAATCTTCCTGGTTTTGAGAATAGTGACTCTTAGAAGACTCGATCATTTGTTTATAAAAAGAATATCTTTCAAAAGATTTATTTAAATTACAGCCTTCATCATTCACATGTAAGCAATTGCGAAATTTACATCTAATTCCTTCATCAATTACTTGTTTATATATTTCTGAATAAAGATTTGGTAGTAACCTAATATCAACCTCTAAAGGTTGCATATTAAAACCAGGAGTGTCCACAATGTAACTTTGATTTGATATGGAAAATAACTCAACATTTCGAGTAGTATTTTTCCCTCTTTTAATTTTACTGGAAACTGGAGCAGTACTATTTTTAAGGCCTGGAATTATCATATTCAGCAAAGTAGTTTTTCCGACTCCTGATGGGCCCATAAATATTGAAGACTCTTTTTGCTTTAACTCAGCTAACAAATTTCTAAAATAATAAGATTTCTGCAAATTTAAAGTTATTGCTTGATAACCCCAATTCTCAAATTTATCAAGTAAGTAAGATCTTCTTGTATCTGAAATTAAATCACACTTTGTCAAAACTAATGACACTTCAACACCCATTGATTCTGCTGATATCAAAAACCTATTCACTTGAGATAAATTTAATTCTGGCTCTTTAACGGAAAAAGTTATATATATATTAGAAATATTTGCAACTGAAGGTCTAGCTAATAAATTTTTTCTTTTTTTTAGACTTGTTATTACTGCGCGTTTGCTTTTAAGATCAATACTGTCAATTACTACTTTATCTCCAACATAAATTAATTGATCTTTGAAATTTATAGACTTCTTCACTTTACATAAAAATCTTTCACTATTTACAAAGTTTTCTTGATTTTTCAAGTCAACTAAAAAAAAATCATTAAATTTTTTTGTAACTAAACCTAAATGTTTACAACTAGTTTTCATTCAATATTTTTATTTTTATAAATTTTTCATTTTCTTTGATTTGTTTAAACAAACATCCCATTTCTTTTAAATTATTTAATACCATTTCTTCTGGTTCACCTTTATCTAGTTCAACTATAAGTAGTTCATTTTTGGATAACTTCTCTAACGCCAATTTAATTTTGACAATATTTAAAGGACATGGAACAGATTTAAGATCCAAATGTTTTAAAGAAGTCATTAAGATTCTTTGCCAAATAATTTACTAAATAGTCCACTACTAGAATTTATATTTTTATCTGAATATTGAGAAGCTAAACTCTCTAAAAGTTTTCGTTCTTCGTCAGTTATACGAGTTGGTAATTTTACCTTTACTAGGACTTCATGATTTCCTCTAGCAACTGGATTACCAAGTCTAGGTACTCCTTTGTTCTCAAGTGAAAGAGTTGTATTTGGCTGAGTTCCACTTGGAATTTTTAAATTAACATTTCCGTCAACTGTAGTAATTTGAACAGTGTCACCTAGAATAGCTTGTAAATAATTTACAGCTATTTCTGAGGAAATAGTCACACCATCTCTTTTAAGTTTTGAATCATTTTTAACCTTGATAAAAACATAAAGGTCTCCTGGTGGACCCCCTTTCAAACCGACATTTCCCTCTCCAGAAACTCTTAATTTAGTACCGGTATCAACTCCTGCGGGAATATTAATTCTTAATTTTTTTCTGACTTGCTTTACTCCATTACCACCGCAACTTAAGCATGGATCTGCAATTATCTGACCTGTTCCATTACATGAAGGACATTCAGCTACTTGTGTGAAATTACCAAAAGGTGTTCTTGTAGCTCGTCTAACTTGTCCACTTCCTCCACATGTAGAACAAGTTTTTGGACCTGTTCCTGGTTTAGCACCTGTCCCTTTACAGACTTCACATGTCTCAAGATGAGGAATTTTAATTTCTCTTTGTTGACCAAATATTGCATCTTTAAATTCAACATTAAGGTCATACCTTAAATCATCTCCTTGTTGAGGGCCTCTTCTTTGAGTTCTCCCTCCCTGTGGATTTTGTCCACCAAAGCCATTAAAAAAAGTTTCAAATAAATCTGCAAATCCGCCCATATCACCCATATCAGGCATTCCAGCTGCACCGCCAAGGCCGGCTTCTCCAAACTGATCATATCTAGCTCTTGTTTCAGGATCGGCTAATGCTTCGTAAGCCTTGCCAATTTCTTTAAATTTATCTTCAGCACCTGGTTCTTTATTTACATCAGGATGATATTGCCTTGCTAATTTTCTATAAGCCCTTTTTAAGGTATCCGCATCAGCATCTCTTGAAACTCCAAGTATTTGGTAAAAATCAGCCATTAAATAATACTCAAGTAAAAATTTGGAATTTATAATTCATCAGAAGTATTTACCTCTGAATCTATATCCACTTCAACTGTATCCTTTTCTACTTCCTCTTGTGAAATTTGTTTGCCAGGTCCCATGGATACTTTAACCAAAGCATGTCTCAAAACCTTACCATCTAAATGGTATCCACGCTGCAATTCTTCTACGACAAAATCTTCCTTAAACTCTTCACTCGGCTCTCTTAATACAGCTTCATGTAAATTAGGATCGAATTGCTGACCAACAACTCTCATTGGTGCAACTCCTTGTTGCTTTAAAACCTCTACTAATTGTTTATATAATCCTTGATAACTTCTATGAAGAGCTTGAGCTTCTTCACTTTCTGGTTTAAGTTGTTGTCTCGCTCTCTCAAAATTATCGACAATAGGGAGTATTGCGGTTAAAGTCTTTGAAACAAGTTGAATTTTTAAATCATCTTGGTCTCTAGATTGCCTTTTTCTAAAATTATCAAAATCTGCTGAAATTCTTATATATTGATTTTTTAAAGTTTCATGCTCTTTTTCTAATTGTTCTAACCTTGCATCATTATTAGAAATAGAATTTTTTAATTCTTCGGTATTTATTTCTTCTGTGTTTTGAGATGATGATTCATGATTTTCAATTATTGGATTTTCTGAAGATGAAGCATCCTCATGATCAGAAATATCATTTTCTTTATTATCAATACTGTTTGATTGATTTTCAATCATTTTTCTAAAAATTTAATAAGACTATTTTCTATTAAAATGATCCACAAAACAAGTTGCGGAAGGCCGCACAAAATTTAATCAGGAACAAACCTTAATGCAAGGCCATTATTGCAGTATCTTTTGCCTGTTGGAGCTGGACCATCATTAAAGACATGGCCTTGATGACCACCACATCTAGAACAATGATATTCTGTTCTTGGAACAATTAACTTGAAATCAACCTTTGTTTCAACTGAACCTTCAATTGAATCCCAAAAACTTGGCCATCCTGTGCCACTATCATACTTTTTATCTGAGGGGAAAAGCGCCAAATCACATCCTGCACAATGAAAAACTCCTTCTCTTTTTTCATTATTTAGTGGACTACTAAAAGCTCTTTCAGTCCCTTCCTCCCTCAAAATATAATAAGAATCTGGACTAAGCCGAGATTTCCATTCTTCTTTTGATAAATTCCACTCTTTTTTAGAATTGATTGAAGAAGCTAAAACTTTCATAGGCTTATAGATTATATTTAAGAATGACATAATAGGAATTAGAATAAAATACCTTCTTGTAAGAAATTGATTCATATTATTTAAATCAGATATAAAAAGTAATGAATTTTTACCTTCCTAATTCTACGAAAAATATTCATAAATTAAGTATTGCTCCAATGATGGATTGTACTGATAAACATTTCAGAATGATAATGAGAAAAATAAGTTCTGAAGCTCTCTTGTATACAGAAATGATTGTAGCCCAAAGTTTAGTTCATACTAATAAAAAAGAAAATTTTCTAGATTTTAATAACGATGAACATCCGATATCTATTCAATTTGGTGGGGACGATCCTAAAATTCTTAAAGAGGCTGCTCAAATGGCACAAGATTGGGGGTATGACGAAATAAACTTTAATGTTGGCTGTCCAAGTCCAAGAGTCTGTTCCGGGAATTTTGGCGCTTCGCTTATGAAAGATCCTCAAAAAGTTGCAAAATGCATAGAATCCCTCAAAAATAACTGCAGCATACCGGTAACTATTAAACACAGAATCGGTGTAGACAACCATGATAGTTTTATGAATTTGAATAATTTTGTAAAATGTATCGCAAATGCTGGTGCAGACAGATTTACAGTCCATGCAAGGAAAGCTATATTAAAAGGTTTAAATCCAAAACAAAACAGAACTGTTCCTCCTCTTAAATACGATATTGTAAAAAAATTAAAAAAATTAAATCAAGAATTATTAATAGAAATCAATGGTGGTTTCTCAAATATCGATGAATCGTTAGAAGCCCTAAATATTTTCGATGGTGTTATGGTTGGTCGATCAATATATAAACATCCCATGAGATGGTCTGAAATTGATCAAAAAGTTTATGGGATCAATACCAAACCCAAATCAGCCTCGAAAATTATATATTCTTTAATTCCCTACATAGAAGAACATTTAAGTAAAGGAGGAAAATCTTGGGATATTTGCAAACATCTCATAAATCTTGTTGAGGGTATTCCAAAAGCTAAGATTTGGAGGAATCAAATTTCTGATAAATCTATAAAAAAAGAATTGGATATTAAATATCTAATGAAAAAAACTACTGACCTTGAAGAAATGGGTTACTAATTTTCCCCGTTTGAAGCATTATTCTCATTACTAACTCCCCTTTTTCTCCTGCTCCTACCACTTTCATATTCAGAAGTTTCCGAAGAATTTCCATAACTTCTATCTTCCCAACCTTCTGCTCCTGAGGATTTATTAGTGTAAGAGGTATTATTATTGGCTTCAGAATTACCGCCACCGTAACCACCGTAACCACCGCCGTTATTACCGCCACCGTAACCACCGTAACCACCGCCGTTATTACCGCCACCGTAACCACTGTAGCCACCGCCGCCATTATTACCACCACCGTAACCACCGCCGTTATTACCGCCACCGTAACCACTGTAGCCACTGCCGCCATTATTACCGCCACCGTAACCACTGTAGCCACCGCCGCCATTATTACCGCCACCGTAACCGCCGCCATTATTACCGCCACCGTAACCGCCTCTTCCTCCTCGGCGAGAACCGCCAGCACCTCTTGGCTCAGCCTTATTAATTCTTAGTGGCCTACCCATTAGCTCCGTACCTTGCAAACCATCAATAGCTGTTGACTCTATTGATTCATCTGCCATCTCAACAAATGCAAATCCTCTTTTTCTCCCTGTATCTCTTTCGAGAGGAAGAGAACAATTTACAACTTCACCAAAAGGGGCAAATAACTGTATAACATCTTCACGCTCTGCGCGGAAAGGCAAATTACCAACAAAAATACTCACTTTAAACTCAAAAAGAAATTTAGCTAATTAAAAAAACTACAATAAGTAGTCCCATAACTTTACTTAGTTATTCTACTTCAAAGCATACCCTTGTTGTAGAAAAATAATTTAGATTCAAAGTAACAATTTTTTCTGCCAATTATTTACCTCTTTTTCTACTTGAGAAAAACCTGTTCCACCCTCACTAGTTCTAGATTTAACAACATTAAAAGGTTCAAGATCGGCAAAAACATCCTCCTCGAATTTAGGATGAAATTTTTTAAATTCATCAATTTTAAGATTTTTAAATAAGATTTTTTTCTCCAAACAATATTTAACAATTTCTCCCACCACTTGATAGGCAGTCCTGAACGGTACCTGTTTCCCAACCAAATAATCTGCTAAATCAGTAGCATTTGAAAAATCATTTTCTACTGAATCAGATAAATTTTTAATATTAAATTCTATACCCTCATTAATTAAAATAGTCATTGCTTTAATGCAAGAAGATATAGTCTCTGCAGTATCAAATATTGGCTCTTTATCCTCTTGATAATCCTTATTATATGCAAGTGGTACCCCTTTAACCATAGTTAATAATGCTTGGAGATGTCCATACACTCTTCCTGTTTTACCTCTTATCAATTCTGGAACATCTGGATTTTTTTTCTGAGGCATTAAGCTACTGCCAGTAGCACATTTGTCAGTTAATTTTGCAAAAGAAAATTCATCAGTAACCCATAATATTATTTCCTCTGAGATTTTACTCAAATGAGACATTACCAAAGCAGATGCAGATGCAAACTCTATGCAAAAATCCCTATCACTCACTGCATCAATACTATTTTTATAGATCTTTTCAAAACCCAATTCTGCGGCTGTAAAGTTCCTATCTATTTTTATTTTTGTACCAGCTAACGCAGCAGCTCCTAATGGAGATATATTCACTCTAGATCTTACTTCTTTAAACCTTTCGCGGTCTCTTTGAAGCATTTCTAAATAAGCCAATAAATGATGAGCTAAAGATAATGGTTGTGCTCTTTGCATATGTGTATATCCTGGAATAAAAGTATAAATATTAGTTTTCGCATGACTTAAGAGGGATTTTTGCAAATCAGTGATTAAATTTTCAAGATTGTCAATCTCTTTTCTCAACCATAACCTTATATCTGTACCAACTTGATCATTTCTACTTCTACCTGTATGTAGTTTTTTTCCAGTTTCACCAATCAAACTAATTAATTTTTCTTCAATGCAATAGTGGATATCTTCAGAAGGAGGATTAGGAGAAAATTTACCCTCTAAATACTCAACTTTTATTTTCTCTAGACCATTAATAATTTGCAAAGTTTCAGAAGAGGATAAAACTTGAGTTTTGCCAAGCATTTTTGCATGCGCAATAGAGCAATCTAAATCTTCTAAAATAAGCTTCCTATCAAAACCAATTGAAGCATTAAACTTTTCGATAAATGGGTTAAGTGCATTATCAAACCTTTTACTCCAAACTTTTGCCATATTATTAAAGAGTAACTCTAGATATCTCTAATAAAGCATTTTTTTATATAGGTGACAAAAAATATCTAATTTAATTGCAAAATAACCATTGATGCGTCATCTTCCAAATGTCTATTTTCTCCTGTAAAGTCATCTAATTTCTTGAATATTTTATTTAAGATTTCTTGAGATGTGTAGGATTGCTTGCATAATTTTGTGAGGGTTTTCATTAACCTTTCCTCATCGAATCTTTCTCCTAGAGAATTAGAAGTATCGATTACTCCATCTGTATAGTATAAAACTAGATCATTTTCATTAAGCTTAATTTCACCACATTGATATTCAGCATCATTTTGCAGTCCAAGGACAAATCCTTCTGCATCTAATTTTATAATTTTCTGATCTGAATTTTTCCATAACAAAGGTGGGTTATGTGCTGCATTGGCGAATCTCAATTTTCGAGTTCTTGGATCGTAATCTGAATAAAATAATGTCACAAATCTATGAGATTGATCTAAATCATTTATTGCTAGTTGATTCAAATCATGCAAAATTCTATCTGGGGGCAAACCTGTAAGAACTTCTGCACGTAGCATTCCTCTTAACATAGTCATTAAAAGACCAGCTGGAATTCCTTTACCCATTACGTCACCTATTACCAATGCCCATCTAGCTTTTTCCTTTCTTTTTTCTGAAATATTCGTCTTTAAACACATAAAATCATAGTAATCTCCTCCTAACTGGAGCGCTGGTCTGCAATGTGCAGCTAGGTCTACACCATAAATAATTGGGCAATAATCTGGTAGTAATTGGGATTGAATTTCTGCACCGATAGAAATTTCTCTATCTACATTTTCATGATTTTTCTTTGTTTTTATTAAACAATAATTTTCTAATCCAACAGCTAAGCAATTTTGAATAAAATTAAAATTGCTATCTTCAATGATCGACTGATTACATATATCTTTGCAAAAAATGAAAATAAATCCTCTACATTTTCCCCTAGATAATATTTTTTTAGTTTCGATTTTATATTCTTTAAAATTAGTTTTTAAAGCATCTTCAAAGTTATGAATTTCCTTTATTTTAAAATTTTTAGAAAAATGAAATTGATTAAAAAAAGTATTAATTTCTTCTTGTATGGTTAAACATTCATTTTTAGCAGAAATTTTAATATTTTCATTCCAAATATTGCCCTCATAATTTAAAGGGATAATTAATATGACTTTATCATCAAAGATATGTTTTAAAATTAAACATATATAATCCAGAAATTTATTTATGTTAGAAAAAGTTTTTAAATAATATGCTAATGAAGATGCGATTTCATCAAACTTGGATTCATTTTTTAAAGATAAGTTAGATTCATTTTCCAAAAATTTTTCAATAAATTTGTTTGAAAATAATTTTTCTTTTTTATTATTTGTCACAACAAACTTGATAGATCAATAATTTTTATCATTATATTTAATTTTTTTAAAAAAATTAAATTAAATATTTATTTATCTGCAAGCAAAGCCTCCACAAATTCATAACTATTAAAGGGTCTCAAATCTTTTATACCTTCTCCAGCTCCAATAAATCTTATAGGTAAATTAACTTCTTCAGACACGGCCAAAGAGACTCCCCCTCTAGAAGTACCATCTAATTTAGTGATAATTGCTCCGCTTAAATTTGCTGATTTAGCGAAACTTTTTGCTTGCTTTAAGCCATTTTGACCTTGACTTGCATCTAGCACTAATAATGATTCAATAATTGCATCTGGGACTTTTTTATCAATAATCTTTTTTATTTTTGCTAATTCATCCATCAAATTATTTTTTGTTTGCAATCTACCTGCAGTATCAACCAACAATAAATCAACGTTTCTTTTTTTTGCAGAATTTATTGCATCAAAGACTACAGCAGCTGGATCAGCATTTTTTGATTGATTTGATATTACGTCAACATTACTCCTCTCTCCCCATACTTTTAATTGTTCTACAGCTGCAGCTCTGAAAGTATCGGCTGCAGCTATCAAAGTTTTATAATTACTCCTTGATGACAAATATGCTAATTTTCCTAGAGTAGTAGTTTTACCAACACCATTAACTCCCACTAATAACCAAACATTCAACTTCCCCTTTTGAGGGACTAAAATATCAGTACCTGAATTTTTTATTGGTTTATCGATAATTAATTTTAATTCTTTCTTTAAGAATTTTATTCCTGCTTCTCCACCAACAACTTCTTCATTTAATTTTTTTCTAAGAGAACTTATAACTTTATCAGTTGAATCAATACCAACATCAGCTCTTATTAGTAAGGTTTCTAAATCATCAAGAGATTCTGGTGTGAGAGGATCATCTCCTAATTTGTCTAATAATTCAGTAACAAATCCTTTTCGGGTTTCCTCCAATCCTCTTCTTAATTTTGTTAACCAATCAATTTCATCTACAGATATTTGATTTATTTTTTTTCCTTGAGCAGCTAACACCATTGCTGACCAAGTAAAATTATCATCAAATTCTCCCAACTCAGGTTCTTCAACAGTTTTGTTAGAACTAAGAAGATTTTCTGTTCTAGTACTATCAACCAAACCTTGTTTTTTCTCTTCCTTATCCTGTAATTCTTGTTTTTTCTCTTCCTTATCCTGTAATTCTTGTTTTTTCTCTTCCTTATCCTGTAATTCTTGTTTTTTCTCTTCTTGTCTTTTTTTTAAAAGTGCATAAGCTTGTTCTGCCCACTCTCGAGAATTATCAAGATCATTATTAGTCATTTATATGAATAGTTAAAACTTAATGGATTCTAAAATATTATTCATTTATATCAAAAAATTATTGCAATTTTGCTGTTTGTAATCTCCTTAAAACTCCATTAATAAATTTTCTTCCTTGCATATCACTATATTTATTGGCTAGATTTACCGCCTCATCACAAGCAACAGCAAGAGGTGTGCTCAGATAATTAATATCCACATAAGCTAAACGCAAAATATCTCGATCAATTCTTGGCAATCTTTTTAATCTCCAACCATCCATTACTTGATCAATATCAGAATCAATAATAGTAAGATTATTAATGATTTTAGTTATCCTCTCTTTAACATCCTCTCTGATATTGATTTGTCCACTAGAAACTATTAATTTTGGAAAGTCTAAAGTTACTGAAAGTGTATTCATAACAATTTCAATTTTTTTTAAAGACTTTTTTAACTCATCACGAACATCTGCAAAAGAAGAATTAACCCCTTCATGCAATTCACTTTCTAATATTTTTTGTGATGCATTTTCTAACTCTACTTCACAAGTATCTAATTCATCTCTACAGTGATTAACTAGAGAATCCAAAGCAGATTCAAAAATTTCCTCTACTTGAAGTTTATTTAATTTGAAATCACCTTTATCTTTTATCAGGCCTAATGAAATCAAAGATAATTCTCTAGAGAGAGATCTATTATTATTCATCAATTAAGAAGAAGTATTAGTAGAGGCACGCAATTGAGAAAATAATTTTGAAAATGTTGGGTTTGTAGTGTTATTTTTCTCATCTGGATTAACTATTCCAGCCGAAATTATTGTTCTAAAAGCATCTTCAACAGTAATATCCAAATCCTTAACAGAAGACTCAGGAACCAAGGTATACCAACCAGTAGTTGGGTTAGGTGCTGTAGGAATAAAAACACTTAACAACGTTTCATCCAATTCCGGCTGAAGGGAGGGTCCCACATTACCAGTTACAAACCCAACGCTATAAAGTCCTTCACGAGGGTATTCAACTAAAACAACTCTTCTAAATCGATTAGATTTATTACTTAAAAAAGTTTCAAGTAATTGTTTAAGAGTTTTATAAACTGCACCTGCAACAGGAATTTTTGATAAAGTTCCTTCACCGAATTCTAACAACCATCTCCCTACAAAATTTCTCGCCATTAAACCTATAAGTAAAATAGCTAATAAAGGAACAGTTAAACCTAAAGTAAGATTAATTAGATCTTGTAATAAAGGATTTAAAGTAATAAAAGGATTTAACTGCTTAGGAACGGAAGTAACTAATGTTAATACAAATTTACTAACTAATGATGATAGCCAGATAGTTGTTGCTAAAGGTATAACAACTAACAATCCCGCAATAAGATCATTTTTTAGATCCTGTTGGAGCCTAGATCCTAAGTTCGAATCTTGATTTTGACTAGATTCAACCAAAATAACGTTTTTAACTAAAATAACCTTACTAACAATTTAACTGTTTTTACTTGGTTAGGATATATTTTTTTTTAATATATTTAAATTATTTATTAGTTTTTTAACCAAATATAAATTTTAAGCGAAATTATATACATAATAAAAGAATGATCAATAGCCTTCAAGACAAAAAAGAAATAAGTAGAAAATTAAAAGAAAGAGCAATTAATGAAGGTTTTGCAATATCTGGAATTGCTTCTATACCAGGTAGTTCGCGCTTGAAATTAAGAACTAATGCATTAGATAGATGGTTATCGAATAACCACCATGGTGAAATGAAATGGATGGAAGCAGAAAGAAGAAAAGACATAAGCTCACTCCTTCAGGGAGCAAAAAGTGTTCTCAGCGTTGGGTTTACTTACATTAACTCAAATAACAGCAGGAACAAAATTTTCAAGATAGGTAAATTTAGTCAGGGAGAGGATTATCATAAAGTAATTTATAAAAAATTAAAGAATATCGGTAGATGGATTAATCTAGAAATTCCAGATTGCGAGTGGAAAATATGTGTAGATACCTCCCCACTTCTTGAAAAAGCATGGGCTGAAGAATCAGGTCTTGGTTGGATAGGTAAAAATAGCAATTTAATAACCAAAGAAAATGGTTCTTGGCTTACTTTAGGTTTTATGATACTAACGAAAGATTTGATACCAGATAAACCTCATCAATCTCTTTGCGGGAAATGTGATAAGTGTATTGAATATTGTCCGACACAAGCGATAGTAGAACCGTTTGTAATAAAATCAGACTTATGTATTGCCTATCACACAATAGAAAGCAGAAATAAAACTATTCCAAAAGAAATAAAAGAAAATTTAAATGGTTGGATTGCAGGATGTGATATATGTCAAGATATTTGCCCATGGAATAAATCAGTACCATACAATAATACTTTTGAAACAACTCCAAAAGAATGGATTCAAAATCTTACTATTGAGTCATTAAATTGGGATGATAAAACTTGGGAAAAAAACCTTAAATCAACGACCTTAAAAAGAATTAAACCATGGATGTGGAGAAGAAACATAAAAGCAAATCTGAACATTTAAAAATGAAAAAAATTGTTAAAAAAATAATATTTATCTCTTTAATTAGTTTTTCCTTTTTTAGAGTTAATCATGTTCAATCTTTAGTCCCCTACTATTATTTACCAACATTAAAAAATTTACAAAAAGATAGCTTATCTATTGGCAAAAATGCATATCAGCTTTTGTATTTTGGACAATATGAAAAGAGCCTTAACTTAGCAAAATTAGCTGTTCAAATAAATAACAAAGATGAAAAACTATGGCTAATTTTATCTGAAGCACAAATAGCTAACAAACTATACAAAAAAGCACTTATTTCACTAAATAAAGCACAAAAAATTAATTCAAAGAATAGTGAAATATATTTTGCAAAAAGTAGTGTTTATCTTAAGCTTTCAGAATTACAAAAGGCAAAGACTGCTTTAAAATCTGGATTAAGTGTCGAACCAAATAACCATAATGCTATTTTTCAATTAGGAAATATTTCATTAATGGAACAAAATTACTCGGAAGCTATTACGTTATTTGAGAGATCTATAAAAATAAAACCCGATTTCTGGCAAGCAATTAACAATCAAGGTTTAGCTTATTTCGAGAAAAATAATATCAATCAATCTTTAAAACATTTTGAAAAAGCAATCTCAATTGAGGAAAATGCAGAGCCATTATTAGGACTTGCTTCCTGTTTAAGAGTGAAAGATATTAAATTAGCGCTTAAACTCGCAAAAAAAGCTTTGATTAAAAATCCAAATTATATTAATCGTGATTATAGAAAAGAACAGTTGTGGGGAGAAAATATACAATCCTCAACAGAAATCCTTTTACAAAATGATCAACTTAAACAAGATGTAATATTGGCAAAGTCCAAAATAAATGAATCTTCTTAATTTCAATACTGGAAAATATTCGTTTACCTATTAGTCTTAATTTAATCAATAAATACATATTTAATTTTATGTTCTGATGGATAAGAAAAACTTCACTTCTATCTCTCTCCAAGAAGAAATGCAACGTTCTTATCTGGAGTATGCAATGAGTGTAATAGTTGGTCGTGCTCTTCCCGATGCTAGAGACGGTCTTAAGCCTGTCCAAAGAAGAATACTATTTGCAATGCATGAATTAGGTTTAACACCGGATAGACCATTTAGAAAGTGTGCAAGAGTTGTTGGAGATGTACTTGGGAAGTACCATCCTCACGGAGATCAAGCAGTATATGATGCATTAGTAAGGCTAGTGCAAAATTTTTCGACAAAATATCCCACACTTGATGGACATGGAAATTTTGGATCAGTAGATAATGATCCACCAGCTGCAATGAGATACACTGAAACAAGATTAGCTCCAATAGCCCACAAAGCGTTTCTTGAAGAAATCGCATCAGAAACAGTTAATTTCTCAAATAACTTTGATGGTTCACAAAAAGAACCAGATGTTCTCCCAGCCCAACTTCCATTTTTATTATTGAACGGATCATCTGGAATTGCAGTTGGAATGGCAACAAATATTCCTCCTCACAACCTAGGAGAGGTAGTAGATGGTTTAATTGCTTTAGTAAAAAATAAAGATATAAGTAATAAAAAACTTTCTAACCTTATTAAAGGGCCTGATTTTCCTACAGGCGGAGAATTAATTCATAATCAAGCAATAGATGAACTGTATGAAACAGGAAAAGGATCAATAACAATTAGAGGTGTCATAAATACAGAAGAAATAAATGTAGGAAAAGGTAAACATAAAAAAAATGCATTAATTATTACTGAGCTTCCTTATCAAATCAGTAAGTCAGGTTGGATTGAAAAATTAGCGGAACTTGTTAATGCGAGCAAAATCAATGGAATCTCAGATATTAGGGATGAAAGCGATAGAGATGGAATGAGAATTGTCATAGAGTTAAAAAAAGACTCTAATGCAGAACTTGTAATTTCTAATTTATATAAAAAAACAACTCTCCAAACAAACTTTGGTGCAATTTTTTTAACTTTAATTAAAGGCAAGCCTATCCAGCTAAACTTAAAACAATATCTTATTTTTTTTCTTGAATTTAGAGAAAAAACAATTAGAAAAAGAACTAATTTTTATCTAAAAAACACTCTTGAAAAACTTGAAATATTAGAGGGTTTATCAAAAGCAACAAAACATATTAAAAAAATTATCGCGTTTATTGAAGACTCAGCAAATTCTGCAGAAGCTAAATCAAAATTGATGGAGAATTTTTTCTTAAGTGAAAAACAAGCAAATTCAGTCTTGGAAATGCCACTAAAAAAATTAACAAATCTAGAAAGAAATCAAATAAAGAATGATATAAAAAATTTGCAAGAAAAAAAGAATTATCTTCAAAAAATACTGAACGAAAGAAAATTATTACTTGAGTTGTTAATAAATGAATTTTTATTATTAAAGAAAAAATATAATGTCAAAAGAAAAACAAAAATTCTTAAGAATATAGATCAAAATCAAGAAATAGAAATAATTAATAATCAGATACTAGAAGAATTTATAAATAAAAAAACAAAATTACACATAGATAATAGACTTTATTTAAAGAAAATGATTTTAAATAATTACAAAAAATCTTTTGAGGATACAAATAAAATTATAGATAATAAAAATATTCAAAAATTTATATGTAATGTCGATAAAAATTTAAAATTAATTGGAATCACATATACCGGAAAGGTTTTTCACATAGATTGGGAGTCAAAAATTAATAATGACTATAAATTAGATAATAAAAGCCTTGGGAATATTAATCCAAATGAAATAATAAATTTCCACTCAATTAAAAAAGGAATTAATAACTATTTATGTATTTTGAATTCTGATGGAAGATTTAAAAAAGTTTTGTTTGATAAGGATATGATTAACAGTAATAGATCTTTCGCAATAACAAAATTAAAAAATAATCAAAAAATAATTGATTCATTTATTTCTAATGAAGAAAAAAATTTAATAATATTAACCTCAATAGGAAGAATTTTTAAATTTAAGTTATCTGATAAATTTTTAAATCCAACTACTAAACAATCTCAAGGATTAATTCTTGTAAAACTTTTGCCGAGTGAAATAATTGTTTCTTGTTGCCCATATCAAAATGAAGAAAATATTTATTTAATTTCTAAACATGGGAAAATCTTTTGCTTAAATACAAATGAAATTTATTACGCGAATGAATACAGTTTGGGATATTTAAATGAAAAAACCCAGCTTAAAAAGGATATCTTCCTAAAGGTCATACCAAGTAACCATTACCTTGATATTGAAACTAATAAAAATAAATCTGCTAGGTTAAACTTCGATAAATTAAATTTCAAATCTAATACAACAAATTTTTTAATTGACTTTTTAAATTTGGAGATAGGAGAACATCTTGAAAATTGTTTTAGTCTCAAAAACCTTCTTGACTAAGATTTATATTCATTTTCAACCCAGTTTAAGTATTCTTGATTTACTGTTCCTGTTACATAAGAGCCAGTAAAGCAACTCATTTCCAAATCTTCAATTGAAGAATCACTTATTATCGATTTGCGTAAATTATTAACACTTTGATAAACAAGATTATCAATTTCTAGTTGATCGGCAATTTCACTTATTGTTCTATTATGAGCTATCAATTCATCCTTATTTGGCATATTAATTCCATAAACATGAGGAAAACGCACAGGTGGTGCTGCTGATGTGAAATAAACTTTATTTGCTCCTGCATCTTTAGCCATCTGGACAATTTCTTTTGAAGTAGTACCTCGTACTATTGAGTCATCAACAATTAATACATTTTTATTTTTAAATTCTGCACTCATAGCATTTAATTTTTGTCTTACAGATTGCTTACGTTTCTGCTGACCAGGCATTATGAATGTTCTACCAACATACCTATTTTTAAAAAAACCTTCTCTATACTCTATACCTAGCTGTCTAGCGACTTGCATAGCAGCAGGTCGAGAAGAATCAGGGATAGGCATTACAACATCAACATCTCCGGAATTAATATTCTCTTTTATTGTTTCAGACAAATAATCTCCCATTTTTAAGCGAGCTTTATATACTGAAATCCCGTTCATAATTGAATCTGGCCTAGCTAGATATACATATTCAAAAGCACAAGGACATAACACTGGATTTTCGGAACATTGCCTAGAAAAAAACTCTCCATTAAGGTTTATAAAAATGGCTTCTCCAGGGTCTACATCTCTAACTACTTGATAATCGTTATTCTCAAGCACTAAAGATTCGCTCGCAACCATCCACTCATCTTTTTTAGTAGTTAATGAAATTCTTTTTCCTATAACTAAAGGTCTAATACCAAAAGGATCTCTGAATGCTAATAAACCATGTCCTGAAATTAATGCTATTGAAGAATATGATCCCTGAATTCTTTTATGTAAAGATTTGACAGCATCAAAAATAATATCAGGTTGCAATTCTTGATTATGAATCTGCTCTTGCAATTCTGTAGCAAATACATTCAACAACATTTCGGTATCACTTGAAGAATTTGTATGCCGCTTATCAATATTGAATAATTGTTTTTCTAAATCTCTAGTATTAGTCAAATTACCATTATGTATCAAAACAATTCCATAAGGAGCATTAACATAGAAGGGTTGAGCTTCCTCTACACTTTCAGCTGATCCCTTTGTGGCATATCTAACATGACCCAAACCAATTTTGCCTATTAAATTCCTCATATCTCTTGTTCTATATGCAGTACTTACCTGACCTTTAGCCTTATGGATATGGAAAATAGTGTTTTCCATTGTAGCTATACCTGTTGAATCTTGACCTCTATGCTGAAGAAGCAAAAGACTATCGTAAATTTGTTGATTTACATCATCTGAAGAAACTATTCCAACAATTCCACACATAACTTAATTTATAAAAAATTTTGAAAATTGAAAATTCTTTTTCATATTTAAAAGTGGCCTGAAATACTATTATTAAATTTTTCGGTTAATTCCTCAACCCTAATATTGCAAATATTTTGTTCTTGAATTTTAATATTAAAAGTTTCACTTGAAACATATCCTATTTTTTTTATATAAACGCTTGATTGAGAATTAATTTGATTTATTTTTAAATATTTGAGCCATTCTTTTTCTTTATTTTTATCTATTGAAAAAATAATTCTAGAACCTCCTTCTGCAAACAATAGATTATCATTTCTATTAGAAACTTTTTCTACGTCTATTGAGGCACCTTTTGAAGATAAAATACAACACTCTGCCAAAGCTATAGCTAAACCTCCATCGCTAATATCGTGAGCAGAAACTACAAAACTATTTAATATCGCATTTCTTAAAAAACCCTGGCACAACTTCTCATCCAACAAATCTATTTTTGGAGGCCTTCCTGTAATTTCTCCATGAAAATATTCCAAATAAGAACTGGCTGCAATTGTTATTTCTGATTTATGAGAACCAATTAACCAGATTTGATCATTAAGATTTTTCCATTCACTACTTATAGCTTTTTCAGCATTATCTATCTTCCCAACCATTCCAATCACTGGCGTTGGATTAATAGGAGTTATTTTATTATCTTTATTTTTTGATTCATTATATAAGGAAACATTTCCCCCCGTAACGGGAGTTTCAAGAGCTTTACATGCTTCGGAAATTGCTTTGCATGAAGATGAGAGTTGCCAATATCCTATTTCATTCTCAGGAGAAGAAAAATTTAAATTATTTGTAATTGCTACTGGTTCAGCTCCAACGCAACTAACATTTCTGGCAGATTCTGCAACTGCGGCAATAGTTCCTCTGAAAGGATCAAGAGAAACCCATCTACTATTACAGTCGACGGAAGCAGCAACACCAGAAAATACTTTATTTTTATTTTTTTCAGTTTGTACCCTTAATCTTATTACAGCAGCATCAGATTCTCCGGGTTTAAAAACTGTATTTGCCTGCACTTGAGAATCATATTGTTTATAAATCCATCTCTTGGAAGCTATTGAGGGATTAGAGAGAAGTTTTAAAATAATTTGTGAATAAGAAAAACTCTTTTTTTCCTTCAATGAAAATATTTGTTGCTCATCAATTTCTGGTAAGTTTTTTTCTTTCCACTCCCATTTATTTAATAAATAAACTGGTGGATCATTTATTACAGGACGAATATTGACAGGGGTATCGTCAGATAAAGCAGAAGTAGGGATTTGAGCAACAATATTACCCTTATGAGAAATAATGACCTCTTTTGTATCTATTACTTCACCAATTACATTTGCATATAATCCCCATTTAGTGAAATTTTCAATAAGTTCATTAACTTTTTCTTCCTTTACCACGAATAACATTCTCTCTTGAGATTCAGATAATAAATACTGATATGGAGACATATTTTTTTCTCTAGAAGGGACCAAATCTAAATTAATAGATATTCCTAAATTTCCATTTGCAGCCATTTCTGCACTACTGCAGGTTAAACCTGCAGCACCCATATCTTGAGCGGCTATTACATCTCCTGTCTTGAAAGAATCTAAACAAGCTTCAATAAGACTTTTCTCAACAAATGGGTCACCTACTTGAACTGCAGGCCGATCATCTAATGAAGCTGTAGTTAATTCTGAACTTGCAAAACTAGCCCCACCAACTCCATCTCTACCTGTTGTATTACCAACATATAGTACTGGTGATCCTACATTTTTAGCTCCGGAACAAACAATTTCATTAGTCTCTAAAAGTCCTAAAGCCATTACATTTACAAGAGGATTACCAGAATAACTATCATCGAAGTCAATTTCACCTCCAACAGTAGGCACACCCACACAATTTCCATAGTGTGCTATTCCTGATACAACTCCTCGAAGCAAATCTACATTTGATGGTTTGTCAAGATTGCCAAATCTTAATGAATTCAAAACTGCAATTGGCCTTGCACCCATTGTAAAAATATCTCTTAATATTCCTCCTACCCCTGTTGCTGCCCCTTGAAAAGGTTCGATTGCAGAGGGATGATTATGACTCTCTATTTTAAAAACAAGTTTTTGATTATTACCAACATCAATAACGCCAGCATTTTCTCCGGGGCCAACCAAAACATTTTTACCTTTAGTAGGAAAGTTAGATAATAAAGGTTTTGAATTTCTATAACAACAATGTTCAGACCACATAACACCAAACATTCCTAGTTCAGTCCTATTAGGTGTTCTTTTTAATCTTTTACAAATTTCGTCGTAATCATTAACGGTTAAATTTTCAACTTTAAGTGCTTCACTAAGATCATATAGATCATTATTTTGAGAATTTATCATTCTTTAGATCCAAGGGTCATCGTCTTTTTTATCACTAAAAGATCTTGATGTTATATCTTTATTATAAAAACTATTTTGTTTAAAATCTAAATTTGGGTTTATATCTTCATCATCTTCTAGCCAATCTTCTAATCTGTTAGAAGCTATATTTTTCATATCATCGAATCTATCAAAAATTTTTTTCCCTTTTTGCCAAAATTCATTTTTAATACTTGATTTTATCAAAAATAAATCATCTAAAGAATTGCTTTCACAAAATACTAAACCAGGTTGTTGATCTTTTATATTTTCAATATTTAATTTCCATCTACTAGAACCTGGAATCTTAGGATTAGATCGAGAAACTAAATAATAATTTATTTTACCTGTTTTCATATTAAATAAAAAATCTGCTATAACTCCTATTTTTGAGCCATTTATATTTATTAAATTAGCTTCTATTAATGTTGGAAACCTATTTAAAGTTGCTAAATCAGAAATTGCTGGATCACCTTTGACATAAATATCATTATCTATTATTTGAGTAATTTGATTTAATCTCCAAACATTTCGTTTTAAATCAAAATTTGAAGGACGTGAATACCATCCTAAAATACGATGAACAGGAGGATGCATCCATACATTTTCTCCATTTCCATAGTTAAGAGTATTTTTTCCCTTAACATTATGATTTAATAATTCACTTAATAAAATTTCTTTAGGTAATTTCAAATTAGGAACGCACCTGAACAGGCATGACTAAATAAGTAAAAGAATTAAAGTTATCTTCTGGTACAAAAACAGCAGGAGTCGTTGAAAGATTACATTTTAAAAGTACATTTTCAGAAGCAATAACTTTTAACCCTTCTAAAAGGTATCTAACATTAAATGCAATATCAAAATCTTCTCCAGAATAGGAAACAGGTATTGATTCATTTGCGCTACCAATATCTTGTGCATCAGCACTTACTGAGGCTAGATCTGTATTATCCAATTTAATTTTAACAACACTGCTCTGTTGATCAGCTAAAACAGCAATTCTTTCTAATGCTTCAATAAATTTTTTTGTTTTAAACTTGATTGTTTTAGAAAATGTATCTGGTATTAATTGAGAATAATTTGGATAGGTACCTTCAAGTGTTCTTGTTGTAATTATTTGATTAGAAGAAATAAAAACTACTTGACCTTTGTCGTAGAAAAGTTTAATTGAATTATCTGAGCTTTTTAAAGTCACTAATTTTTCAATTTCCCTTAAAGAACTTGTTGGAATTGTTACTGTTAAATCACTTTCATTAGAATAAAAATTATCTTTATTTGCAATATTTTCTTCGTTTCCAATTAACGCTACCGCTAATCTATGACCATCGGTTGATGCAGACTCTAAATAACTCTGTTTAAACGTAAAATTAACTCCGGTAAGTAATTGCTTTGAGTCATCATTACTACTTGCAAAAATAGTTAATTTTAAGGCTTTCAAAAAAGAAATAGGTTCAATATTTAAAGAAGTACCGCTTTCAACAAATGGCAAGTTAGGATAATCATCTGAAGGTATACCTTTAAGATTAAACGATCCTCTATCACTTTTTATTAAAACATTTTCTAAATCTTGATCTACTTCTAAAGAAACAGGAGTTTCATTAGGCAATTTATTTACTATTTCAGATAATAATTTTGAAGGTATCGTTATAGCACCACTATTTTTAACAGTTCCATCAAAAGAAGTTTGAATTCCTAAATTAAGATCAAATCCTGTCAGGCTAATCTTATTTGTTCCTTGATCGGCTGTTAAAAGTATATTGGCAAGAATGGGATGTGTTGGTCTTGAAGCAACAGCTTTACTTACTAATTGAATAGCATTATTTAAATCATTTTGATTACAAATAATCTCCATCAGGTTTTGGATTTTTTTTACACATTCAATATACTTTTTTCGTTAATTAAATTCAATAATTTAATTTATTACTCTAGTTCTATAATAAAAAATAATAAAAATAAAAAATTTAGTAGTAGTAGTTTTTGTGGAA